>CAVZVX010000182.1:0-44462 GCA_963778775.1 uncultured Spirochaetota bacterium | reverse complement strand
GCTCCCTGTCCGAGCCCGTCTCGTGCATCGTGGGCGCCTACCACGCGCAGTATCACACGAAGGGCGGCTCCTACGTCCACGAGATGGGCATCAGGGAAGGCGGCTCCCTCGCCCTCCTCGCGAGCGTCGGTCCCATGGGCATCGGCGCCATCGACTACGCGATGCACGCGCCGCTCAGGCCCTCGCGCGTGGTCGTCACCGATATCGACGAGGCCCGGCTCGCGCGCGCGGCGTCGATCTTCACCGTGGAGGAGGCGAAGCGCAACGGAGTCGACCTGCGCTACGTGAACACGAAGGACATAGCCGACCCCGTCGCCCACCTCAAGTCCCTGAACGGCGGCAGGCTCTTCGACGACGTCTTCGTCTTCGCGCCCGTCAGGCCCGTGGTCGAGATGGGGGACAGGCTCCTCGGCCCCGACGGCTGCCTCAATTTCTTCGCCGGCCCGACGGACACCGGCTTCTCGGCCCAGCTCAACTTCTACGACGTGCACTACGAGTCCCACCACCTCGTCGGGACTTCGGGCGGCAACACCGACGACATCAAGGAGTCCCTCGAGATGATGGCCGACGGGCGCCTCAATCCCGTCGCGATGATCACCCACGTAGGGGGCCTCGACGCGGTGGCCGCGACGACCGTCTCGCTCGACAAGATCCCCGGCGGCAAGAAGCTCATCTACACGCACAAGAGGCTCGACCTCGTCGCCCTCGCCGACTTCGAGGAGAGGGGAAAAGCCGAGCCCTTCTACGCCGAGCTCGCCCGAATCGTCAAGAAGGACAACATGCTATGGAGCAAGGAGGCCGAGGACTACCTCCTCGCCGGGGCGCCGGAGATCTAAGAGACCGCGCCGCATCTCCATGACCTCCCTTGACGCCGTGGCGCCGCTTCCGGCAGAGTCGTCGCATATGATCCGGGGCGTACTATTCGACATGGACGGCGTTCTCGTGGATTCCGAGGCCTTCATCGCCGAGGCGGCCATCGTCATGCTCGCCGAGCGCTACGGCCTGACCGCGACGCGCGCCGACTTCCTGCCCTTCGTGGGGACGGGGGAGAATCGCTTCATCGGCGGAGTCGCCGAGAAGTACGGAGTGGAGATCGATATCGAGACGGACAAGGCCCGGACCTACGATCTCTACTTCGAGCTCATACGCGGCAGGCTCGAGGAGATGCCCGGGGCCGTGGCCTTCGTGCGCGAGTGCCGCTCGCGGGGCCTCAAGACCGCGATCGCCACGAGCGCCGACAGGCGCAAGCTCGAGGCCAACCTGAGCGAGATAGGCCTTTCGGAGACCGACTTCGACGCGGCCGTCGACGGTCTCCAGGTCGAGCGCAAGAAGCCCTTCCCGGATATCTACCTCGAGGCCGCCCGCCGCCTCGGTCTCGGACCCGAGGCCTGTCTCGTCGTGGAAGACGCCGTCTCCGGGGTAAAGGCGGCCAAGGCGGCGGGCGCGGCCTGCCTCGCCCTCGGCGGGAGCTTCACCGAGGCCGAGCTTCGCGCCGCCGGGGCCGACTGGTACGCGCAGGATCTCTCGAGAGCCGACACCTCGATGCTGGGCTGAAGGCGCGAGCGCCGATCGGCTCGTCGACGCGGCCGGGCCGGCGCCCCCGGCCTCAACGCCGGCCCAACCCCACGAGATAGAAGCCGATCTCCGATATTCGGATCGACTCCACCACCCAGCTCGCGGCGCCGATCCTCTGCTCGAAGCGGCTCTCCCCGGCGAGGATCCTCGACGCCAGGGAACGAATATCGGCGGGTCGCGACGCGTCGTCGAGTCTTTGGGCGGCGGGGACGAAGCGATTCGCCGTCATCTGCTTCACGAGGGCCTCGTCCTCGAGGGGCGCGAGCCCGAAGTCCGCGCGCGCGCTCGGGCTCGCCCCCATCAGGGTCGAATCGGAGGCCAGGAGGACGAGGGGCGTGACGGCCTTGCCGAGGTAATACTCGCTCGCCTTCATGATGTCGACGCTGATGACCGCGACGCCCTTGATCGCGCCTCCCGCCTTGACGGGCTTCGAGAAATCCATCACCCAGCCGTTGATCAGGTCCGCGAAGGGGAGGGCGGACCAGCGCCCGGGGCCTGGGGATTCGAGCCCTCTATCGTACCATTCGAAATCGGTGAACCTCACTCCAGGCGGGAAGATGGAGACTACGTCAAGGCCGGGATAGAGCATGGCGATCGAAAGAGGCTCGTGAACGCCGTAGAAGACCATGTCGAGATAGGGCGGGAGCGACTCGGAAGCCTTCTGGAGCGCGCCCTCAAAGTAGCCCATGATCCGGATCTCGCGGCGCATGGCGTCGTCGACGGGACGAAGCGGGCTGCAATAATAGCTGCATCCGGTGCGCACCGTCTTATAGTAGTATTTGTTCCCCTCGAAGGTGGCGAAGACTCCGCCATTCTCGACGTCCATCTTCCCGACCGACAGGTCGAGCGAGGAGACGTCGGCATAGACCGACTCGATGGTCGCGACCATCGAGTCCTCGGCGATCCGTATGGCCGAGAAGCCCGATCGGATCCTGGCGGCGAGCTCCGCGGTCTCGGCGCGGCTCGCCCTGAGCTCTGCCCCGCAGGACCCGCCCCACAACGAGATCGCGATGGTTAGGAAGGCCGCTCCGATCCTCCAGGCCGCGGATCTTCCCCCGGGAACTCCCTGCATGGCCACTTCTTCCTCGTACTCAAGTATAGGAGCGGTCGCGGCCGAACGCAAATGCGGTTTTTTGACATCGGCGAACCTTGAGATATAATTGTCAGTGGAACGGAGGCCTCGATGGGCGACAGAGGGGCTAGATGAGATTCAGGGCGCGCCTCCTTTTAGGCTTCGCCACTATCATCGCCGGCTTCTTCGTCCTCATGACCTTCAACCTCCTGTCGCTCTACGCCACCTCCGTCCGGATACGCGCCATCGCGGAAAGGGAATTCGCGGCCGAGAAGGCAGTCCAGGATTCTGCCCAGATAGTCCTGCGCGTTAAGGGGGGCGTCTGGGACGCGCTTTTCATCGATGCCTCGCAACGTGGCGCGGCCATCGCCTCGCTGGATCGGGACGCGAACGAATTCCAGCGGAACGTCAAGCTCCTCGTCGGCTCGGTACCCGGCCGGAAGGATTCCTTCGAGAGGCTCGGCTCGGCCTTCCGCTCCTATTTCGTGTTCGCCTCCTCCTATCTCGCGCCGGGAATGCCCTTCAGCCTCCGCGACGCTCCCGACGTCGTCGAGAAGTTCAGGGCCAATCAAGACGAGCTCATGTCGCTCATCCAGATCGACTCGGGCATCGTAGAGAGGGAATTCGAGTCCTCCCTCGTCGGCTTGGACCGGAGCTTCGGGACCATCCTCTATGTCTCGATCATCGGCGCGGCCCTCGCCGTCCTCGTTTCCATCGTCGTGGCCGTCGCCCTGTCGCGCCGGCTGACGCGGCCCATCGACGGCTTGGCGAAAGTGGCCCGAACCGTCGCAGGGGGCGATTTCGCCGTAAGGGCAACGGTCCCGGAGGGCGCGGGCGAGGTCGCGGTCCTCGCTTCCGTATTCAACACCATGCTGGACGAAATGGATCTCTACCACGTCGGCCTCGAGGCCCAGGTGAGCGTGCGCACCGAGGAGCTGGCGCGCTCGAACGAGAGCCTCGTCGCGATCAACGAGAGACTCTCGAAAGCCTACGCCGAGCTTCAGGAAGCGCAGGAGCGGCTGTTGACCTCGGAGAAGAGAGCCGTCATCGGGAGATTGGTCGCGGGCATCGCCCACGAGCTCAACACGCCTTTCGCGGCGATCTCCTCCTCCAGCCGCGCGGCGAGCGAGGAATTGCGGACGATGCTTCCCGGCCTGCCGACCCTGTACGAGGGCGCCAGCGAAAACGAGATCGCCTTCTGCCGAATTTGCGCCGAGCGCGCGCAGGACGGCATCGAAACCTTCGACACTCGGGACGAAAGATCCCGCCGGCGCGCCATCCGCGCCTCCCTCGTCGCGGCCGGGGCCGAGGATTCGGAGCGTTGGGCCGAAATCCTGACGGGCATGGGATTTTCCTCGCTTCCGCCCGAGGCGACCGAGCTGCTGCGCACGGAGCGCGGCGAGAGGCTTCTGGATATGACCGCGAGGGCGGCGGCCGTCGCGCGCGCCGAGCGGGTCGTCGAGCTGGCGGTCTCCAAGGCGGCCCTGGTCGTGGATACGCTTCGATCGTACGCGAGCCGGGACCTGCCGCGCTCCGTCGCGCCGATCGAGGTCCGGGGCGAGCTCGAGGCCGCCCTCTCGCCTCTTCGAGCCTCGCGACGGAGGGTTCGGATCGCCTGGTCCGGGGCGCCTTCCGCGTGGGCCCTCGGCGACAGGGAGGAGCTCGGCCTCGTATGGACCAATATCCTCTCCAACGCCTTCCAGGCGATGGACGGTTCGGGCGAGCTCCTGATCGATATCGAGGCCGGCGGACCCAAGGTGAGCGTGACCATCGTCGACGACGGGGTCGGGATCCCGGAAGCGATTCGCGGCAGCGTCTTCGAACCCTTCTTTACGACGAAGTCCCTGGGCGAGGGCAAGGGACTCGGTCTCGATATCGCGCGCAGGATAGTGGAACGCAACGGGGGGGCCATCGCCTTCAGGAGCGTGCCGGGACGGACCGCCTTCACCGTGACCCTGGATGCCGCGCTCTCGGCCCTGGGCGCCCCGGCCTAGGCCGAGGGCTCAGGCTATCGAACCCGGCTTCAGCCTCTCCGCGTTGAGGGACCCGAGCCTCGTGCCTTCGGCCACGGCCTCGGCTATCGTCGCCCCGTCCTCGAGGGCCGTCGCTACGCCGACGTTGAAGGAATCGCCCGAGCCGATGGGGTTGAGGACCGCGACCGGCAGGACCGGGCACTCCCTGAGCCCCGAGCCGTCCCAGAAGAGGCTGGGGCGATCCCCCCTCGTCACGACGAGCCAGGCGCCGTGCTTTTCCTTGTACTCGCGCCCGATCCCCGCGACGAGATCGCGCATCGCGGCTTCCCCGGCTTCCAACCTCCAGGCACCGGCCTTGTCCGGAGCGTAGGTCTGGAGGAGCTCCTCGAGATTGGGCTTGACGACGGCGGGCCGGAAGGGCAGGCAATCGAGGAGGTCCCTTCCCTTGATGTCGAGGATTATCCGCTTGCCCGCCCCGGCCGCGCGCCTCGCCATCTCGGGCATGATGTCCGCGGGGAAGCCGGCCGCCTTGGTCCCGGAGAGCATGACCGTCGCCGCCTCGGGCAGGATGCGATCGAACTCGGCGAGGATCCGCTCGGCCGTGCCTTCCGCGACGGGCCGCGCCTCCTCGACGAGCTCGGTCGCGCTGCGGTCCGCGACATCGACGATCGTCGAGCAGAAACGGATGTCCGCCCCCGACTCGACCCATCGCAGCTCGAGAGCGTCGGCCATGCACATCGCCAGGAACCAGCCGCGCGCCGGGCCGCCCAGCTGGGTCAGGTTGATCGCCCTCCTGCCCACCTGGCCGAGGACGCGGGCCGCGTTTATCCCCTTGCCCGACGGGTCCACGCGGTATTTCGATGTGCGGTTGACCTCGCCCTTGACGAGGCGGCCGAAGACGAGGGTCGTCTGTATCACCGGGTTGAGGCAAACCACGAGGTAGGAACGGACGGAGCCGATTTCGTCGGGCATGGGCCGATTCTATCGGTTCATGGCGATGCCCGGCTATTGCCCGGCGACCGGAAACAGCAGTTTCTGATTCTCGGGATCGAACATGTTGGCCTTGTCGACGTCCACGGAGCCGGTATTCGTGTAGCGCTTGGGCCGCTTCCCGTCCATGAGCTCGCGTACCGCCTCCATCGAGAGATAGCCCATATTGAAGGGCTTCTGGACTATCGCGTCCTGAATCACTCCCTGCTCGATGAGCCGCATCACCTCGGGGGAATTATCGAAGACGACGAGGACTACCCTGCCCTGCCTGCCCGACTCGACGAGGGCGCGGGCCGCGCCGAGCGTGGTGGGAAGGTTGAGGGCCGCTATGGCGCCCAGGGCCGGCTCGCGCGCGAGTATGTCCTTGGCCTGCTTGTAGGCGATCGCGTCGTCCGACGAGCTGTAGGTAGTCCCCGTCAGCGCGACCTTCCCGTCGAGGGCCTGCAGCAGGCCCGACTCGCGGCCGATCGCCGTGGAGCTGCCCTGGACGTAGCTCATGACGGCGACGCGGGTGCCCGGGCGGATCTGCCGCAGGAGGGCCTGGCCGCATTCCTGCCCGGCCTCGAAGTTGTCGGTGCCGACCTTGGCGTCGGCGTCGTCGGACTCGATGAAGGAATCCACGCACACCACCTTGATGCCCGAGGCCTCGGCCTCGCGGACGGGCTCGACGAGGCGCTGGTAATCGCGAGGCGGCGAGGACGATGGCGGCGGGACGCTCGGCGACGGCGCCGCGGAGTATCGCTATCTGCTCGTCGACGTAGATCTCGTCGCGGGGCGATCGGAAGGATACGTCCAGGCCGAAGTCCTTCGCGCCCGACTCGACGCCGTCGCTTACCGAGACCCAGAAGGCGTTGGCCGTTCCCGATGTCTTGAAGATGGCGACGACCTTCTTCTTGTCGAGCTGCGGGCTGGCGTCTTTCCTATAAGCTATCGTCACGACGAGCGCCGCCAGCAGGGCCAGCGCGAGCATGACGAATATCCCGCGGTCCTTCACGGCTCGGCCTCCTCGACAAGGGGTATCCTGACGGTCGCGGTCGTGCCGACCCCCGGCGTCGACTCGAAGGCGAGGCCGTACTCGGCCCCGAAGTAGAGCGCTATCCTGCCCTGCACGTTGTGGACGCCGACGCCCCCCGAGGAGGCCTCGGCCTCGTAGTCCGCCGACTCGCGGAGCGATCGGCGCAGCGCCTCGAGCCTGGGCGGGTCCATTCCGACGCCGTCGTCGCTCACTCGGATGAGCATGGTCCCTCCCTCCCTCTCGCCGTAGACGCGGACGATTCCCGGCGTCTCCTTGTTCTTGATGCCGTGATAGATCGCGTTCTCCACCAAGGGTTGGACGAGAAGCTTCAATATCCGGAATCCATAGAGTTCGGGCTGAAAGGAGATTTCGTAGTCGAGCTTGTTCTCGTAGCGGGTCTTTTGAATCGAAAGATAGGTCTCGAGGTACTCGATCTCGGTCCGGATGGTGATTATTTCCGAGCCCCTGCTTATACCCAGGCGGAAGAAGCGGGCGAGGTTCGACGTGATGTCGATGGCCTTCTCGTTTTCCCCGAGCTCGACCATCCAGATGATGGAGTCGAGGGTGTTGTAGAGGAAGTGCGGGTTGATCTGGGCCTGGAGGGCCCTGAGCTCGAGAAGGCGCCTCTGTTCGGAATCCTTGCGGTTCTGCTCGATCAGGTCGCGAACCTTCTTGACCGCGATATCGCAGTCGTGGGCGAGCTGATAGACCTCGTTCGAGCACTCGACGGTTATGTCCATGTCGAAATTGCCCTTCTCGACCTCCTGCATCGATCGGCGCAGCGCCTCGATCGGACGGGAAATGCGTACGGAGACGAAGGACGAGACGAATACCGAGACCGTGAAGCAGAGGATCGCGAGCAGGATGAACGTATAGATCGCGCGCTGGGAGCCGGCCAAGAGCTCGGAGAGGTAGGAGACGACCACGATGATCCAGCCCGTCCGAGCCGAGGATTTCGCGGTATAAAGGATCTGGCGGCCGTCGACGTCGGAGGTGAGGAAGCCTTCCCTGAGAGCGAGGAGTTGCGGGATCCGCTCGGTCCTGAGGTTGCCGTAGATGAGCTGCTGGCGAGGGTGATATACGATATCCCCCGACTTGTCGAGGATGAAGACATAGCCCGACGAGCCGAGCTGGATGTCCCTGCAGAGGTCCTCGATGATGGCGTAATTGAGGTCGACTCGTATGTATCCGACGATCGATCCGTCGTGGCCCTTGATTTTTCGGTCGAGCGAGATTACCCAAGGGTAGCGGCCGTCGACCAGATTCTCGACATGGGCGGAGGAAACGGAGGGTACGTCGGTATCTGCCGTCCTGGCCCCGGCCGAAGCGAAGTGGCCGTAATCGTAATCCGGATTGACGCTGTCGCCGGGCGACGAGACGATCACGTAGGCCGGCAGTACGTCGGGCGCCGCTCCGACCGCGTTCGAGCGGGCGGGCAGGAGGAAGACGCCGTCGATGTCCTTGCGCACCTTGCGGATCGAGCCGAGGAACGACTCGATCCTCGCCCTGTCCCATGCGGAGCTCGCCGCCGGCGCCGCCATATAGGCGCGTACGTCCTGATCGTCCATCACGACGAGGGCGATGTCGTTCATGTAGGCGATGTAGTTGTCGACGATCCTCGAGAGCTGGGCCGCGAACTGCATCGTGCTCTGCTCGGCCGAGTCGACCAGGGTCCTGCGGAAGAAGTTGAGCGAAACCGCGCCCAGGAGGAAGATCGTCATGATGACGATGAGGGCGAAGGCCTGGATGAGGGTGGCCTGTATGCGGCGGATCTTCATTCCATCGCCCCGAGGGACTTCCGGTAATCGGAGGGCGTCATGCCCGTGCGCTTCTTGAAGAGCGAGGCGAAATAGCGGGCGTCGGGGTAGCCGACCGCCTCGGCCACCTCGTAGGTCAGCATATCGCTCGAGGCGAGGAGCTCCTTGGCGCGGTCGATGCGGTAATCGGACAGGTATTCGACGAAGGACATCCCGAGCCTGCGTCGGAGGAGCTTGGAAAGGTAGCTCTCGCTGATGGACAGTCGCTCGGCGGCCTTGCCGATCGAGATGCCCTTCTCCGCGTAATGCCTCGCGACATAATCCTTGAAGTCGAGGACTTTCCACTCGGGCTCGTGGAGGCTGCTCTCCTCCAAGATGCCTATGGCGACCTCGGCAAGCCGCGCCAGAGCGGTCGAGATCGCCTCGGGAGTGCCGAGCGACTCGACGAAGCGATAATAATCGCAGGAGAGCTTGTCCGACAGGGCATTCGATGAGACTCCGATTCCGGCGAGCTCGTCGTGGATCCGTGAGAACAGCGACAAGTACCTCGTGGCGAAGACGCAGGGGGGACAGGCCGGCGCGATCGAGGGCGTCCGTGTAGGCTAGCGACAGCTCGGGTACGCGAAGCGCGGCCCCGGTACGCACCGCCAGGCAGAGTCTTTCCTCCCGCGACTTGAGCTCGGCGAGGGCCTCGCGGTCCTCGCCCGCCTGCATGTAGAGATAGGGCCGTTTCGGCCCGCGCACCAGTCTATAGGCGAGGGCGGCCGCCGCCTCGGCGTAGGCGCGAGGCGCGTCCATCCAGAGCTCGTAAGGCCTGCTGACGGCCACGCGCAGTCCAGATCGCCCATCGTCCAGGAGGGCCGAGGCTACGGCGAGCACGGTCCTGGCGCAGTGATCCAGGCCGGTCTCGAAGACCAGCGCGGCGAATCGGCCTTCCGCGGGGTAGAAGGGCGCCGAGCGCCGAGCCAGGCCAAGGGCCTTGGCCATTCTCTCGCGGACTTCGTCGGAAGCCGATGCGGTGTCGACAGCCCCGTCGCAGGCGGTCTCTCGAGGCGTCGCGCATTCGCGCTCGGCGACCATGGCCGCGCAGGCGAGCAGATCCGGCCCGAAGCCCAGGAAGCCAGCCGCTTCCGAGGCATCGGGCATCGGCGAGACCCCCGTGAGAAACTCGGCGAACCTGCGCTCGCGGAGAATGTCGCTCGAGAGGTCCGCCTTCAGGCGCAAGGCGGACTCATCTTCGCGAGAGCGCCGATCGGAGTCGAGCCTGTCCTTTATCCTGGCGAGCAGGGTCGTGAGATCTCGGGACGAAACGGGCTTGAGGACATAGTCGAAGACCTTGTTGCGTATGGCCGCCTGCGCGTACCCGAACTCGTCGTATCCGGAGAGGATGACGACGACGATATCGGGATAGCGCTCCTTGACGTGGGCCGCGACCGCTATCCCGTCGGCATGGGGCATGTGGATATCCGTCATGACGATGTCGGGCCGGAACTCGTCTATGGCCGCCATCGCGTCGCGGCCGTTTTCGCAGGGCGGCAGGAATTCGAAGCCCGCGCCGGCCCAATCTATCTTGGTCGCAAACCCCCTGCGAACGATTTCCTCGTCGTCCACCATCAGGAATCGGTACATTGGCGTAGTATAGCACGATTGGGGGCGCGGCGCTCGTGTCGGCCGCGGGCGGAAGGTCTCGGTTTGTGCCGGATATTCCACATAGAGTGCCGATTCCTCAATTACGCGTTTCCCGGAACCGGTTCTATAATTCGCCCAGCGAGGCGTCGGGCTATGGGCGAAACGATTCTCATGGTGGATAAAATCTCGAAGGGCTTTCCCGGGGTCCAGGCATTGGATTCGGTCTCCTTCGAGCTGCGCAAAGGCGAAGTGCACGCGCTCGTCGGCGAGAATGGGGCCGGAAAGTCCACGCTCATGAAGATACTGAGCGGGGTTTACCGACCGGACAGCGGGACGCTCGCTTATAAAGGAAAGGAAGTCCACTTCCAAAACTCGCGGGAGTCGAGCGAGGCCGGGATCGGCATCATCTACCAGGAGCTCAATCTCGTTCCTCACCTTACCGTGGCGCAGAATATCTACATAGGCCGCGAGCCGCGCACCGTGCTCGGGTACATCGACGATAAAAAGATGAATGTCGACGCCGCCGAGATCCTGCGTGGGCTCAATGTGGACATCGACCCTGCCGTCAAGCTCAACCGGCTCTCCATATCCAAGCAGCAGATGGTCGAGATCGCGAAGGCCCTTTCCAAAGATTCCGAAGTCCTCATCATGGACGAGCCGACGAGCGCGCTTACCGAGACCGAGATCGACGAGCTATTCAAGGTCATCCACAGGCTCCGCAGCCGGGGCGTGGGCATCATCTACATCTCGCACCGCCTCGACGAGCTCAAGCACATTGTGGACAGGATAACGGTCTTTCGGGACGGCCATTACATCTCGACGAGCGATTACGTCGACATCACGATGGAAGAGATCATCAACAAGATGGTCGGCCGCAAGCTCGAGAACATGTTCCCGGTCCGCAAGAACGTGCCGACCGATAAAAAGCTCCTCGAAGTGCGGCATATAGTCCATAACACCATCTTGAAGGATATCTCCTTCGATCTCTACGAAGGGGAGATCCTCGGCATCGCGGGGCTGATGGGCGCCGGCCGCTCCGAGCTGGCCCGCGCGATCTTCGGGGCCGATCCCATGGATTCGGGAGAGATCTTCCGCGACGGCAAGCGGCTCAATATCCATTCTCCAGCCGACGCGATTCATAACGGCATAGCCTATCTTTCGGAGAATCGTAAGCTGGAAGGCCTCGCGGTGAAGATGCGGCTGGACCAGAACGTGACGATGGCCAATCTCTTCGAGGTTTCCAAGCGTTTTGGGATCATTTCGAGAGTCCAAGAGCTCAAGGTGACTCAAAACTACGTGGATGAGCTCAACATCCGGACGCCGAGCCTCATGCAGGTAATTAATAATCTCTCGGGAGGCAATCAGCAGAAGGTCGTCGTCGCCAAGTGGCTGTTCCGCGATTCCCGCATCCTCATTTTCGACGAGCCGACGCGGGGCATCGACGTTGGCGCGAAATACGCGATCTACGAACTGATCGAAAGCCTTGCCCGCAAGGGTGTGGGCGTGATCATGATCTCATCCGAGCTGCCCGAGATTATCGGCATGACGGACCGTGTCCTTGTCCTGCATGAGGGGAGCCTCACGGCGACTCTGCGCACGAAGGACACGAGCCAGGAAGAAATTTTGAACTACGCGGCCGGACTGGGTGCGGGTGCCGTTCTCACGAGATGAAAGGGAGCAAGACCATGGCTAACGAAAAATTGCAGCAACCGAACATAGGCGCTAAGGTCGAGGTTCCGCTGGGCTTGGGTCGCAAGAAGATTTCCATAGACCAGTTCGCCATACTCGGGGCCTTCGTCTTTCTTTTCGTCCTGTTCTCCTTCGTGGCGAAGAACTTCTTCACGATGCGCAATGTCGCGACACTCGCCCTACAGACGAGCACCGTAACCATGATGGGCATTGGCGTAACTTTTACCATCATCACAGGAGGCATCGACCTCTCGATCGGCTCGGTTATCGCTCTTACCGGCACGATAGCCGTCATAGCCGCCAATGCGGGGATGCCGATCTGGCTATCGATGATCATGGGTCTTCTCTCGGGCGTTCTCTGCGGATTCTTGAATGGCATCATGATCACCGGGCTTCGAATACCGCCCTTCATCGCCACACTCGGCATGATGATGGTCGCCCGCGGATTTGTGCTCACTATCACGAACGCTATGTCCAGGCCGGCCCCCGATGCCTTCGGAAGCTTGGGTAATGACCGGTTGTTTACGATATATGATTCTCAACATGTCAACCAGATATTCCCCGGCATAGGGTATCCGGTCTTTATAATGATTATCATGGCGATAGTCTTCGGTTTCGTCCTTAGAAAGACCCGTATCGGAAGGTACACCTACGCCGTCGGCTCCAATGAGGAGGCCTCCAGGCTTTCCGGCATCAAGGTCACCAGGATAAAGGTTATCGCGTACGTGATCAGCGGTTTCTGCGCCGCCTTCGCCGGTATCGTCCTCGCCTCGAGAATGGTCGTTTCCCAGCCGAACGGAGGGATCAGCTATGAGCTCAACGCGATCGCGGCTTCCGTCATAGGCGGCACGAGCCTCATGGGCGGAATCGGCACGATATCCGGCGCGGTGATCGGCTCCTTCATAATCGGCGTCCTGACGGTCGGCCTGACCATGGGCGGAGCTTCGTATTTCGTCCAGCAGATCGCCATCGGCCTTGTCGTAATCGGCTCGGTCTCCATCGACCAGATCCGCTACAAGAAAAAATAACGTACATGTGGAATCGACGGCCCGTAGGGCCGTAAAGTTTATAGGAGGTTTACATGAAGAAGGCACTAGCTGTCGTCCTCGTTCTCGCTTTCGTGTCAGTGCTGGCGTTCGGGCAGGAAATCGCCGTAATCGTCAAGACCGGCCAGTCCGGCTATTGGCAGAACGTCCAGACCGGCTGCTTCGACGCTCAGAAAGAGCTCAGGGCGAAGTCTCCCAAGCTCTCGGTTACCTTCCTGGGTCCCCAGTCCGAGTCGGCCGTTAACGAGGAGATCAATATCGTCGAGTCCGCCATTGACCGCAATGTCAAGGCCATCGTCCTCGCGCCCTCCGATCCCGACGCCCTTATCCCGGCGGTAAAGGCGGCCAAGGCGGCCCATATTCCGGTGATCATCATCGACTCCCTGCTCAACGGCCCGACCTCTGACTATGCTTCCTTCCTCGCCACCAACAACGACGCGGCCGGCCGCGCTTGTGCGAAGGAAATGATCGCCCGCGTAAAGGCCGCTACCGGCTCCGATACCGGCAAGATCGCCATCGAGTCCTATGTCGCGGGCGTCGGCTCCGAGATCGGCCGCGTCGGCGGCTTCAAGGACTACATCGCGAAGAACTCCAAGCTCCAGATCGTCACGACCCAGTATTCCCAGTCTGACCAGGTCCAGGCCCTCAACCAGGTTACCAGCATCCTCGCCTCGAACACCGACCTTGTCGGCATCTTCGGCGCGAACGAGCCCTCCGCCATCGGCATGGGCCGGGCCATCGCCCAGGCCGGTCTCGCCGGCAAGCTCGTAGCCATCGGCTTCGACGGCGCCACCACCCTCGCGAATTTCATCAAGGACGGCACCCTCCAGGCTATCTGCGTCCAGAGCTCCTACAACCTCGGCTATCTCGGCGTCAAGTATGCTTATGACGTCTCCATCGGTAAGAAGAAGATCCCGGCTACCGTTGACACCGGCTTCCTCCTCGTGACCAAGGACAACGTCGACAAGCCCGAAGCGAAAAACGTCCTGTACTGACAGATAGACACGCGTCGAGCGCCGTCCCCGTCTCAGGACGGGGACGGTTTTTTATAATGAAATGTGGAGGGACGTTTATTGAAAACTCTATATCGCTGACCTAGAGTTCTCGTATCGGGGGTCGGATGAAGATAAGCGCCAGACTTTATTTGCTCATGGTTCTCGCGATCGTGGGTTTCCTGACCATCTTCTTGGTGAGTTTTTCGACTTCAAGCCAGATCACGGCCCTCAACGAGCTTCAGAAGAGCTGTCTCGATCTCAAGAGCGATTTGTTCAAACTCGACTCCGTCTCCAAGGACCTCCTCATCTCGAGCGACATAGCGCGCAACGTCAAGACCTGGAACGATCTATTCAGCGCATGCGACTCCGAAATGACAAGCTTCGTCGGGTCCAAACTCCTGGCCTCCCTCGCGGAAACGAAAGAGGAGAAGGCGAACGTCAAGTCGATAGTCAATCTCTGGGCCCTCGCCAAGGATTCCCTGCAGCAGATAAAGGACGGCTCCCAGGCGGTCATGGATAGCAATCCCGTCCTGATGCTGAATAGGGGCATACTCGGTCAGGACATGTCGAATACGCCCCCCCTCGAGCTGAAGTTCGCGAACAATACGATCATGTCCATCGAATTCTTCAAGGATACCTTCGACGGCGCATTCATGAAGGTCTCGGACCTGATCGACCATAAGATCCTGAGCCGCTCGCGAACGCTCGAGATGATTTCCTTCGCGATAACGATAGTATTTTCCGGAGCCATCATAATCATTCTCGTCCTGTTCGCCCTGAACCTCCGAAGAAGCATCT
Source organism: uncultured Spirochaetota bacterium (assembly GCA_963778775.1). Lineage (GTDB taxonomy): Bacteria > Spirochaetota > Spirochaetia > Treponematales > Rectinemataceae > UBA1306. The sequence continues at coordinate 29,923 of CAVZVX010000182.1, read as the reverse complement.
CGGGTCTCGGCGATTCCATGAGGCGATACGGAAACGGCGACTTCACGTCGCGCGAGCGGGTCGGAGGCAATGACGAGTTCGGCACCATTTCCGAGCAATTGAACGACATGGTCGGGTACTTCTCCGAAGTCGTCGCCCAGATCAAGGCGACCGCCCTCGTCGCGAACGGCATGAAGGTCGAGGTTGAATCCGCCTCCCTCGAGTCGGCGGCCGGCGCGACGGAGATGTCGGGGAACATCAGGTCGATGGTCCGGCAGATCGAGGAGGTCGCGTCCAATCTCACGCGCTCCGCCCAGGCCACGAAGGAGATAAGCTCCAGCATCCAGCGCCTGACCGACGATATCGGCCGTCAGGCCGCATCCGTGGACCAGACTTCCGCCGCGAGCGTCGAGATGAGCGCGTCGATAAGCAGGGTTTCGGAGATATCGGGCAAGCGCGAGAAAGCCGCCCTGGAGCTCAAGGAGATGACCGAGAGGGAGGTGTCGAGGTTCGAGTCCCTGACCTCCCTCACCGCCGACAATATCCGGGATATCGAGCAGATAAACGAGATCATCGGCATCATCGACGGAATCGCCGGACAGACCGACCTCCTCGCCATGAACGCGGCCATCGAGGCGGCCCATGCGGGAGAGGCCGGAAAGGGCTTCGCAGTCGTCTCCGACGAGATCAGGAAGCTCGCCGAATCGACCAACGAGAACTCGAAGATGATCAAGGAGACGGTGACGACGATCTCCTCCAGGATTTACCGAATCGGAGGCGACAGCACCGAGAGCAGGAAGGCCTTCGAGACGATTCGCAAGGAGGCGGAGGTCTCCGCCCTGACGATGGCCGAAGTCTCGCAAACCATGGCCGAGCTCGCGAGGACCGCGTCCGAAATGTCGAAGACGATGGTGGAAATGACGCAGACCTCGTCGGCGATCGAGAACGAATCGAAGGAGATATCCCAGAGCACCGGTCAGGTAAACGAGGCGATATCCAAGATCGAGAGGCTTGGATCGGAAGTGCGCAACGGCATCCTCGAGATCGATCGGGAGGCCGAGCATTTGAGCGGGAACATGACGAAGATCCGCGACCTGAATATGCAGAATTCCGTTTCGATCGAGGAATTGAACTCCAAGATCGCGGTGTTCAAAACCAATGATGAAATCGGTGCGTAAGGCTGTCGTTGAGGAAGCCTATAGTGGGAATATCTCGGATTTTCATGAAGCGTCCCTTTCGAAGGTCCTCACTCGCTCAAGGCGACCGTGATCGGCTCGCCGTTCCATCGTACCGGCTTGACCACTGGCTCGCTGCCGGCCACCGGAGCGCTCCCTGCCCCGCGGCCCTCGCCGACCAGCACGAGGCGAAGATCCCTGGCCGTCGCCATTCCGGGAAAGCTTCCGCGTCGGCCGCTTATCTCCAGCCTGCCTAGGCGATCGTTCCAGGCAAGGTCGAATTCGCCGTACTCTCCATGCTCGTATGCGTAGCCGTCGCCGGAATCCTCGTAGACCGTAAACCGTCCGTCGGCTCCCGGGTACACGCGAATTTCCCAGCCGGCTTCCGGCGCCTCGGCGGCGTGCTGGACCACGGGGCCTAATGGCAGGATGGAACCGGCCCGAACGAAGAGGGGCATGACGTCGAGCGGGGCGGCGATGCTGATGGTTTGGCCGCCGTCATAGCGCTTGCCGGTCCAAAAATCGTACCAGTCGGCGCCGGACGGGAGACGGACTTCCCGTCGTCCGCCGTTCTCCGATAGGGGCGTCACCACCGGGCAGGGCATGAGGGCCGGCCCGAAGAGGTACTGATCGCCGACATCGTGAATGGCCGCGTCGCTCGGGAATGCAAAGGCCAGGGGCTTCATCATGCTGCCGTGGCGGAGGCTGACCGCGCCGGCCACCGAATAGAGGTAGGGCAGGAGCCTCGCGCGCAGGCGTATGAATTCGACGAGGCTGTCGTAGATCGGCTCGCCCTTCTCTCCGAAGCGCCAGACCTCGCGCGGGGTATCCGTGCCGTGCGACCGGAACATCGGCAGGAAGGCGCCGAATTGGAACCAGCGCAGGTAGAGCTCGCGATAGAGCGGATCGGAGACGCCCTGTGGATAGTCGCCATGCCAGAACCAGAACTCGTTCTTGCGGGCGACGAAGAAGGCGCCGATGTCGGTAGTCCACCAGGGCAATCCGGCCGCGCAGAAGTTGAGGCCTGCCGGTATCTGCTTGCGCAGGGACTCCCAGGTAGCGCAGCAGTCCCCGGACCACACTATGGTAGACCAGCGCTGCTGGCCGGCATAGCCGGACCGAGTCAGCACGACGACGCGCTTGTCCTCGCGGACCGAGCGCTGGCCGCGATAGATGCCCTCGGAATGCAAGAGCGAGTAAACCGCCGCGAACTCCCTATCCAAATAGCGCGCGGACTCCTCGCAATTTATCCGCATGCGATCCTCGGGCTCGGGCTTGACCGCCCCGTTCCAGTCCGCCTCGAAGGGCTCGGTACAGTCGCACCACCAGGCGTCCAGGCCGGAGGAGAAGAGGCCTTCGTTCGCTTGCTTCCAGTAGAGGGCCCGCGCCTCCGGATTGAAGGCGTCGTAGGTGGACCGGTTGCCCAGCAAGAAGCCTCGCTCGCGCATTTCGAGCTGGTTCGCGCATTCGTTGATCATTATGGGCCAAATCGAGATCATGAACTTGATCCCCATGGCGTGAAGGGCCTCGACCATCCCCGCGGGATCGGGGAAGCGCTCGGCGTCGAAGGTCTTCTGTCCCCACGATTCGCCAACCCAGGAGCGCCAGTCGAGGACTATGAGGTCGAGGGGAATCTCGCGCCGCCTATACTCGGCGGCCACCTCGAGGATTTCCTCTTGCGTCTTGTAGCGCTCCTTGGACTGGGCATAGCCGAAGGCCCACCTGGGCAGCATGGGAACGCCGCCCGTCAAGTCGCGATATGAGGCCACGACTTCGTCCATGGTATCGCCGGCCATGAAATAGAAATCCAGCTCCTCGTCGGCATCCGTCCAAACGTAGGAGCCGAAGGCATCGTCGCGGAAGCGCATGGCCGAGCAGCTGTCCCACAAAAGCCCGTAGCCTCGCGTGGAGAGGAGGCAGGGGACGACTACCTTCATATTCTGCTGGTAGAGGTATTGCATGCTGCCGCGGAGATTCATCACGCCGTCCTCGTGCGAGCCAAGGCCATAGAGGGCCTCGCCGTCCTGCCAGACGAATTCCAGCTTCGTGTGGTAGCTCGTGCGGTCGACGACCGCGGTCCCTTCGCTCGCGCGGACTTTTTGGCCGTCTGGGCCGTCCTGGACGGTGAGAGCGCCGGCATCATCGTAACGGTATTTGACCAGGTCGAAGGGCACGAGGGTTTTGCCGCCGCGCTCGGGTTCGCGCGCGAGGAGCCTGCCGGAGCGATCGTACCAGCTGAACGCCATGGTGGCCGGATCGATCCGCACGCGGAGGCCGGCGCTGCGGTATTCAAGGTGGCCGTCCAGGCGCTCGATAACGCCGCTCGGGACCCTGTAGGCGAGGGCGCGGGGCAGCACCACAAGGCTCGGGCGCGTGGAAAATTCCGGAGCCAGGGTATAGGTAGCTCTGATCACGGTGTCGGATACGGCTTGCAGCCTGAGTCGCCCCTGGGTCGTTTCCAGGACCAGGCCATCCTGGCCGTGGACATATGCCAGCAACTTCATCGCTACCTCCGGCTAAAATTGTGTCGATTTTTAGCGCTTGACCAGTACAAGAGCAAATCCCGTGAACGACCTCAAGGGCGGGAGCATGAGGCTAGCTCCCTGGACCGCCACCTCGGAAGGGGAAAAGAATTTATCCGTGATTTCCCAGTCCCCGGGGGTAGGGGAATGCGCGAGGCTCTGTCCGGCGGATCGGCGAATGCGTGAACGACGCAGAGCAGCGACTTTCCGTCGGCGGAGGCTCGGCGTAGGGCCTGCCAGCCTCTCGGGTAACGATAGCTCGGCCCTATCTCTCCGAAGCGGTGCGATACCCCGCATTTAATGATATCGGAAACGCGTTCGTAGAAATCCTGTGCGCGAATGAGGACCGCGGTCTGCTCATCGGAAAGGCGCGTCAGGTCTCCGGAGATGGCCATTCGGCCCAGGAAGGTGGCGGCTAACGAATAGCGGAGCCGCTGCAAGCTGTCCGTTTCCCGGAGTACCGCCCAGATTTGGCTCTGCCGCGGCAGGATGACCCTGTGGAGATTCAGCGCGATGATCGGAATTTCGGCGGTCTCGTGGGCGTCGGAGAACGAGCCCATCGCGCAGATGGCCATCATCGAAGGCTCGAGTCTATGGCCTCCCGACGAACAATTCTCGATCACCAGGTCCGGGATCTCGCGGCGAATTTCCCGGAAGAACTCCTGGACCGCGAGGATATGCTGGCGGAGCCCCTCTCCCGGAGACTCGGCCCCGTCGACGCCGACGCCGATGGTCTCGTTGTAGTCGACCTTCAGGTATCCGAATCCGTTGTCGCGGAGGAGATCGATGACTTTTTCCGAAAGGTAGGCGCGTACGAACGGGTCGCGGAAGTCCCAGAATCGCCGCGATCCTACGCGGAGGACCTCGCCGTCGCGGTGGAGGTGGTGCTCGGTCTTCAGCCAGGCCTTGGAGCCATCATTGCAGACTTCGAACTCGAACCATATCCCGGGAATGAGGCCCTGGCCGCGGATCGCGTCGCAGGTGGCCTTGAGCCCGTCGGGGAAGGCCTTGCGATTGATGATCCAGTCGCCGTTCTGCTGGAAAGCGTCGCCAGGGCGCTCGGCCCAGCCGTCGTCTATCACGATATATCGGACGCGGGTCGACGCGAGTTTCCTGGCGGTCTCGATCACGTTGGCATGAGTAGGGTTACCCCAGGAGGAGCACCACTCGTTGAAGACTATGGGTAGGCTCTGCTCGATCTCCGGTTGCCTGTCGACGGCGCGGCCCTGCATGGCCGTGAGCCTCTCGCAGAGCTCCTCGAGATCGCCATGGACCGTCGCTGATGCCGCCATCGGAGTCTCGAAGCTCCCCCCGGCCGGTATCTCCTTCCACCAATGTCCCAGCTCGCGGTCCGCAAGACCCCCCGAAAGGCAGACGTCATCGTGGCGGCGGTAGATCTCGAGCTGCCAGGAGGAGGCCAACTCAAGCTGCGCGCCCCAGCACACGCCTGCAGCCGTATCCTCTATGGCTACGAAGGGAAAGAAGCCCCTGACAGGCATGGACCCGACTTGGCCGAACCGCTCGCTGCGTGGGGAATGGCCCGTCCAGGACCGCTCGAGCTCCAGGTCCTCGAGGAGGCGCGTCTCGAGCCTGCCCTCGGCGCTCCAGGCCGAGCGAATGCGGTGGGCGAGGAGCCGCATGGATGCATCCGCGGGATCGAAGGGCGTGATGCCGGACAGGCTGAAACTGGCTATCATCTCGAGCGTCAGCGGCCTCGAGGCGCAGTTGCGGAAGATCGTCCAGACGCGAAATCCGAGCTCGCCGCGAAGAGCTCGAACGAAATGCCGGATGCGGAAATCGTCGCAGCCGAGGGTCGTCTCGATCGTCGTGCTATCGTCTTCCTCGATGATCTCCTGTGCGGAGAATCGGGCAAGGGCGCAGGCATCGCCATTGCGCAGAGTGCGGCCCTGGGCGAAGGCGGCCGGGCCGCTGGTGCCGCGAATATGCAACTGCGCCAATGATTCCGGCGGCTGCGCCGGCATGGATCGCGACGGCTCGGGAAGGGAGAGGATTTCCGGCGTCCGCAGGAAGCGTCGCTTTTCGACTCGCAGGGCGCTGGTCGCCATAGGCAGGCAGGAAAAGGCGACCATTCCCGTCTCGGGGTAGAGCGTGTACACGAGGGTCGAATCGCCGACGGCGATTTCCGCCACGGGATGGTCATTGGAAAGCGGTATTTGCGCCGTGTTATACCTCGATTCCCGACTTCAACCTTTCACGGCGCCCGCGGTGACGCCAAGCGTTATATAGCGCTGGAACAGCAGAAAGATGACCAGCGGGACGGCCATTGCGAGCACGAGCGCGGCGGACAGGATAGGCACACGGAGACCGTACTCTCCTCGCATTACGGCTATCCCGACGGTCACGGTCCGAAGCTTTTCCTGCTGCAAAATAAGCATGGAGAAAGGCAGTTCGTTCCACATGGACTGAAAGCCTATTATCGTAATGGTCGCGACCATAGGCAGGGCGATGGGCGCCATGATACTCGCGAGAATCCTGAACTGGGAGGCTCCGTCGAGGCGGGCGGCTTCGACGAGCTCGTAGGGCATATCCGCAAAATATGTAGTCATGATATAGGTGCCGAAGGGCGCGAAGTAGGCTACCCACGCGAGGATCACGCCCAAGCCGGTGTTCGTAAGGTGCATGAGCGATACCAGCTTGGATACTTGCATGGCCAAGAGCAGCTGCGGGAAGATGGACATGAACAGTACGAGCAGGAAGAGAGGCCTCCGCAGAGCGAAGCGCAGCTTCCCGAAGGCGTAGCCTGCCGTGAGGCAGACGACGACGTAAAGCACGAGTCCAATAGGCACGAGGACCAGGCTGTTCACGGTGAACCGGATGAGGTGCCCGGAGATTGCCGCGTACTGGTAGTTGCCGAGCACCGGCGCCTTTGGCAGGAAGATAGGATTGGTCGGATACTCGTCGATCGACTTCAGGCTCGCGCTGACGACATTGTAAAGCGGCAGGAGCGAGGCCACTACGAGGACGACCATCAAGACCTGGACGAGTATCCGCTGGGCATGGTTGAAGGACGAGGCCTTCTTCATTCATCCCTCCTTTGCATGAGCCTGATCTGGGCGATCGAAATCATGGCGCAGAACAGGAAGAGCACCACCGACCACGCGCTGGAATAGCCGACCTTGAACTTCGAGAAGGCCTGAATGAAAATCCCGTACTCCAGGGTGAAGGTGCTATAGCCCGGTCCGCCTTGGGTGAGCGTATGTATGAAGGAAAACATGCGGGCAAAGACCTCGATGAAATTGAAGACCACCCAAAACTCGACCGAGAAGCGGACGCTCGGGATGGTGACCTTGAACAGGGTGCGCCAGAAGCTCGCCCCGTCGATGAGGGCCGACTCGTAAATCGACTTGTCGATCCCGTTCATCGCCGCAAGGAAGTAGATGAGGCCGAAGCCCAGGTGCAGGAAGACGACGAGCAGGAACCCGACGGCGTTGATGGCCAGCACGGGAGTTATCAGAAAGTGGATCGTCGATCCGGTGATCCACTTGATCACCATGTTCAGGACGCCTTCGTCGCGCAGATAGATCGAGAAGATGAGACCCATGAGCACATAGCCGAGCAGGTTCGGAACGTACAGGATCGCCCTATAGACCTTCCATCCCTTGATTTCTTCCCGAAGAAAGGCCGCGATTATGAGTGTGACGATAGTGCTGAGCGGGATGTAACAGACCATGAGCCCGGTATTGAGGATGGAGGTCCAGAACTCCCCGTCCGATAACATGGTCTTATAGTTGGCAAGGCCGATCCACTTCCAGGGACCGTAGCCTTTCCACTCGGTGAAGCTGGTGATGAAATTCATCACGACGGGATAGATCATGAACGCAGTCAGCAGCACGAGCAACGGCGCCAGGAAAACGTAAGGGGCGGCTCCGTCCCTCTGAAAGCCTCGACGATTTCGCATGCTCACTCTCCAGGCGACCGAAAAGACGGGGCCGCGGCTATCCTGCCGAAGGCCCCGTCCTTTCGAGGGATGCAAAGGACTTGCGTCAGCCAGACTTACTTCGTGATGAGCTTCTGGTACGCGGCGATAAAGTCATCGATGGAGAGCGCGCCGGTGACGAAGGCCTGGTCGCAAAGCCGGTTCGAGTCGTCCTCGTAGCCGTTATAGCCCATCGCGATGTAGTCCTTCTGACCGTTCTTGAGATAGCCCTGGATGACCTTGAGGACCGGGTAGCTCGTGGCGCCGCCGGCGGCCGCGGTGTTCGGGGAAAGAGCCCCTGTGGCGGCGGAGTATGTCTTGGCGCCCTCGCCGGTGGTGACGAACTTGACGTAGTCCGCCGCGAGCTTCTGGTTCTTGGACCACTTCATTACGCCGTAGGCTATGCCCGCGCCCTGCATGACCTGCTGGTCCTTGTACTTGCCGTCGGGAAAATTGATCGCGGGGAAGTAACCCACGTTATTAGTGCCGAGCTTGTCGGTGAATACCTTCCAGTTGCCGACGTCGGAGAGCAGGCCCATGAACATGGCCCCGCCGCCCGCGGCGAACTTGTCGATGCCGTCCATGAAATAGGGCCGGGATAGGCCATCCTTCTCGATGTAGCTCTTGTCGACCAGGGTCTTCATGAACGCGGCGCTTTCCTTGAACACCGGGTTGTCGAATTTCTGCGAGCCGTCGACAAGACCGGCGACGTTCGGGCCGTAGACGTCCGCAGCCTGGCAGCGGAGGAAGAAGTCGATGGTGTAGGTCTGGCCCGTGGTGATGGGAACGAAACCGGCGGCCTTGAGTTTCTCGCAGGCAGCGAGGAATTCGGCCGGAGTCTTGGGCGCCTTGTCGGGATTGAGTCCGGCCTTCTTGAAGTAGGCCTTGTTATAATAGAAACCGAAGCCCTGCATGGTCAGCGGGAGGACCTTCACGGGGTTGCCCAGTTTCTCGTTCAGGGAGCACATCTCGATGCTGGCCGTGGTGAACTGGCCTTTCACGTCCTTGATGAAGGGATCGAGGTCGACGAGGATGTCGGCGAAGCCATCCACGCGTCCGCCCGGATGGAACATCGCGACGTCGGGGCCGGAACCCGCCGTCGCCGCGCTCTGGATTATTTGGTAATACTGCGTGTTGTCGGTCGGCTGGGCGACATGGTCGATCGTGACGCCGGGGTGGGCCTTCATAAAGGCCGCATCGTTCGCCTTCATCGGTGCCTGCGCGCCGGTGGCGTTGACTTCACTGTACTTGAAGTCCCAGACGGTAAGCGTCTGCGCGGCGAGGAAAGCGGTCGCGAATACCGAAACGAATGCGAGACCGAGGATTAACTTCTTCATCTCCAATTCCTCCTAGTGCGGGAAAGCTGGGAATCACTATGCGGCCACCTTTGAAAACCGTAAATGGACTGGATTGCGCCAGATCATGGATAAAATTCCGGAGTCCACCCGCGCCCTAGTGTGGTATCATCCCCGGGTGGCTCGCTATCGGACCGTCCGCGGCAGCATATTCTTCTGGGTCTCCATCCTCCTCGTCTGCGTGCTTCTGGCATTCTCTCTCGTCGTATACGACTATGCCTCGACCGTGGCGAGGGAGCGATTTGCCGACACGCTGACTTCGCTCTCGAAATCTGTCCTGGCCAACCTGGATGCCCAGGTCGCCGAGATGAACCGGCTCAGCCTCTCGCTGATCTATTCCCAGGTTTTCAGGAATCTCTATTCGAGGCATCTGGCCCTGCCGCGCTCGCCGAAGACCGTCCAGCAGAGAATCGCCAAGCTCGAGAACTCGGAAGCTCTCATCGAGATCGGCGACACCATACTCGGTCCGAATCAGTCGGCCCCGCAGGTGAATGTCTACGATCCGCGGGGCGAGATGATCGGGGCCGGATTCTTCAGCCGCCTCATCGAACGCGACGCGAAGCTCGAGCCCTGGTATTCCGATGTGATGATGAGGCACGGCGATCGGCTGATCCTCCCGCCGCACATGGACTCGCTGCAGGAAGAGACCTCTATCGTGGTCAAGGACAAGCAGTACATTTCCCTGTTGCGCTCATTCGAGGATCCCCTGCTCTCGACCCGGGGAATCGTCGAGGTCATGCAATATTGCGACGCGGTATTCGCCGAGCTGGACCTGATGGCCGGCTCCTCGGTCTCGATCTTCGTGCTCGGCTCGGATGGCGACCTCCTCTATCCCTACGACGACCGCCGAGTGAAGGTCTCCGACTTTTCAAGCCTATCCACGGCTCTCGGCCGCGCTCGCGTGACGACGGGAATCCTGCCGGGCAAACGCCTCCCGCAGATATACGCCACCGCCGTCTCGAAGGACACCGGCTGGACCCTCGTCTTCGGCGAGCCTTCCACGGGCCTGTCGTCGAGCATCCTGCAGTACGCGACGCGGATAGCGCTGGTGACCCTGGCGGCCATACTCTGCTCGCTCGCCGCATCCTATTTCATCGCCCGGCGCGTCACCGTGCCCATCAAGGCGCTGCACGCGGAGATCGAGTCCCTCGAGCTGCACAACCTCGACGAGGTGGCCGAGAGCATTCCCGGGTCTGACCTCAGCGAACTCGATTCCCTGGGGCTCGCGTTCCGTAATATGAGATTGAAGCTCAACGAGTCGGTCGAGGAGGCGGTCTCGCTCCGCGCGCACGAGAAGGAGGCGCAGCTGGTCGCGCTCCAGTCCCAGCTCAACCCCCACTTCCTGCACAACATGCTCCAAACCATAGCCGTGATGGCTGACGAGGGTTCCCTGACCTCCATTCAGCGGTTGATCATCAACCTTTCGAAGGTGCTCCGTTACGTATCGTCCACCGCGGGGACTACCGCGACACTGCGAACCGAGGTGGAGTACGCCGAGAGCTACCTTGCCGCGATGCGCGCCAGGTTCGGCGACAGCCTGGAGTACCTGATCGACGTACCCGACGCCATGCGGGAGATCGTCGTGCCACGGCTGATCGTTCAGCCCTTTATCGAGAACTGCTTCAAGTACGCGACCACCGCGAGGCCCCCGTGGCGCATCGAGCTCCGCGGGGATTCCTCGGAGGGCCGGTGGACGATCGAGATCCTCGACAACGGCCCCGGCTTCCCGGTGGAGACACTCAGGAGCGTCGCCGAGAGGATCTCGGCGCGAAAGCTGAGAGGCGAAGGACTCGCCCCCATGTCGATCTCGGGCATGGGGATGATCAACTCCTACGAGAGGATGCGGCTGGCCTTCGGCGAGGGGGCCTTCTTCGAGATCAGCAACCAGCCCGGGGGAGGCGCGAGGGTCGCCATGGGAGCCGCATCGAATGGCTGAGCGCCGCTTCACCTTCGCGGTCGCGGAGGACGAGGAGAGGATGCGGGACTACCTGTCCCGCAAGATCGCCCAGCTCGATCCGCGCTTCGAGTGCATCGGGGCGGCCGCCGATGGCGAGGAGGCCGTGGATCTGGTCGAAAGCCGCATGCCGGACCTCCTCATCACCGACATCAAGATGCCGGTGCTGAGCGGTCTGGAGCTCGTCGAGCGGATCCGCCGCACGAACCCCGACCTCCGGATCGTCATCGTCTCGGGCTACAGCGAGTTCGAATACGCTCGCCGCGCGATCGAGCTCGGCGTCGACGAGTACATCCTGAAGCCGGTCGACGTCGAGAGCCTCCGGGAGACCCTCCGGCGCGTACGGATCAGGCTGGATGCCTCCGCTGGACAGGTGGATTCCGAGTTCGCTCTCGATGGAATCCGCGCCGGGGAGGCCGATCTGGTCAAGGCGGTGGGCCTCTACCTCCAGGAGAACTATCGACAACCCTACTCCCTCGAGCGCCTGGCCGCTGCCTTCGGCTGCAAGCCCGCGTACTTCTTGCGGCTGTACCGCAAGGCCACGGGAAGCACGCCGACGCAGGACCTGATCCGCCTCAGGATCGAAAAGGCGAAGCGCCTGCTCTTGGGACATCCCCTGCTCGAGATCAAACAGGTCGCCGCCGCCATAGGCTACGAGGACCCGCTTTACTTCTCCCGCCTGTTCAAGAGGGAGACCGGGCTCAATCCCTCGGCGTTCAAGGACTCTTCGGGCCGGAGGTAGCCCGGGGCCAGGCGGGGTCTCCTGCTGCCGCGGCCATGTTGGCGCGGCGCGCGTCCACGCCGGCGAGGAAGCGCTCCGGGCTCATCGCCCCCGCGAGCATCTGCTCGAAGTCGGCCTCGATCTCCATCCATTGGCCCATTATATACTTGATTCCGCCCTGGAATGGCTCCCCGCCGAGGCGGGCCGACCCGAGGAAGTCCTTCTCGTTCTGCTGAAGCGGGACCGGCTTCGTGGTGAAGGAGAGACTCATGCCCTCGGGCTGTTCGGCCGCGTAACGGTCGAGATTGTCCTGCCTCGTCAGGAAGCGGAAGAACTGTCGAATGGCATCCGGGTCGCGGCTCTTCGCGTTGCCGAACCATGTGGGCGCGGAGCGCTCGATGCTTACGGTGCGGTTGTCGAGCCAGGGAATGGGGAACATGCCCCATGAGTCTGCGCCCGAGTCCGGGTTGGACTTCAGCACGCTTCGCGAAAAGCCGATTTTATCGAGGGTCATCGCGGCGCTGCCGGAGATGAGGGCGGTCTTCGACCCTTCGATGGTGTTCGCCATGAAATTGTCCCCGAAGTAGCCGCGATGCATGGCTTCGAGGATCTGGCCCAGCGCGCGATGGAAGGGCTCATAACCGGCGAAAGTCTGAGCGTTCGAGTTCAGGCGATCGTACAGGCCGGGATCCCTCTCCTCGAAGGTCGCGCCCAGCTCGAAGAAGGTGAGCGAGGAGTGCCAGCGGCTGGCCCCCGGCTCGTAGATGGGCGTGATTCCGGCCCGCTTTATTTTTTCACAGACCGCCATGAACTCCTGGGTGGTCTTCGGCGCGGCGAGCCCCAGCCGCTTGAAGATCCAGTTGTTATAGGTATATACCCAGCCCGTGTCATCGTCCCAGATGACCAGGCCGTAAACTCGACCGTCGTGCGAAACCGAAGGCAGCCACTGCGGCTTGAGACGCTTGGTCCACTCCTCGCCGGTAAGGTCGAGACAGTACTTGCGGGGATCGATATCGCTCTCGAGGTACCACCTGGTCGATTGCATGAGAAAAATGTCGGTGGCCTCGCCCGAGTCGAGCATCGTCTGGAGGGCCCGGAAGTAGACGTGGGGGGCGTAGATCGAGAAGGAGACCTTGATGCCGGTCTCCTTCTCGAAGAACTTGGCGTTCTCCCCGATGACGTCGTAAATCCAGCCGTCCGAGGCCATGACCGTGATCTTCCGCGGCTGCGGCGACTCCGGGCCGGGATTCTTCCAGGCCTTGCAATCCGTCATAGCGGAGACTGCGAGAAGGCAGAGCAGGAGTCTCGCGACGCGACGGGAGCGGATTGCGGGAGAGGCTGTCACGGTTCCACTATAGCACGGGTCCGGAGGATCCGCGAGCGCAGGATGTCCCGAGCCCTTCTCGCCTCCAGCGTTAAGGCGGCCTAACGGCGAGGCGCGGCGGGGAAGTGCACCGAATAACGCTCGTACCCGACCTCGCGCAAGGTCATGAAACGGATGCCAGGGTCCTGACCGCGGGTCCTGTAGCCGCCCCTCCATCTGCCCCACTCTCTCTCGTGGTCGGGGCCGTCCATGAAGGCGTATATGTCGCTCGAGCCTGGGAGGCGTTCCGAGGCGAGACGCTTGGGCAGTTCTATCCCGACGCGATCGTCTTTCCATAAACGCCTGATCTCTACGAAAGACGAAGGGCTGCCCGCCCGTGATGACGTATTCGGATGTGCTACTCCACCTTGTCCATTCAACAAGTCCCTTGGCGGCATCCATACGACAACGCCATTCAGTGTGGCACCTTGATCGTACAGGATTTCCGCCATTTTTGTAAAATGAACTCTATGTTTACTATTCCAAGAGCATCATTTTATTAAATAATGTAATCGATTACAGAAAGTAATTGACAAAAAAGCGAATTGGGTAAACGATTACATTGTCGTAAAAGGGAGGCATTGTATGTTGATCGGAGTCGCGCCCTGTATTTCAGCCGAGCTGCTTTCGGTTCTCTTCAGGATGGGCCACGGGGACGAGATCGTCCTGGCCGATGCTTTCTTCCCCGGCGACAGTTGCAACGCTCGCGTGATTCGCGCCGACGGAATCAGGATACCAGATCTTCTGGATGGCATTCTCGCCCTTGTCAACCTGGATTCCTACGACAAGGCCCCCGTGATGATGATGGCTCCCGTTCCGGGAGATGCCCTCGACGCCTCGGTCGAGGCCGCCTATCGGATGCCTATAGACCGGCGCTGGCCCGGGACTCCGCCCGTCGCCCGTATCGAGCGCTTCGCCTTCTACGAGCGCGCGAAGAAAGCCTTTGCCGTCGTCATGACCGGCGAGACCGTGAAATACGGCAACGTCATCCTCAAGAAGGGCGTGATCCCGGTCGGGGAATGAGGGCCGGGACTTCCGACTTACCGGGCGCCGGCCTTCGCCGCGGCGCTGACTTTCTCGAGCGCGGAGACGATGCCGTTGTTCGGGTCCACCGAGAAGGAATGGGTCTGGTCGCCTTCCTCGCTCCGGTAGACGACGGAGAGGCGCGGGAAGGCGGGGCCGAAGATCCTCGAGAGGAAGTCCCGCTTGGGGGCGACGACGTCGACTATGTCGCCGCGTGGGATGACGATTTCGAAGGCCTTCTTCTGAAGACTGGACTTGTCGGGGCGCTTGAAGAGGGACAGTATCCAGTTCTCGCTGGGCATGTACTTGAACCGAAAGGATCTGTCGGTGAGGATGAGCAGCCCCCACATCCCGCGTTCCGTGCCGCCGCCCTTGAAATATTCCCCCATGCAGCGCGCCTCTACCTTCTCGCCGGTCTCGCTCTCGAAGGCGCTCCAGAACTCCTCAGCTTCGTCGGACATGGCCTTCCCTCCTCGATCCGATCGAGTATACCGGATATCCGGACGAGGCGTATAGCGTGAACGCGACCATACGGGACGTCGCGCGGGCCGCCGGCTTCTCGACGGCGACCGTCTCGCGGGTCTTGAACGGCGACGCCTCCGTCGCGCCGGCCACGGCGCGACGCGTGCGGGCCGAGGTCGACCGCCTCGGCTACACCATGAACAACGTCGCGCGCAGCCTCAAGAAAGGCTCGACGCGAACCGTGGGAGTGATAGCCCCCGAGCTCGCCAGCGATTTCTTCATGCTCCTCGCCGAGAGCATGGACCGCGAATTGTCCGTCCACGGCTACAGCCTCATCGTCTGCTCCTCCTGGGAGAGCGCCCAGGAGGAATCCAAGCGCATGCGCCTCCTCGCCGAGCGCCTCGTCGACGGCCTGGTCGTGATTCCCGCTTCCGGCTCGGGCGAGCACATCGCCCTCGCCAGGGCTGCGGCTACGCCCATCGTCCTCGTCGATCGCCTCGCGCCCGGCCTTGATGCCGACGCGGTCCTCGTCGACAACGAGGGCGGGGCCTACGCGGCTACCCTCGCGCTCGCCGCTGAAGGCATCGCCCAAGGGCGGCGCAGGATGGGCTTCGTCGGCGGGAGCCTCGAGCTTTCGACCGCCCGAGAGCGCTACGAAGGCTGGCGCCGCGCGATGCTCGACTCGGGGCTCCCCCTCGAGCCGGAGTTTACCAGCTTCGAGGGCCTCCACGTCGCCTCGGGCTACGAGGCCATGCGAGCCATGCGCTCGCGACCCGACGCGCCCGACGCCTACTTCCTGGTCAACGCCTACGTCCACGTGGGCGCGACCAATTACCTCGTCCTCGAGGAACCGGGATCCCGATCGGCCAAGGTGGCCTTCGCCGCCTTCGACGAGATGCCCTGGTCCCCGCTCCTTCGCTTCTGTCGCTACTCGCTCGCGCAGCCGGTATCCGAGATGGGCCTCCGCGCCGCGCGCATCCTCCTCTCGAGGATCTCCGGCGAGCTCGGTACCCCGCCCGAGACGACGAGGCTTTCTCCTACCCTTATCCGGCACGAACCGAGGCCGGTACCCATAGAGTCCACATTATCCAGATAGGAGGCATGGCATGGCGGAAGTAGGCGATATGAAGGTCCTGGCCCCGACGATGAGGCTTAAAGGGGGGCTGCCCAAGATCGGCATCAGGCCGACCATAGACGGCCGCTTGGGCGGCGTGCGCGAGTCGCTCGAGGCGCCGACGATGTCCATGGCCAAGGCCGCGGCCAAGCTCATCTCCGGAAGCGTCAGGCATCCGAGCGGCCACGAAGTCGAATGCGTCGTCGCGGACAGCTGCATCGGCGGCGTCGCCGAGGCGGCCGCTTGCGCCGAGAAGTTCTCCCGCGAGGGAGTGGCCGTCACCCTGACCGTGACTCCCTGCTGGTGCTACGGCTCCGAGACCATGGACATGGACCCGCTCACCGTGAAGGCCGTCTGGGGCTTCAACGGCACCGACCGGCCCGGCGCCGTCTATCTCGCGGCTGTCCTCGCGGCCCACAACCAGAAGGGCCTGCCCGCCTTCGGCATCTACGGCCGCGACGTCCAGGACCTGAAGGACACCGAGACCATCCCCGCCGACGTCGCCGAGAAGATCCTCCGCTTCGCCCGATCGGGCCTCGCCGCCGCCTGGATGCGGGGCAAGTCCTACCTTTCCGTCGGCTCGGTCTCGATGGGCATCGGCGGCTCCATCGTCGACCCGGACTTTTTCCAGGACTACCTCGGCATGCGCAACGAGTCCGTCGACATGAGCGAGATCTACCGCCGCTTCGAGGAGAGGATCTACTCCGACGCCGAATTCAAGCGGGCCCTCGAATGGGTCAAGGCCAACTGCAAGGAAGGCCCGGACGTCAACCCCGCCGACATGCGGCATTCCCGCGAACGCAAGGACAAGGCCTGGGCCATGAGCGTCAAGATGGCCATGATCGTCCGCGACCTCATGGTCGGCAACCCCGACCTGAGGCGAAAGGGCCTTCTCGAGGAAGCCCACGGCCATAACGCCATCCTCGCCGGGTTCCAGGGCCAGCGCCAGTGGACCGACCACTTTCCCAACGGCGACTTCATGGAGACCATCCTTAACTCGAGCTTCGACTGGAACGGCATCAGGCAGCCTTACGTCGTGGCGACCGAGAACGACTCCCTGAACGGCGTCGCCATGCTCTTCGGCCACCTCCTCACCGGCAGCGCCCAGATATTCTCCGACGTGCGCAGCTTCTGGAGCCCCGAGGCCGTGCAGCGCGTCACCGGCTGGAAGCCCTCGGGAGATGCCGCGGGCGGCTTCATCCACCTCATCAACTCGGGCTCGACGACCATGGACGGCACCGGCCGGCAGCGGAGGGACGGAAAGCCGGTCATGAAGCCCTATTGGGAGATCACGAAGGAGGAAGCC
Source organism: uncultured Spirochaetota bacterium (assembly GCA_963778775.1). GTDB lineage: Bacteria > Spirochaetota > Spirochaetia > Treponematales > Rectinemataceae > UBA1306. The sequence continues at coordinate 13,012 of CAVZVX010000182.1, read as the reverse complement.
GGCGCCTGCCTGGACGCCACCAGCTGGCGCTACGCGGACCTGGGCTACTTCCGCGGCGGCGGCTATTCCTCGGACTTCCTCACCGAGGGCGGCATGAGCGTCACGATGAGCCGCATCAACCTCGTAAAAGGCAGAGGCCCCGTCCTGCAGATCGCCGAGGGCGCGACCATCGCCCTGCCCGAGAAGGTGCACGAAGTCCTGGACAAGCGCACGAACGAGACCTGGCCGACGACCTGGTTCGTCCCGCGCCTCACCGGCAAGGGCCCCTTCAGGGACGTCTACTCGGTGATGGCCGCCTGGGGCGCCAACCACGGCGCCATCAGCTACGGCCACATCGGCGCCGACCTCGTCAGCCTCGCCTCGATGCTCCGCATCCCCGTATGCATGCACAACCTCGGGGAGGACGAGCTCTTCCGCCCCAGCTACTGGAGCGCGATGGGCATGGATGCCGAAGGCTCGGATTACCGCGCCTGCGAGGCCTTGGGACCCCTGTACGGAAAGAAGTAATAACTAGATAGCCGCGTCGGCGCGGCGCCATGGGGCGTCGCGCCGACCGGGGCATCATCCCGCCTTGCCGCCGTACACCCAGTCCGGCCTCCGGCTCATCAATTCCCGCAGGTCCATGCGTATTTCCTCGGGCGTTGGCCGGCCGAGGAACCACCACCCGTTGTAGATCTTGTGGATCGTCCGATCCCGGTCCAGGATGAAGGTGTAGGGAATGTATATCTCGCCGTGGGCCTTGTCGGTGGCATCGACCATTTGGAGCTCGTGGAGAAGCCTGCGGTCGGGATCCATGAGGAAGGGCCAGTCCGCGCCGAGGGCCTCGCGCGTCTCGCTGGTGTTCATCCTGTCATCGACCGAAACCGAGATGAGATGGCAGTAATTGACGCGAAACTCGGGCTGCAGATGCTGAACGTAATTGGCCAGCTGGCGTCGGTCCTTCGGGCAGAAGTAGCCTCGGCCGAATATGAGGACCCCGGGAAATCCCCGCAAGAGCTGCGAAAGCTTTCGCGCTTCCCCATCCTGATCGGGAAGCTCGAAATCCGGGAATTGACTGCCGACCTTCAGGTCGGGGCGCATAGGATAGTCCATCGTCTACCTCCTCCATGGCTAAACTCAATTTACTATGCCGACGGCCATACCGTCATGGCTTTTCCCGCCGACCGTTTGCAGAATGGTAAAATCGGCTTCTTTGCAGCCCTTTAGGTGATCGTTCAGGCGCTGCACGCCTTTTACTCTCTCGTCCTCGGAATTCCCGTTCAGTACCTCGCCATTCCTTATCACATTGTCCATTACGATGATCGTACCTTTCCTGGAGAGCTCGATGGAGTACTCGAGGTATTCCAAATAGGGAGGCTTATCGGCATCTATGAATACGAAGTCGAAATCGCCCTCTCCCTCGGCCAGGAGATCCCGCAGGACGTCCAGGGCCTTGCCGTGCCTCAATTCGACGATGCTTTCCAGTTTCGCCCTGCGTATATTCTCGACGGCGATCCTATAGTTGCCTTCGTCGAATTCTACGCTCAGCAGTCTTCCATCCGAAGGAAGGGCTCTCGCCAGCCAAATCGCGCTATACCCGACCGATGTCCCGAGCTCCAATATCCTCCTGGCGCCGCAGGCGCGAGCGAGGATCTGAAGGAACTTCCCCTGATTCGCCGATATTTCCGCATCGGGCATCGAAGACCTCTTGCAGGATTCCTTGACTTCCCGGAGGACGGCGTCCTCGAGGCCTACCCTCTCCTTTATGTACTCGTCCACCGCGAGAAATATCCCTTCGTCCATGGACGCCTCCCTCCAAACCGCAGACGCGGGGATTTACGGGCCGCCGAGTCTTGATATCAATATAATGAAGGCGGCGCCGTTTCATGAAGGCCGGCTTACGCGAGGATGCCTTCGCGCAAGCCGTTTCGACCCGGCGCTTCGCCTTGACGCAGGGGCTGAATGAGGTAGAATGTAGGCGATACGACGGCTTTCGCGGGGATCGGGATCGGCTGATCGGGAGGAGAAACATGAAGAAAACATTCATGGTCGCGTTGGAGAACAACAAGGAAATGCTGGACCAGTTCGTCGAGAGAATGAAAAAGGAAGAGGTCGAGCGGCGAATCAAGGATTATTGGACGATATACGAGCATATAGACCATTTAGTCGAAACCCAGAAAATGCTGTTGGGCAGGATCGAGCAATTCCTCGAGGAAGAAAGCCCCGTCATGAGACCTTACACCCCCGCGGATAAGCCCAAGCTAAATAGCCCCAAGAAGACGGCAAGGGAATTGGTAGCGGAATTCCGCGATTTACGAGATAGGCAGATAAAGAGAATAAGGACGGCCAGGAAGGAAGTTTGGAAAAAAACCGGGAAGCACGAAGAATATGACCGCTATTCTTTCGAGATACTTCTTCGGCACATGATTTTCCACGATTACTATCATATGTATCGGATGGAAGAGCTATGGATAGAAAAAGAGCAATACATCAATGAATTGAAGTAGATCGTTCTTCCGCCCCATCCTGCGTTAAAGGCCGGGCTTCTTGAAAAGGAGGAAGGTATGGCGAGGGTAGAGTTCGATGAAGTCGTGGAGCTTTTCGCCAAGCATATCATCGACGAGATCGGCAAGGACGATTGGCTCGGGAATACTCTGGAGAAAAAAGGCTTCGACTTATCGGAGATATCGGAGGAGGATACTCAAGCGATTCTCGTCAAGACCATCCTCAGGCTCTACGACGAATTCGAGGAAGATATCGAGGCAGAGGAGGAAGACGAAGAGGAGGAAGCGGAGGAAGAAGAGGAGAACGAGGATTACGACGAAGATGACAGTCGTTGAATCGAGATTTATCGATAGTATTGAATAAAAGGGAAGGGTTTCCCGGAAGCATTCGGTGCGTGGGACCCGTGAAGAGGACGCATAGTGGAAACTATCCTTAAGCTTCAACTATATGGTTTCTGCCTCGTCGTCATACTGATACTGTGGCTATCATGCGACAGGAGGGAAAGCGCGCGGGCGGACATCGATACTCGCCTTTATCGCGCGCTTCTGCTGTCGATCGCGCTGATGGTCATTTCCGATTCGATAATAATATTACTTAATTCGACTCCAGGTATCGTCGCTCGCGACGCCATGCTCGTTTTTTCCGCTTCATACTACGTCTTCCATACGCTCCCCATCGGTTTCTTCATTCTCTATACGCATTTTCAGATTTTCAAGAATACGGAGCGTTTCCGAAGCCTCGTCTTGCCTTTGGCCATCATAGAAGCCTTGGTCGCGATCGCCTCCATCGCGTCCATTTTTACCGGGATCCTGTTCGCCGTCGATAAAGCCAATCACTATAGGCGCGGGTCATGGTTTCCCGCGTTCGCGATCATTCAATACGGATTGGTCCTTTTCTCGCTGATCCAGATCGTCGCCAACGTAAAACGGCTCAAGCGGAGAGTCTTTGTCACTCTATTGACCAATCCCTTGCCTTCCCTTCTCGCCGGCCTGCTCCAACTGATTTTCTACGGCCTGGTGCTGGTCTGGCCTACGGCTACGCTTTTCCTCCTGATATCCTTCGTCAATATCGAGAATCGACGTTCCAAGACCGATTACCTGACCGGAACGGCGAATAGGAGGAGCCTCGACGAGGAGCTCGAGCGCAGGATCGAGCTGACCAGACAGGGAAGGCCTCTCTGCGGACTATTGCTCGACATCGACGATTTCAAAAAAATAAACGATAACTTCGGACATGAGGCGGGGGATCGGGCGCTGGAAGACATCGCCGACATCCTCCTTTCCACGGTCCGAGTGGAAGACCACGTGGCCCGATTGGGGGGCGACGAATTCGTCATCCTGGTCGATTTCAAGGATCCTATGGCGATGGAAGACCTTGTTCGTCGCATCGAGCGAGAGATCGAGAATCTCAATGGGTCGAAACTACGGATGTATCGCCTATCCTCGAGCATCGGCCGCTCGGCATATAGGCCGGAAGAGGGAGGAGGCGCGAGCGATTTCCTTTCCCTTTTGGACGCCGACATGTATGCAAGGAAGAGGGAAAAAGCGAAAGGCCGAGAAGGTGCCTGATCCGGCGAAACGATGAATTGAATGATCCGAACACGCCGGCCGGGTGTAATCATGGGCATAGGTGGTCGTCGTGGAAGAAAAGGAAGGGGATCGGTGGGTCAAGGACGAGGTCTGGATGGGAAAGGTCGTCCAGAAGGACGAGCGGGCGATCCAGATCCTCTACGGTCGATATGCGCCTCTTCTGCATCACGTCGCGGTAAAAAGCCTGGATGAGGGCGCCGCCGAGGATCTCGTCCAGGAGGTCTTCTTCGTCGTCTGGACCAAGTCGCGCGATTTCGATTCGACGAAGGGCAGTTTCAGGAACTGGATCCTCCAGATCGCCCACTTTCGCATCCTCAACGAGTTGAGACGCCGCAGCCGCAGGCCGGCCCTGGACTTCGAGGACATGGATGTCCTCGCCGAAGCCATGGGCAACCGGGACGATCCATCGGAGGAGACCTGGAAGAGCTTCAGGGTCAATGCCCTTCAGGAAGCCATCGAACGCCTTCCCGGCGCCCAACGCCAGGCCCTCAGGCTGGCTTTCTTCGATGAGCTTTCCCATGAGGAAGTCGCCGAGACGCTGGGCCTGCCCCTGGGAACCGTCAAAGGCCGGATCCGCCTGGCGCTTCGCAAGCTGAAGAGAGCTCTGGTGCCGGTGGCCTTCGGCCTTCTCGTCGCCTGGGGAGCGGGAGCCTCCGCTTGGGCCCTGTTGTCGATCAATACGATCGCCGCGAAGGAGAGCTCCCTGGCTTTCGTCACCCGTTCCGACGTCGCGGTCAAGAAGCTCGCGGCCGTCGAGGGGGGCGTCACGGGAACCTGCAGCTACGATACCCGACGACAGACGGTCGCCCTCGGTCTCGCGGGGTTGAAAGAATTAAAGGCCGGGGAAGTGTATCGCCTATGGGCGCGCTGGGGCGGGGATTGGGCTGCGGTGGGCGACATAGAGTGGGAAGGCGAGGGACGAGGATTCCTCCGCGCCATTGACGCTCATTGGAGCGAGGAGCCTAGCGCGATCGAGGTAACGGTCGAGAGCGCGCGAGCCGGCGACAGGCCGGCCGGGCCGATTATCGTGGGGACGGAACTCTAGTGTCCTGTAATATTCGCTTCGCTCAATGGCCGATTACGCAAAAGCCCGACCGCATGGCCGTAGGCGGATCGGGCTTTAGGCATCTCGTATATTACAGGACACTAGGAAAATCGAAGATCGCTGGTTCATCGTATGGAGGTTCGTATGCGTAATAGAGTCATATGGTCGTGCATATATCTGCTCGCTCTGTCCGCCTTGTTCGCGGATAGCGGCGGCGGCGGCGGAGGAGGAGGAAACGGCGGCGGTCAGTCTTCGCTCCCGGCGCCGGCGACCTACCAGTCCTGGTACAATCAGGGCTACCAGGCCGCCAAGGGCGGAAAATTCGACGAGGCTATAAAGGACTTCAACGAGGCCTTGAAGCTTCGGCCGAATTACCCGGAAGCCTTGAACATGGAAGGGTATAGCCTCAGGAAGTCGGGGAATCTGAGCCAAGCCTTTTCCTATTACGACCAGGCCTTGTCCTTGAGGCCCAATTTCCCCGATGCGAGAGAATACTACGGGGAAGCCTGTCTCCAAGCCGGAGACCTGAAAAAAGCCGTTCAGCAATACCTGATTCTGCAAAAGACCGGAACCCGTCAAGCCAGGGAGCTGTTGGCCTGGATCGACGCCTACGTGAACGACAAGACGCCTCCGGCGGAAGACCTGTGAGAGAACGCGGGGAGAGCCATCGAATGCGAATCCCGATCAGGATGCGAGCATTTCGCCTGTCGACTTTGGCCATATGGGCGGCCCTGGTATCGCTCCTGGCCGCCTGCTCCAACTCCACCATGGCATACTCTTCGAACATGGGCGGGGGGCCCCCCTACAAAGTTACCTACGCGAATACGACGGTCGCCACTACCGGAAGCGTGCCCGTCGATCCCACGCTGTACGCCGCCGGATCGACGGTAACGGTATTGGGGAATACCGGGCCCCTCGTATGGGCCGGGTTCACCTTCACCGGCTGGGACAGCCGAGACGACGGGGGGCTGGACGGCGGCGGCGGCGGGACATTCTATTCCCCGGGGGCGAGCTTTACGATCGATTCCAATGTCACCCTCTATGGGACCTGGACCTCCGGACCCTAGGCCTCGGATCGCCGAGCCGGTCGAAAAGGGGGCGACCGCGCATCCATCCGAAGCATGTTTTCTTTCGAAGGCGCTATCGCTATTTTTGTGTAGGTGGCGGGTCTTGGCGCCGGGCGAAAGGGCATTACGGGGATGAAGTATCGGGGATTCCGAGAGGGAACATTGCTTGCGGCCGCGCGGGAACTCGAAAGCCTCGGGTTGAAGCCTGCAGAGGTCTACGCGATCCTCAACCTCGCGGGAGCGAAGTGGCGGTCGGTCCAGATCCGCGAGGGCCGCGGGGACGAAGCCTACGAGGAAGAAGACGGCCAAGTCTTCCACGAGGCCACCGTCGCCCTCATGAAGGCCACGATGGCCGAGAACCAACAGCTCGCCGAGCTCGGCCATACCACCGAGGGAGAGAGGTTCATGCTCCTGGCCATAAGCATAACGATGAACCAGCTCTTCCTGCGGGGCCCGAGATCGATCAGGAAATGGCTGAGCTCCGGAGACAAGGAGACGAGGAAAATCATGCTCTCGTTCGCGATGGGCTCGAGCATCATAGTCGAGTCCGGAGCGATAGGCATCCTCATCCGCCGCATCGTGAAGTTCAGGTACGGGGCGATATCGGATTCCGGCAAGGACCTCAGCGATTCCATCATCGAAATCATCGAGAAGCTCGGGAATTCCGGATACTCGTGCCTCAAGCCGATTACCGACTCCATGAAGTGATAGACGGATTCGACGGAAAAATCGCGCAGTTTCCTTTGAAAGAGCCGTTCGCCGCAGACGGTATGGGCGGTGCCGACGAAGCGGCCCGATCCCGTCGCTGGTTCGCGTCGCGTCTTGAAGAAGGACGCCCGGACGATCAATGCGCGGATACGCCCTCGTGCAGCATCCTCGCCTTGCCCTTCTCGAGGAGGGTGTGACCCAGGCACGCTTTGCGAAGACGGGTTACGGAGAACTTCTCCCACTCGGCCGCGCTCATCTTCCCGGTCTTTATCAGATAAGGATAGTACGAGTATACGAAGGACTGCAGGCCCGTACCGAGTATTTGCATCACGTTCCCGCAGCCTTTGGAGCCGAGGAAGATCGTAAGCGATCTCAAATTGTAGTTCTTGAGCAGATTGAGCCCTACTATGCGCCTGACATTGCGTTCGATCATCGTGCAGACGTCGAGCGGATATCGCGCGAATTCGACGCGAGCGTCGCTTATGACCATCTCGGGCACCTGAACCTCGACTTGCGTCGTAATATCGTGGGCGTCATCGACGAGGCGAGAGACCACGAGCCAAGTCGATTCATCCTTTTCGAAGAAATCCACGTCGAATCGGCGAGAGCAGATTTTTCGCATTACGTTCCTCCTCCTTTTTTCCCCTTTCGGGCCTCGAATACGGCGATTGCCTCCTGGAGCCATTGCCTCTCCGCGGCGTAGTGGCATTCGTGATGGGCTAGGATGAGGGCCGCCACGTCGCGGAACGACGGCGGCACTTCGTCCAGGACTTCCTTCCGATGCCCGGCGAGAGCGACGAGGGCGGCCGCAGCGCGCTCCTCGGCCGCCGACAGCTCGCGCGCTATGGTCTTCGCGCTCCTTCCTTTGGAAAAGAAGAGGGCGCCGTCGAGAGGGAAATCCCAGCCCACCGGCTCGGCGAGGCATCGATCGAGAAACTCCTTGAATCGCAGCTCGCCTTCGGCGGTCACCGAGAATATCTCTTTCTCCGGGCGACTTCCCTCTTGCCCCCGCGTGGACTCGACCCAGCCTTTTTCCCTCATCGAGCCCAGGTGGTAATAGAGATTCGGCAGCCTAATTTTCGCGAAATCGCCGGCCTCGCTTTCGATATGCGTTTTTATCTGGTAGCCGTGCAGCGGCCCCAGCCTTATGAGAAAGCCGAGGATGTAGAACGGAACCTTGTACGAATCAGTCATAGTCAGGACTGACTATAATGCCTCGACGAAGCGTTGTCAATCGGAAAAGGCGTCTCGTTCGGCCGCCGTTTCGCGTGGAACATTCGCCACCGGCCAATTACGTTATCTTCTCCATCCCCGCGAGCGTCACCGTCACCGCGCCCCTGTCTTTCTCCACGCGCCCGTGGAGGAGGAGGGGGCGCGTCTCGAAGAGGAGATGGCGGAATCGCCCGTAGGCCTCCGGGAACAGCACCGTTTCGTAGAGCGCGGTCTCGTCCTCGAAAGAAACGAATTCCATGGGCTCCTCGCTCGCGGTGGCGACCAGCTTCGAGGCGACGGGCCACCCGACGAGGTCCACCCTCTGCCCGACGAGAAAATCGAGATCCTTCCCGAGCGAACGGCGCAGGGAGAGGGCCCCGGGCCAGAGGGCGAGGGGGTGCTCGGCCAGAGTGGTCCCGAGGTAGCGCATCTCCGACTCGAGCCTTTTCCGCTCCCCGCCGCGGGCGGTCGGCTTTCCGGAGAAGGTCGGCCTTCCGGCGAAGGCCGGCCTCTCCTCCGGAAAGAGTTCGGCGCCGTAGCCCTCCCGTCCTTCGCGCGCGGCCTGGGCGGAAAGGAGGCGCATGAGCTTCTCGGCCCGCGGCAGCTCGGGCGAGAGCGAGTCCAGGGCCCCCGCGCCCGCGAGGGCCTCGGCGTCGCCTCTGTCGACGCGGACGCGCCGGGCGAAGGCATCGATGGATAGATAGGACCCGTTCCTTCCCCGCTCGCCGACGATGGCCTCGGCCGCGGCCTCGTTGAGGGAGGCTATCATCCCGAGCCCGAACCGGATCTCCGCTCCCTTCCCGCGGCAGCGCATCTCGCTTTCGTTCGCGTCGGGAGGGAGGATCCTCAGGCCCATGCGCCTCGATTCGCTCGCGTAGGCCAGTGTGGAGTAGTAGCCCCCGCGGTTGGAGATGACCGCGGCCATGAATTCGGCCGGGTGGTGGCGGCGCAGGTAGGCGGACCTGAACGACAGCATCGCGTAGCTCGCCGAATGGGCCTTCACGAAGGAATAGCCCGAGAAGGATTCGATCATTTCCCAGACCTCGCCGATCGTCCCCTCGTCGACGCTGCGCTCGCGGGCTCCCCGGTAGAACTTCGCCTTGTGGACCTCGAGCCTCGCATGGGCGTCCTTCTTGGAGAGACATTTCCTGATCCCGTCCGCCTCGGCGGCGGTGAAGCCGGCGAGCGCGATCGCGGCCTTGCAGACGTCCTCCTGGTAGCACATGATGCCCATGCTCTCGTCGAGGAGGCCGGTCAGGAGGGGGTGGAGATCCGCGTAGGGCTTTCCGCCGAGCCGGTCGATGTACTCGTTGATGTAGCGGTTGGCGGCGGGCCGGATCATGGACGAGTGGATGACCAGGTGCTCGAAATCCCCCCGTCCGGTCTTGCGCTGGAGAAGGCGCATGGCCGGGCTTTCGACGTAGAAGACCCCCATGGAATCGCCGCGGGCCAGGAGCTCGACCGTGGGGGCGTCGTCGATGGGGCGCCAGGAATCCTCGCGGAGCCCGATCCCGTTCTCCGCGAGGTTCGCGAGCGCGTCCCGCACGACGGCGAGGGAGCGGTTCCCGAGAAGGTCGATCTTCACGAGCCCCGCGGCCTCCACGCCCTCCTTGTCCCAGACGGTCACGCGGATGCCCGTCCCCGTCCTCTCGAGGGGCACGCGGCTCGCGAGCGAGTCGGGCACGACGATGAGGCCGCCGGAATGCACGCCGAGATGGCGCGGCAGCCCCACGATCCGGGAGGCCAGGCGGGCGATCTCCGCCCAGGTCCCGTCGGCTCCGTCCTCGGCCCCCTCTTCGTCTATCTGGAGCCGCTTCTCGAAGGCCGATATCTCTCCGTCGGGCATGCCATAGGCGCGCGCCGTCTCGCGCAGGGCGGAGCGCGTCTGGAAGCACACGTGATTCGCTACCCTCGCGGCCCTGAATTCGCCGTAGCCGGCTATCACCGAGGCGAGGAGGGCGTCGCGCTCGTCCCAGGCGAAGTCGACGTCGATGTCCGGCGGGTCGACGCGGCCGGGATTGAGGAAGCGCTCGAAGTAGAGGGCGTGCCGCAGCGGATCGACGTCGGTGATGCCGAGGGCGTAGGCTACGATGCTGGCCGCGGCGCTCCCTCGGCCGCAGCTGCGGCTGGCCGAGCGGACGATGTCGCGCACGACGAGGAAGTAATCCGAGAAGCCCTTTTCCTCTATTATGCCGAGCTCGTAGTCGATGCGCTCCCCGACCGCGCCCTCGACGCTCCCGTAGCGGCGCGCGGCGCCCTCGAGGACGAGGGCCCGCAGGCGTGCCGTAGCGCTCTCGCCCGCCTCGGTCGGATAGCTCGGGAAGACGAAGCCGTCGAAGAGGTCGGAGAGCGCGAGCTTCCCCACGAGCTCCTCGTTGTTCCGCAGCGCCTCGGGCGCCTCGGCATAGGCCGCCGCGAAGTCCTCGGGCGAGCGCAGGACGGCCGCCTCCGGGGAGAGCTCCCCGTCCTTCACCTCCGGGACCGTCCGGCCGCTTCCGATCGCGACGAGGAGGCGCTGCACGGCCCGGTCCTCCCGATCGAGGAAGCGGGCTTCCCCCGCGGCGACGCAGCGGCGGAAGCCCTGCCGCAGGCGCCGCCACAGGGGACGATTGCAGGGGGAGAGGAGGGCATAGAGCTCCTCGTCCGCTCCGGCCCGGTCGAGGAGGGCGGTGTCGTCGGTAAGGACGACGAGGCCCCCATGATCGCCCAGGAGGGCCTCCCGGGCGTCGAGCCCGAGCTCCGCCCGCTCCGTAAGGAGGCGGGACAGGCGCGCGAAGCCGCGCCTGTCTTTCGCGAGGAGGAGGGCGCGCCCCCCTTCGTAGACGAGCTCGGTCCCCAGAACAGGCCTGATGCCGGCATCCCTGCAGGCTTCGATGAAGGTCGGGATGCCGTAGACGGCGTTGCGGTCGGTGAGGGCCAGGGCGTCGTAGCCGAGGCGCTTCGCGGCCGCGGCCAGCGCGGCGGGAGGGACCACGCCGAAATGGAAGGAGTACGAAGACGTGACGAAGAGGGGCGTCGGCACCTCAGCCTCCCAGGGCGAAGAGGGCGCAGGGCGCGATCGCGGTGGGGCCGAACCTGCCACGGACCTTGTCGAGGGCCGCCTGGAGCCGCGTCAGGCGCAGGTCCTCGGGCTCGAAGAGATCGAGCTCGGGCCCCGCCGAGGCCAGGTCGGAAAGCTCGAGCCTGATCCGCCTGATCCGCACGCGCCGTTTCCGCGCCCGCTCGAGGGCGGCGAGGGCGAGGGCGAGGATCTCGTCGTCGCGGCAGAGGAGGCGGGAGCCCCGGACCGATCCTGAGCCGCGCAGGCCGTCCGTGTACGAAAGCTCCACGCCCGCCCGGCGGAGGCCCATGCCGCCCCTGCGCAGGCCGAAGGCGATCTCGGCCACGAGGGCGGCGAGTCTCAGGCGCAGGACCTCAGGATCGGTCGTATCCGGCTCGAAGACGAGCTCTCCCGTCAGGCTCCGCCGCTCGATCGGCTCGGGGTCGACGGGGGAGGAGTCGATGCAGCGCGCCCGCGCCACGAGCTCGGGGCCCTTCGGCCCTATGGCCCGAGCCTCTCCCTCCGCGAGATCGGCGATGTCGCCGATCTCCTCGATCCCGAGGAGGGCGAAGCGCCCCAGGAGGACGGGACCGACGCCCGGCAGCAGCCCCGCCGGCTGTCTCCGCACGAGCGGGCCCTCCTCGTTGGGCGAGAGGGCCACGAAGCCGTTGGGCCTGAATATCCTCGTCGCCACCTTGCAGGTCGTCTTGTTCGACGACAGGGCGAGCGCGGGCTTGAGGCCCGTCTCCTCCAGGATGCGCTTCCTGAGCTTCTGCGTAGCGTCGACGGGGGGGCCGTGGAGGCGGCTCGTGCCCGCGAGGTCGACGAAGAGATGGCCGGCGCCGGAGCGCTCGACGAGGGGCGTGTGCTCTAGGCCGATCCGCCAGAGCCGCTCCTCCACGAGGCGATAGAGGTCGAGGCGCGGAGGCCTGACCTCGAGCGCCGGCACGAGATTCCGCGCGAGGGAGAGCGGCATGCCTCGCCTGAGGCCCTCGCGATGGGCGGGCGGGGAGAGATCGAGCACCACGGCCCGGGGCGCGGCCCCGTTCGCGACGACGAAGGGCCGGCCCCTGAGCCGGAGCTCGAGGTTTTCCTCGATCGCCGCCATGAGGCCGACCGCGTTGACGTGGAGGACGGTGCCCGTGCTCACGCCCCGCCGCCTACAGCAGCTTGGCCTTTTCGGCCAGGCGGACGAGCTCTTGCGCGTTCCTCGCGGCGTCGCCCCGCCGGTGATTGTTGAAGAGGACGCGGAGCTTCTTGGCCTGGGCGCTCATGGCCTCGAGCCGGGGCAGCCAGCCCGAAAGCTCGTCGGCGGAATACAGGTACTCGTATCTCGTGCCCGCGTCTCCCGACCACCAGGCCTTCTCGTTCCTGCCGTGGAAGCGCACGTAGGCCAGATCCGAGGTGACGAGGTCGGAGAGGGGCGGAAGCCCCTCGAGCCGCGGGAGGTCGACCGAGCAGAGGCCCACGCGGCGCTCCTTGAGCCCCTCGATCACGCGGGAGCTGAACCACTCGGCGTTCCGGAACTCCACGACGAGGGGGAAGGCGGAGAGGGCCTTGAGGACCTTGTCGAGATAGCGCCGCTCATCGTCCTTGTAGTGAAAGGAATAAGGAAACTCGAGGAGGACGGCGCAGAGCCTGCCCGACTCGCACAGGGGCGCGATGCCGCGCAGGAACTCGCCCAGGTTGTCCCGCCAGGTAGCCGGGTCGATCTTGTGGGTCAGGGTCTGGTTGGCCTTGACGGCGAAGTCGATCGGCCGCCGCGCGCGACCCAGCATCTGCCTCATGGCATCGGGCTTCGGCATCCCGTAATAGGTGAAATCGAGCTCGACCGTGGGGAAAACCTCGCTGTAGGCGCCGAGGTATT
>CAVZVX010000181.1:0-3007 GCA_963778775.1 uncultured Spirochaetota bacterium | reverse complement strand
GTGATAGTCCTTACGGGGCACGGCACCATCGAGGACGCCGTAGTCGCCATGCGGGCGGGAGCCTTCGACTTCCTCACCAAGCCGGTCAATCTCGACCACCTCTCGCTTCTTGTCAAGCGGGCCCTCGAGTCGAGGGAGCTGGCGCGCAAGAATCGCGAGCTCGAGGCCGAGGTCGAGGCCCAGCGGCGATCCAGCTCCATCATAGGCAAGAGCGCCGAGATGAAGAAGGTCTTCGACCTCGTGCGCCGGGTCGCGCCCACGCGCGCGAGCGTCCTCGTCACCGGGGATTCCGGCGTCGGCAAGGAGCTGGTCGCGGACGCGATACACAACCTCTCGCCCCGGCGCGACGGCCCCTTGGTCAAGGTCCACTGCGCCGCCTTGGCCGAGAGCCTCCTCGAGAGCGAGCTCTTCGGCCACGAGAAGGGCGCCTTTACCGGGGCCCAGGCCCGGAAGCGCGGTCGCTTCGAGCTGGCCGACAGGGGGACGCTCTTCCTCGACGAGATAGGCGAGATCAACCAGAACGTCCAGATCAAGATCCTGCGCGTCCTCCAGGAAAGGAAATTCGAGCGCGTCGGAGGCGAGGAAACGGTGGAGGTCGACGTGCGCATCGTGGCCGCGACCAACAAGGACCTGAAAGAGGAGATCCGCAAAGGGACCTTCAGGGAAGACCTCTATTACCGGCTCAACGTCGTCAATATCCGCGTCCCTCCACTCCGCGAGAGGCGCGACGATATCCCCCTTCTCGCCATGGCCTTCCTGCGAGAGTTCGCCGAGGAGAACGGCAAGAAGCTCGAAGGCTTCGATCCCAAGGCCAGGCAGGCCCTCTATGCCTATCCCTGGCCCGGCAATGTCCGCGAGCTCCGCAATTCGGTCGAGAGCGCGGTCGTGATGGCCTCGAGCGGCCTCGTCGGGCTTGACGACCTTCCGCCGGGCGTGCGCTCATCCGGCGAGGAGAGGGACGTTCGCGTGCCTGTCGGCTCCACTCTCGAGGCGGCCGAGAAGATCCTCATTCGCGAGACTCTCGCCGCCCAGGGCGGGAACAAGTCGAAGACGGCGGAAGTGCTCGGCATAGGCAGGAAGACCCTCTATCAGAAGATCGAGGAGTACGGAATCGAGGGGGCCCAGCCCCAGGACGGGCGGGCGCTATAGGGAGATCGCTACCTGGCCGCTTTCCTGACGTCGAAGGCCGGATCGCGGTATTCCTCGACCGACCAGGCGTCTTTGACGGCGTCGAGCGCGACGAGGTCGGGAAGTTGCCGCAGCATCCCGCGGATCGTCTCGTTCCTGATCCGATACTCGCCCTTTACGTCCTTCTCATCCATCCTGTCGCGATCGATGACGGCCCCGGCCTTCCCTCTTTCGTCGAAGAGCAGGATCTTCTTTCCCTCGATATCGAAGACGACGCGTCCGAAGGCGTAGGATTCCCCCGCGACCGCGTTCTTGAGGACGCAGACCAAGGGGCATCCCGTCGCTTCTCCGTATGAATGAACGTAGCCGCAGTAGTATTTACGGCTGCGCTTGCCTTCCATGAACAGATCGACGCGCTCGTTTTCCTCGTAGGGTTTGAGAATGCCGATGAACTCGTCAAGGAGTACCTTGTCGTACCGAGCCGATTCCGTCGCCGGCCGATAGTCTCCGGCGCGCCTTTTCAAGTAGCTCACGGCTTCGGTACGTCCCATCGGATGGGGAAGTACGACCGGGTTTACCAGCTCGTCGTAATCGTCGGCGATGTTGGCCATGCGCGCGTATTCCGGGATATTCTGGGCCTCCGAAGGATCTATCAAAGGATAACCGCAGCCGTCGGGGTAGCGCTTCATCTGGAAAATCACCTTCTTCGTGATCGCCGAGATATCGCCTCGATCCTCGAAAAGGTTCCTTACGACGAACTGGCTCTTCCTGAGCACCTTGATCGCGTCCTGGGAGAGCGGGGACTCGTCGAGCATGGGCCGCTTCGAGGCGACTCGATTCGTAGTGACGTGTGCGAACCCGAGGGCGTGCAGGAGGCACCCGAGAGCGGCATCCAGTACCGTCTCCCTCGGGTAGTGAAAGCGCTCGGCCTTGACGGAAATCGTCTTATGGGAGGTTATCAGGTTTTTTTGCTTTTCGAACTCCTCGATGGACTCGGGAAGCCCCTCGGCCCTTCTTTTCCTGCTCATGCTCACGAGGGCAGCCAAGGTGAGAATGGCCGTATCCGTGGCGTGCCAGGCGAAGGAATTGCCGGGATCGAGGATCCGTATCCGATCCTTGACTCCGGTATCGTAGATTGC
Organism: uncultured Spirochaetota bacterium; assembly: GCA_963778775.1. Classification (GTDB taxonomy): domain Bacteria; phylum Spirochaetota; class Spirochaetia; order Treponematales; family Rectinemataceae; genus UBA1306. The sequence continues at coordinate 740 of CAVZVX010000181.1, read as the reverse complement.
GCCCATTCTGATCGAATCCAGGAAAATGCGCGGCGCTTTGCCCGATTCGCAAAGAGAATAGATGTCGTCCAGGCATTCCATGACCGCCTTGCGGTCGTTGAACTGGTTGTTCGCCTCGCTGGTGCCGAATATCGACATGCTTCCTTCGTAGATACCTTGCCTGTAGAGCGAATCGGGTCTTTGTTCCAGGAGGAAATCCGGCTTTATGAGCTTCTCGCCCAGCTTTCCCCAGAAAGCCTTATTGGTAGTCTCGCTATACGGCTTGTATATTTTTTTTACGCTCTCGAAAAGCCTGGCGCGTAGGGTCGAAAATTCGCCGCCTTCTTTCACCTTTATGGCCTTTTCCACTTCGGTCGTGCCTGCGCCTATCGCGGTTTCCTCGCGCGACGGTACTATTGTCGTGATTATCGGGACTTTGTATCGCAACAGTCTTTGCATCAGGTTTTCCGTAACGACCGCGCCCGCTGGTGCTATGTTGCCGGCCCGTGAATACAGGATGTCCTTATCGATCTGCAGGTCTTCCACGGCCTTCCTTTTAAGTAGCGGCACTATTCATCCCTCTCCTTTCTCGGACATACCCTCGTTTCGCATAGTATAGCGCCAATCGAGTTATTTTACCCTTTCCAGAACTCATTCGCGGGTTTGCTTTCTGATCTCCCTGTAGATCCGATCGCTATCCCATTTTTCTTTTCTATCGAGGATACCGCAATCGGCTTCTTCTTTATAAAAAACCGATAAAT
>CAVZVX010000180.1:0-3158 GCA_963778775.1 uncultured Spirochaetota bacterium | reverse complement strand
ATATCCTATGGCGCCGTGGGGACGGTGGCCTACTCGCTCAACCTGGCGCGGGGAATACTCATCCCGATCGCCGCTCTCCAGACGGCCGAGGACAAGAACTACGTGTTCACGATCGAGGACGGAAAGGCGGTGGCGCATACGGTCACGATCATCGCGGAAAGCGGGGTGCAGGCCGCTGTGTCGGGCATCTCCGGAGGCGCCCAGATCATCGTGAGTCCGCCGCCGGGGCTTCTGGAGGGCTCTCTCGTCCAGATCGCGAAGGCGGGAAAGCAATGAGCGCGCTTCGCGATCTCGAGACGAAGATCTTCAACAAGATCAACCCCGTAGTCAATTTCTCGGTCACCCGATATGTCCTTTGCATCGGATTCTTCGCCGCAGTCGTCGTCTTCGGCCTCGTGTCGACGCTCTCTCTCGGAGTGGACCAGCTACCCTCCTTTAATATCCCCGTTGTAGTGGTGAGCACGGTCTATGCGGGCGCCACGCCATCGGTAGTAGACGAACAGATCACCAAGGTCATAGAGAACGCCGTCTCCACGATCAGTGGTATTACGGACATCGAGAGTTCCTCCCAGACGGGCTCGAGCGCGGTCATCATCATGTTTGACCAAAGCATCAACAGGAACTCGGCCGCGAACCAGGTCTCCTCGCAAGTCTCATCTTCGATCGGATTGCTGCCCTCGGGAGTAAACTCGCCGACGATCTCGACTATCGATCCGAATTCCAGCGCGATCGTCGAGGTCGGCATTACGGCAAAGGGAATTCCTCTCGACGAGGTGACCGACTACGTGGATAACGACCTCGAGCCCATTCTCGAGCGAGTGCAGGGCGTGGCACAGCTTCAAACCGACGGGGCGCCCTCTCGCCAGTTCCAGATCCTTCTCAACCCGAACAAGCTGCGCGCCTATAACCTGTCTCCCCAGACCGTCTCCTCGGCCGTCGCCAGATCGGCCATCAATAGCTCGATCGGGTCTATAAGCCACAAGCAGAACGTGCTCACCTTCTCGACCCGCAACATCCCCACCGATCCCGCGGCGATCTCAGCCATCCTGGTCGACCCGACGAACAGCGTCGCCGTAAGGGACGTTGCGAGCGTCCGTGTATTGCCCTCTGTCTCCAGCTATGCGCGAGTCAATGGCGTACCCATGGTTCTCGTCGGCGTGAAGAAGACCACCGACGCGAACACCGTGGCGGTCGTCAACAACGTCGAGAAGGTCTTGGCCCAGACAAAACTCCCCACGGGTTACTCCTATACAGTGAGCTATGACGCGACGACTCCGATCAAGGCTTCGGTCCACAACACCTATAATGAGCTCATCCTTACGAGCATCGTGGTGGCTTTCATCGTCCTTCTCTTTCTCGGGAAGCTCAACACGGCGATAGCCGTCATCCTGGCCATCCCGATCGCCCTTTCGGCCTCACCCATTCTCTACAAGCTCTGCGGATTCAACTTCAATCTCGTTTCTCTCCTCGCCCTTGTCAGCGCGATCGGCATCGTGGTGGACGATTCGATCGTCGTCGCGGAGAACGTCGAACGATACAGATTAATGGGCCTCAGTCTCAAGGACTCGGTCCTCACCGGGGCGAGCGAGGTATTCAGCGCCGTCGTCGCGGCCTCGCTCTCGCTACTCGCGGTCCTCATTCCGGTGAGCTTCATCAGCGGTTTCGTGGGCCAGTACATCGCGCAATTCGCTCTCGGTCTCGCGGCGGCGGTGGCCTTCTCCCTTTTCGAGGCGCTCCTCTTCCTGACGGTCCGCATGGCCTATACTCCCGACGCGAAAATATACGATTGGAAGGACTTCGCGCGGAGTTTCGGCAAGTTGCCGGAATCCATGAACTGGGGCTTCAAAAACTGGCGGAAGGGTTTCTTCTTCCTGGTCGGACTTGTCGTCGCCGCGGCGCTCGCCATCACTCGTCACTATGTCCTTCTGCCCGCCCTGCTCCTCTACCCTGTGGCTCTCGGCATCGTCTATTACCTCGGGCGCATCCTGCTTACCTTCTTTCAGGCCCTCACGACGACACTCCACGGTTGGACCGAGGCGGCCATCGGCTTTGTCCGCAATGCCTATGTCCGCTCGCTCAGGGGCATCATCAAGCGGAGCGCCTGGGTGCTCGTCGGCGTCCTGGTCTTCTTGGTGGGAACCGTCTTCTTCATCTTGCCCCATATTTCGTTCGCCTTCGTGCCGAATTCGGATAACGGCTTCATGCAGATCACCATGAACCTGCCCGTCGGCACGCCTATCGAGGTCACGAATAGGATGACAGGTCGACTCGAAGCCTATCTCCGCGAGCAGCCGGAGGTGGCAAAGCTCCAGACGGTCGTGGCAAGCACCAATATGTTCTCTGCCACCACCCGTTATACATATCGCAGCACATTGACGGCAACGCTAAAGCCTGTCAAGAAACGACGAAATATCTTCACGCTCATTCCGATCTATCAGGCGAGACTTCTCGATCTCGTTCATAGCGAGTTCCCTTCGGGCCAAGTGGCGGTAAGCGCATCGGGCGGACCCACGGGGAGCAGCTCGCTCCAGGTCAACGTGACCTCGGCCAACTTCAACCTCCTCATGAAGCGCGATGCGGCGATCATCGCGGCGATCCAAGCGGACAAATGGGTCGCCGACGTCTCCTCGAGCCTCTCGGACATCTCGCTCGAGAATGATTTCACCCCGAACACCGACCGTCTTAGAGGGTCGGGGCTCAGCCCCTACGATGTGTCCCAGGCCCTCACGATCGCCACCACGGGGAGCGAGGCGGCGACAGTCCAGATCGGAGGCTCGAGCTATCCCATAGAGGTCATGGTCGACCCCGTCTACCTCGCCGACGGCCAATCTCTCCTCAATCTGCCGATATACTCGGCAGCCCTCCAGTCCAATCTCCAAGCCGGCCAGCTCGGAAGCTTCATGCTCAATCAGGCGCCCACGAGCATGACTCGCTACAACCGCGTGTACTACGCCCAGTACACTATCAACCTCAAGCCGGGCGCGCCGCCTACACTCTCGATGCAGAGCCAGCTCGGAGAGGAACTACGGGCCAAAGGTGTGCTTACCGACGACCTTCAGGTCACCTCTGGCAGCAGCATGGGCGCTGCGGGCCTCGCCTCCCAGCTCCAGACCCAAGTTCCGATACTTTTTTTCCTGGCCATATTCCTTGCCTATCTT
>CAVZVX010000179.1:0-12936 GCA_963778775.1 uncultured Spirochaetota bacterium | reverse complement strand
AGCCGTCGTCCGGACCCAGGCACAGGTCCAGGAGGATCACCTCCGGTCGAGCCTTCCGGGCCTCGGCGCGCGCGCCGACGGAGTCCGTGGCCGTGCGCACGCCGTAACCGAGCCGCCGCAGGAAGGTACCGAGGCTACGGAGAATATTGGGCTCGTCGTCGACCAGCAGGATCGAAGCCACTCATCGGCCTCCCGAAGGCAGGCGCAGGGTGAACACGAGGCCGCCGCGCGGACCGAGGCGGCAGGCGATGCCGCCGCCGTGCTGGGCGACGACTACCCGGACGAACATCAGGCCTAGTCCCCAGCCGCCGGGCTTGGTCGTGAAGGGCTCGCGCAGGACGCGTGCCGGCAGCTCGGGAGAAAGCCGCTCGAGCGAATCGCTTACCTCGAGCATGCGCCAAGCCGGGGAGGAGGCGTCGGACCAGGCGCGCATCCGGATGGTAACTGGCCGGTCGTCGCCGCTCTCCGCTTCGCGGGACGGGTCGCGGCGCCCCTCCCAGGCTTGGACAGAATTTGCGCAAAGATTCACCAAAGCCTCCTCGAGGAGCTGCCGGTCCGCCGCGAGCCGAAGGCCCGGCTCGACGTCCAGTTCCCAGCGTATCGAGTAGAGGTCGAAGCGCTCCCGGACTCCGCCCAGCAGCTCGGCGACGGCCAGGGGGCGGAGCTCCGGCTCGGGACAGGTCGTACTTGCTCGGAATCGCTTGATCAGGTCCGACATACGCTCTTCTTCGGCTCGCATGATGGACAGGCTCTCGGAAAGGACGGCGGCCGTCTCGGCGGCGGTCGATGCGAGCTCCGGGGCAAGGCGCTGGACATTGATACCAGCCAGCCGGAGGGAAGTCAATGAATTCCTGAGCTGGTGCGACAGGTACGCGGCTACGTCCCGCCAACCGGCCAGCCGGGCTTGTTCTCGTAGACGAGCTTCCTGCTCGTCCAGTTCGGCCAGTAAGCGGTTAAAGCTGCGGCCGATGCGTTCGAATTCGCGGCCCGAGATCGGCTCTATCCTGAAACCTGCGCTTCGAGTCGCGGCCGCTTGGATACCCTCCGACAGGCTCGCCAAAGGCCGGGCTATGGTACGCGCCAGCCATGCGCTGGCCAGAACCATGATGACCAATTGAAAGAGCAGGTAGGCGAAAAACAGCGACATGGTCTTGAGCAATAGATCTTGACGGCCGATCGGCGCCTGAGCGAGCACTCTGTAGAGATCCAACAGGACTCGATCCTGGCTCGATCGGGTGCTCGCCGCCTCGGGGGCCTCCCGCATTCGCTCGAGAACGGGCTCGATCAGGCGGCTGGCCTGGGCCGAATTATCGGCGCTGGCCGCTTGATCCATAAGGCGGTAGACCACGTTGAGCGACAGCAGGGCCGAAATCAGCTGGACGGCCGTGAAGGTCAGGAAAATGCGCGTCCTCAGACTCATCGTGCCTTCTCCGGGACGGATCGATAATCGCTCAATCCGCTGAAACCGATGCGAACTCGTGGACTACGGTAGTTCCAGAGGACTCCTGTATCAAAACCGACAGGCGCGGCGGTGGTTAATCGGGCCTGGATATCGATCTTGGCCGGAAAACCGAGGTCCCGTACGGGCGCCAGATCGAGAGCATAGAATCGGCCGTAGATATCGAAGGCCACCGCCTGGTCGGTCGTTCGGTGCCGCGCGGAGCTTTCCTCGATTTCAACGGTGTAGACGCGATGGATCGGATCGAAGCCGATGCGGTGGGTGAAGGTAGAGCGATCATCGCCGATCGGACCGTCGACGCTCAGCTCGAGGAGCACCGAATTGCCGGCCTGTATGAGCTTGAGGACTTGAGGATTGACCGCGTCGCGAACTTCGACCGTCGCGTAAAGCCGGCCGCTCGAGCGAAAGAGCCGAACGGCCAGCTCGGGATCGGCTTGGGGCGCGACAATCCCCAAGAGCACTCCCAGCGATAGCAGGAATCCGCGCGTACCAGTGCCCTATCGGCTTTGGCCGGGCAGCGTATAGACGGCATCGTGGGCTGCAAGATATTCCTGATACCGTCGCTCGTCGGGGGAGCTGCTTAAGAGCGCAAAACCGCCGTACAGCAAACCTACGGCCGAGATCAATGGAATCGCGGGGTCATTGGACATGCCGGAGTACCAGGGATTTCCGTGGGCTGCTTCCAAGCCGGCCGACAATCCCGCTATCAGGACGGAAAGACCGATATCCAAAAATCCATTTTGGATTCGAGCGGCCTTCCCCTCGTCGGCAAAGCCCTTGAGAATCGAGGCGGCCATGGCCTCGCGAACGACTGGGTCGTTTTCCGATGCGACCAGTTGATACTTTTTGCTTCGGTTATCGGGGGCCAACAGCGAGCCTGCCGCAAAAGCGGTTATATCGCCAGCGAGAAACGCGGTCATGCCTCCCTGAATGGCGGTATCGGCGATGGAACCTGCGGCAAGGGAACCTCCGGCAAAGCTGGCCCATAGCAAATCTCCTATGCCGCCGACGGCTATCAAGCCTCCGATGCCCAGCCCCACCCAGCCGCGAATCTGCCTCGATTTCTCGTCCTTTTCCAACTGCGAATCGGCATAGTCCTTCAAAAAATGGAAGGCTATCTGTGGTTGGCCTTCGGCGGCGAACAGCGGAGGGATAGAGACGCTCTGAGCGGGCTGAGCCGAAGGCAGGGTAGTGCCCTCGCTCGACTGAGCGCCGGCTAGGCCGATGCTCAAGCACAGCAGTCCGATGAGAAAGATGCGCTTTTTCGCGAGAATGTCCATTGCGTGACTCCTTCAGATCAGGAGCGGTGCGCGCGGCCGCTGACAATCTTATCACAAAGACCGCATGAACCATGCCACATTTGAATTTTCGATAATTGACGTCATATTCGTGATTGTAGTGGATAACTGTAACCACGAACTATCGGAAGCGATAGTTATCGAGTATCGCTTTCGATCGCAGGATGGGAGATATCGCTATCGAGGATGCACGAAAACCCGTTCCGGATCGTCGTTAAGGTGGAGGACATGAGAGTAGTGGAAAACGGAAGCATCCCGGCGACGGCCGCGATCGAGGAAGCGTATCGGCGGCGGCGCGGCGGCTTCCTCGCCTGGGCGAGGCGGCACGCGCCCGACGAGGCGAGCGCCGAGGACGCCCTCCAGGACGCCTTCGGCAGGGCCCTCCTGAACGCCGACGCGCTCTCGATGGTCGAGGACGTCGCGGCCTGGATCTTCTCGGCTATGCGCAATCGCATCGTCGACCTATGGCGCGGCGAAGGCGCGCGCAGGCGGAGGGGCCTGGTCGAGCTCCCCGACGAGATGCTCGAGGAGATCGCGTCCGCGGCCGGAGTGGATCCGCAGGACGCCCTCCTTCGGAGCGAGCTCGAGGAGGCTCTCGAGGCGGCCATCGAGGCGCTGCCCGAGGAGCAGCGCGAGGTGATCCGCGCCCAGGCCCTGGGCGGGAAAGCCTTCCGCGAGCTCGCCGAGAGGACGGGGGTCTCGATAGATACTCTCATGTCCAGGAAGCGCCGGGCGCTGCGCAAGCTCGCGGCGGCGCTCGAATACTGGATGGAGGACTAACAAGGTGTTGAAAAAGGCTACGGAGCCTTTTTCAACACTACCTTGAAAGGGTCCTATGCACTGGAGGTGCGGAATGAGCGATTCGAGAATGGGTCATGGACACGGACACGGGAAGCCGTGGTCGGAGTGGTCGAGCGGGGCGAAGGCCCTTCTGATCGCAGGGGTGATCGTCGGGGTACCCTGCCTCCTCGCCCTATGCGGGGCGATCACGATGTGGCTGTGGAACGCCCTCATGCCGGGAATCTTCAAACTTCCCGAGATCGGATTCTGGCAGGCGGTGGGCATTATCATCCTCACCCAGATCCTCTTCAAGGGCGGGCCCGGGCACCGCGCGGCGCGAAGCCACTGGAAGAGGCGCCAGGTGTGGCAACACCTGCGCGAGGACGAGGCGGAGAAGGCCTAGCATGCCGCATCGTTTCGAGCCCGAGCGACTGGAGCATCTCGACAATCCCCTCCGGAGGCTTTTGATGCCCCCTAAGAGGGCCTTGCGGCGCCTCGGCGTCGCCGTGGGGGACGTGGTCATAGACGTCGGCGCGGGCGCGGGTTACTTTTCCCTGCCCGCTTCCGAGATGGTCGGGAGCACAGGGGAAGTCTTCGCGGTCGACATAGAGCCGAAGGCGATCGCCCTCATCGAGCGCAGGCGCCTCGAGCGGGGGCGGAAAAACCTCCGGACGATCCTGTCCACGGAGGCCTCCTTGGGCCTTCCCGACGGAGTCGGGACAGTGGCCCTCATGTACACGGTCCTCCACGAGGTCGAGGACAAGGCCGGCATGCTCCGGTCCCTGCATCGCGCGCTCCGCTCGGGCGGGAGGATCGCGGTGATCGAATTCGGAAAGGGAGCGACCTTCGGCCCGCCGGCCCGCGAGCGGATCGGCGAGGCGGAGATGCGCACCCTCCTCGAGGGGGCTGGATTCGCGAAAGTCGCGATAGGGAGGTGGAGCTCGGCGCTCTACGCCGCGACGGCCGTGAAGTAGGGGAAAGGTTCGAAGCCTCGGGCGACGAAGAGTCTACCGAGGCTCGGGGAACCGAATCCTTTCATGGCCGCTTCCCGCGCGTACGATCATCGTATTTCATCCGCCAAAAACGGGACATAGGCCCGATCCTTCTCCAAAATGTGTCCCTTGAGCCAGAGAGTTATGAAGTCGATGATATGGATAGGCGCGCCGATTTTCCCATCGAGATAATCTCGGTGGAAATTCATCATTATTACGTTGAAGCGATTATGCTCGACGATATGTTCGAGGGATTGAGGATATTTATATTTCTCGAAGAGATCTTCTTCAGTCTTGAAATGGACCTGAGAACATTGGATAAGCTCTTTTATGAGCTTATCCAATCGACCCGTCTTGATCCCGTTCGACAGTTCATCGTAAATTTCGTTGATAAGGTCTACGATTTTTTTATGCTGTTCGTCGACAACGGGAATCCTGGTGCTGAAGTTGTCGTCCCAATCCAACAATGGCATTATTATGCTCCCCTATATTTCCGGAATCCGAGGTTGGTATTATATCGTTCCGAGCATCGTCTTTCCAGTTCTCCCGGGCGATCGATCAATACTTCCCGGAAGCCTGGTCGAGGAAGCGCTGGCTCCCGCGCCCGATCTTGATCGCCTCGGCCCTGGTATGGATGCCGAGCTTTCCGTAGATGCCATGAACGTAGTTCTTGACGGTTTGCTCCGAAAGGCAGACCAAGGCGGCTATCTCATCGTTGTTTTCCCCTTCGATCATGAGCTTCAGGACTCTCTTCTCGTTTCTGTTCATGGCATCCAGCCACGAGGGAGGCCCGGAAATTCCGCTGTCCTCGATGGTATGCGTCAATTTTTCGAAGACGCTCTTCGAGAGCGGGGAGACGTTGCCGTAGCATACGCTCTTTATCTGCGATATCAGGTCGTCTATCGGGATATCCTTGAGAAGGTATCCGCTGGCGCCATATCGCAACGCGTCCTTCACGTACTCATCGTCATCGTAGGTCGTCAGCATGATGATCTTGATGGCCGGATGCATCCGATGGATGATCTTGACCGCCTCGACGCCGTTCATGATCGGCATTCGGATATCCATCATTATCACATCCGGGATTTCCTTCTCGACGATTTCGACCGCCTCGCTCCCGTTGAGGGCATAGGACACTACCCTTATGGATCTTTCGACCTTCTTGAGAATATGGGTCAAACTCTCGACGAAGAGTTTCTGGTCGTCGACGAACATCAATTTAATGGTTTTCATGGTCCTCATCCTTATGCGCCGAGAAAATAGGCACGGCCACGTGAAGCGAGAAGCCGTGGGAGTAGGAATGGGAATCCACCGTGCCGCCGAAGGCCGCGAGTCTCTCCTGCATTCCGCGCAGGCCGATGCCGATCATGGTCTGGCTCTCTTTGCTCCCCTTCCCGTTATCGGCGATGGTCAGCAGTACGTCGGCGTCAGTTTGCCAAAATCCCACGGATATTTCGGTCGCGTTCCCGTGCTTTACGGAATTTACCAAGCCCTCCTGAATGACTCTGTAGAAGACATAGTCCAGGTTCTTCCCCCAAGTTCCCATCGTATTGCCGAAACTATAGGCGACCTTGATGCCGGTCGCCTCCTGGAAAAGCTTGATGATCTGTATGATCTCGGCGGCGCCATTGCCCCTATCGTTCATATCATGCAGCAATTTCAGGATGCTCCTCGTCTCGTTGAGCCCGTTTTGAGCATTTTCCAGGGCATCGTCCAGAAAGGAATGCACCTTCTTCAACCTTTCCGGGACGTAGTATTTGCAGGCTCTCAGCAGCATTATATTGTTCGTCATCACGTATCCGATGGTGTCGTGGATGTCCCTCGTGATCCTCATGCGCTCCGCGTCTTCATATTCCTCCTTCTTGTTGAGCGCGAATTTCTGTATCCCGACGTTGGTCTCTATCAATTTGATTATCGTGGCCTTTTGATCCGCAAGCAGGGTCTTTAGGGATTCTTGGGATTGTATGATATAGGAAATTACGTAGTCCATTATGAGGATCATGACGAATAGGAACCCCAGCATCATCTGCTCGCCCGGTCGGATGGTCGGGGTCGGCTGGCCGTCTATCCAGATCGATCGCTGAAAAAGCAGGATGGAGACGCCGGCAATTGCGACCATTATGAGATTGTATGGCAGCCTCAAGTAAAAACCCGCCGAGAAAAGAAAGGCGGTGGAAAGAATGATCGTAATCGTCAGGTTGTCGTTGACGAGGGTAAGGATCAGCAGAAGAATCACCAGTCTGATCAGGAGGAAGAGTATGTTGATGTGCCTCTTATAAAAGATGGTTAAAGGCACGATGCATATGACGGAAATCGCGAGGAGCGTCCTATAATCGACGACGGAGCCATAAGGATCCATCGTGGTCGCCTTGATCGCGCAATATTGGATGTAGCCGCATGCATCTCCCGTCAGCAATATGAAAGAGAAAATAAACCTGTATCTAAGGTCGGGGGTCTCCTTCATACGATCGACGGTTCCTTATCCAGACGGCCATCTCCCCCGGCGAGCGATTGCACCAAAGGGAATAAGGTATCGCTCGAAGCTCAATCGGGATTTCGCCGATCTCGCGCGCGGCGTAAAGTTGTCTATCGTCCCAGCTCGCATCATCCGAGCGGAATGCCCGGCCCTGGATCGCGACGGTTCCTCCCAGCAGCTCGGCGTCGCGGCTCGTATGCCATTGCGGATCGCTCGCGATGCTTATCGCATGCAGGTTCTTTCCATTATCGATTTCTTCGATGCAATAGACAAGAGGTCCCCTCTTTATGGCCGTCCTGCCGCCATTATCCCTGACCTTCGGATTGGAACGAAGCAAGGTTACGGGCATATCCAAATCGAGCTCCACGCGATCGCCCTCCGACCAGGTCCGCTCGATTCGCAAATAGCCTTTCCCGAGATCCGTCTCCGGAAGGGCCTCGCCGTTCACGGCGCACGAGTACTTCCCGCACCAGCCGGGAATCCGGAGTTTCAGCGCGAAGGCCCTGGGCTTGTCGATGCCTACGGCTATTACCACCCTTCCTTCATATGGATAGTCCGTTCGCTGGGTAAGGATCAATTCTCCGCCGCCGAGGGCGATCCTGGCCTCGTTGCCTACATAGAGGTGGATGTCGACGCAATCTCCCGCGACCGTGTAGATATATTGCCCGAGCGAAAGTATCAAGCGCGATATGTTCGGCGGGCAGCAGGCGCAGGCGTACCAGGGCTGCCTTTCCGGCTTGACGTGCCTAAGAGCCGGGTTGCCGACGCAGGCGGCGGGCCACACTTCGAGCGGATTCACGTAGAAATACCTCATGCCGTCCAGCGATATGCCGCTCAACGCCCCATTATAGAGCTCGAGCTCCAGGACATCGGCGTATCGCCTATCCGCCTCGAACATTAGCATCCGATGGGCGAACAGGGCCATTCCCACCGAGGCGCATGTTTCGGCGTACATGCTATCGTTGGGCAGGTCATAGTCGCAGGTGAAGGCCTCTCCATGCGAGGTCGAGCCGATTCCTCCGGTTACGTACATCCTTTTCGTTGTAATATTGTCCCATATCCGCTCCGCGACGGCCCTCAGCTCCTTATCGCCAGTGAGTCGAGCGACGTCGGCGACGGCGGAATAAAGATACGTGACGCGTACGGCATGCCCTTCGGCGGTTTCCTGCTTCCTTACGGGGACCTGGGCTTGGAGATATTTCCTATCGAACATGGAAAATTCGGGCAGCACATGGCTGCCTCCGCGCTTCTCGCGTTCGAGATCGAAGTAATATGGCTCGCGCCCCCTCTCGTCGATAAAATAGCGGCTCAGCGCCAGGTATCGCTCCTCGCCCGTCGCCTCGAAGAGCTTTACGAGGGCAAGCTCTATTTCGGGGTGGCCGCAATAGCCTCGCAGCTTCTCGGGTTCGGGGCCGAGGCTTCGATCTATCAGGTCGGCGAAGCGGCACGCGATGGAGAGAAGCTTCCTTTTCCCGGTGGCGCGGAAATAGGCTACCGCCGCTTCGATGAGATGGCCGGCGCAGTAGAGCTCATGGGCTTCCTGTAGATTCGTGAAGCGCTTTCCCGGCTCTTTCACCGTGAAATAGCTGTTCAGGTATCCGTCCGGCGCCTGGGCGCTCTCGAGAAGGTCGATGACCTCGTCCGCCTCGCCCTCCAGGCCGGGATCGGGATGGGCCATCAAGCTATAGCTCAATGTCTCGAGCCACTTTCCGAGGTCCGAATCCTGGAATACGAAGCCGTAGAATTCGCCCTCTTCTCTTCCGGCGGCGATGCGGAGATTCTTGATCGCGTGGCTCGGCTCGGCGCCCGGCACTCTGTCGTTGAGCGCCTCCCATTGGTAGGGAAGCGCCTTCTCCCGCACGAGCGCCTGGTACTTCGACCAGAAGGAATCCCGGATTCTGACCGATCCGACGCCTATTTCGGTTATTTTCGCCGTCATGCGCTTCCCCTATCCCTTGAGTCCGCCCATGGACAGGCCCTCTATGAAGTAGCGCTGCATCGCGAAGAACAGAAGGGCGACCGGAAGCACGACTAAGACCGAAGCCGCCATGAGCACCTGCCACTGGCCGATCACCGAGTAGCCCGAAATTATGTATTTGAGCCCGAGGGAAAGCGTATACTTGCTCTGGTCGTTGAGATAGAGGAAGGGCCCCATGAAATCGTTCCAGGATGCCAGGGCCGTAAAGAGCGCCACGACGGCAAGGGCGGGCTGGGACATGGGGACGATGATTTTCGTCACTATCTGGAAATAGTTGGCTCCGTCGACGAATGCCGCCTCGTCGTATTCCAAGGGTATCGTCTTGAAGAATTGGTTGAGGAGGAAAATGTAGAAAGCGTTCCCGAAGAAAGCCAGGACGGTCAGGGGAGCGTAGGTATTGATGCCGTGGAATATCTTCCATTCCATGAAGAGAGGAATCATGGTGACCGTCTGGGGAAGCATCAAGGTCGAGAGGCAAAGGGCGTACATCATCGTTCGGCCCCTGAACTTTATCCGGGCGAAGGCGTAGGCGATCAAGGTATTGCTCAAGAGGGCGCCGATTATGTTGATGGCGACTATCTCGAAGGTATTGAGAAAATAGCGGGCGAAGGGGACGACCTTGAAGATGTCGCCGTAGTTCTTCCATTGGAAAGCGGCGGGCATGGCCGGCGGCGGGAGCGTGAACATCTCCCTCGAAGTCATGAAGGAGCTTCGAACCAGCCATAAGAAGGGGAAGACGCAGAAAAGCGAGAACAAGCCGAGAGCGAAATACGCGGCGAGTCGGGAGTACGTCTTTCTCGCTGGCGCCTTGCTCATTTGTCGTCCTCTCCCTGATAGAAGACCCAGCCCTTGGAGGTCTTGAAGATAATGAGGGAAACGGCGCCAGTAGCGATGAAGACGAACCAGGCCATGGCGCTCGCGTAGCCCATTTTGGAAAACATGAATGCCTGCCTATATAAGTGGAGCACGTAGAACAGCGACGCATTCGCGGGACCGCCGTTCGTCATGATGTAGGGTTGCGTGAAAGTCTGGAAGCCGTTGATGATGCCTATCACGACGTTGTAGAGGATGGTGGGTGTCAGGAGCGGAAGGATGACGTGACGGAACGAGTGGAACGCGTTTCCGCCGTCGATCTCGACCGCTTCCAGGAGCTGTTTCGGTATGTCTTGGAGACCGGCCAGGAAAATGACGATGATATTGCCGATGCCCCAAACGCTCATGAGGATCAGGCTGGGAATCACCGTCCTGGTGCCATAGACCCATTTTTGCGGTTCCATTCCGAGACGGGTCAATAGGATGTTCAGCAGCCCGAACTGCGGATTGTAGAGCCACATCCACAGAGCCGCCGTGACGATCGCCGGAACGAGCGAAGGGAGATAGAACATGGTGCGGAAGAAATTCATTCCTTTCACTTTCGTGTTGAGCAGGAGAGCGGCGGCGAGTGCAAGTACCACCTGGAGAGAGACCCCGACCAGGGTGTAATAGAGCGTCACGGTAACTGCCTGCCAGAAGACGGGATCGAACGTGAACATGTCGATATAGTTCTTGAATCCGATGAATACGGACGGAGTGATCAGGTCCCACTGGGTGAAGCTGGTGCCGAGGCTGAGGATCAGGGGGAAGGCGACCCAAAGGGAAAGCCCCAGGACCACGGGCGTGATGAAGAGCCAGCCCCAGAAATTGTTCGTCCGAGACAGGTAATTGCTCTTCCGCGCGCTTCTCGGACTCCCGTTCCGCCCGACGCTCGATTCGATCATGAAATGGCTCCTGCGTGTGGGATCGCGCCGCCGAGATCGGCCTCGGCGGCGCGGATTCGGCCTACCAAGTCCCCTGCATGAGATTCTGCTTCCTTACCAAGTCGCCCGCCTTTTGGAGGGCTTCCTTGGCCGTGATCTCCCCGAGCCAGACCCGGTCGAGCTGAGGGTTTACGCATTCGTTGATGATCTGGGTGTAGTTCTTGACCCTGACCTCGGGTATCGTCGTGGCGACTTTCATGGAATCGACGACCGCCGCCTTGTATTCAGCGGGATGGGCCGGATTGTTGATCCATTTTGCCAGGTCGGCAGGGTCATTGTACCAGGAGGCCTTCGTCGGCATCCATAGTCCGCTGGTGTAGAGATTGAGGGTCTTGTCCGGCGTCATGAGCCACTTATGCAGAAGCCAGGCTTCCTTCGGGTGCTTCGTGGACTTGAAGATGACCGAGGCTCCGCTGACGTACATCTGAGCGGGCTTCCTTATTATCGGCAAGGCGCCGATGCCCATAGGGAAGCTCATCTTGGCAATATCCAAAAGCTCCCACTGCCCGGTGATGTAGAAGCCGAGCTGGCCGTTGGCGAGCATGACGGGAGGAGCCGGCAGGCCGCCCTGGGAAGTAGAAGAGGGGCTCGTATAGGGCATCACCTTCTGCTTATTGATGAGGTCGGCGATCTTCTGGATTACGTCGACGGATTCGGGCGAATCCATGATGAATTTCTTGCCGTCGGGCGACACGATCCCGCCGCCGCCGCTCAATAAAGGAGGTGTGAGCATCGCGTGCCAGAGCTGATAGCTGACCCCATAGGTCGTGATCCTCTGATCGTCGAAGCCGGCATCGCCCGGATGCTTGCCGTTCGCGTCGGTGGTGATCATTTGGCAGTACTTCACGAACTGGTCCCAGGTCCAGCCCTTCGCGTAATCGGCGGGAGGCAGGGGGACGCCGGCTTTCTGAAGGACGTCCTTGTTGTAGAACATCATCTGGCATTCCGCGGCGGAGTATGCCCCGTAGATTCTATCCTTGACCTTCAGCCAGACTTGGGGAAGGTAGTCCTTGGCCAAGCCTTCCTTTTGGACCATCGGCGTCAGGTCGAGCATATAGTTCGCCGCCGCGAACTCGCCGAACTGATCCGGCCTGAAGTAGCCTAGATCTGGAAGAGTGTCCGTCTGGGCCATGGCCCTGAGCTTGGCGGCGTACTCGGTGCCCGATATGTCGCCTTGGATGTACATCGGCTCGACCGTAATGCCGGGATTCGCGGCCTCGAAGGACTTGAATGCGTCCTTCAATGCGAGGTCCTCGTTGGGGCTTCCCCAGTAGACGTAGGTCAGCTTGACGTTCTCGGCGATCGCGAACGAGACTGTCGATAAAACCAAGGCAATGGCTAATGCAATTCCCTTCTTTCCCATAAGCCCTCCTAATACGAAACGTTACCCGAGTGTAGGCCGACTTTTCCTCCATTAGCCAGTTCGAGATCGTACTTGCCGGTACTCTTTTTGTACTGTCTCCCGGAATCCGCCAAGGGTACCGCTGGGCGGATCGGCGGCGCGGCGTATAAATTGGCCCGATTATCGATGCCCGGGACGGCTCGTGCGCGCTCGAAGACCGGCAGATCGAAGACGCCGCTCGTGGTCACGTAAATGTTCTCGCGCAGATAATAACTGAAGGGTTTCTCCATGCCTCGTTGCGGCGAGGGGAATTCCGCGTTGGCCGATGGGACCGCGGAAGAATCTCCCTATGGACGGCTGGCAGCCGCCGCGCTATGTTCGCCTCCATGAGACGCCCAGCGCGCATCCTCCTTTTCGCGGTCGCGGCCCTTCTCGCCCTCGCCGTCCTTTATATAGGGGCCCTCGCCGCGATCCGCGGTCCCGTGGCCGCCTTCCGCATCCTGACCAGCCTCTCGCCCGGGCTCTCGACATGGCGCATCTTTCCCCAACGCGAGGTCATGAACGCCGCGCCGGTCTCGTCCCTCGGGAAGGTCGAGGGGAAATCCATCCCCGAAGCCGTCGCCTACGAATACCGCAGGAGGACGAGAACCGAGCGGCTCGCCGATCTCCTCGCCCGGACCGACACCAAGGCCTTTATCGTAATCCGGGACGACAAAGTCCTTTTCGAGGCCTATCCCGACGGGGGGAGCCGCGACACCCTGTACACCTCATTCTCCATCGCCAAGTCGATCATGTCCGCCCTCGTCGGCATAGCG
>CAVZVX010000178.1:0-25070 GCA_963778775.1 uncultured Spirochaetota bacterium | reverse complement strand
CTGATGGAACTAATAGAATCCGAAGCCCGAAGAAGTAGGCCTAGAAACCGCTTAAAGAATGAACCGGAACCCAAACTTGACATCGATGATGAAGTTCTTGGAGACGACACGGGAGATTAGTTCAAAGTTTAACTTTAACTCTCCAACTTTAACTTTAACTAAGTTTTTGGGGAGAATGACCCCCAACCTAAACCTATAAGTAGTAAGTCCCGGATGGAAATTGTGTCGCAGAAATAACATCCGGACCCCAGCAAATTGAAAGGAATGTGTGAACATGAACAGCGAATGCCATGGAAAGGAAGAGGGGAATCAGATGAAAAGAGAGGGAATCAGGAATGCGAGAGAAAACATTTGGGGATGTATTGACAACGAAATAGCAACCTGTATTGTAAAGAATAATAAGCACAGGTACGCACTACGCGCGCCGGCTCGGTGCCACTGTCACGATCACGAATCACGAGACCGGTCTGAAGCGTAGTGCCAGGACCGATGACGCAGGTCGCTTCAACTTTCCGCAGTTAAAGCCGGGCACCTATTCGGTCACAGTTGAAGATCAAGGCTTCGAGCCAAGGAAAGAATGACAACGTCGTTGCGGGTCTGGGACAGAAGCAGACCGTGGATTTCACGTTCCAGGTGGCCCATCAAATGAAGTGGTTGAGGTCAGCAGCGAAGCCCCACTCATCAATCCGGAAAACGCCAACACATCCACGACCCTTAGTGCACCGGCATTGGAGGATCTGCCAAATCCGGGAGGAGACTTAACCTACCCCCTGCAGTTTGCGCCTGGAGCGCTCATCAACACGGCCGGGAGCGGCAACGACTTCGTCGGCGGCACCAACGGATACGGCAACGTGGAATTTAACGGACTGCCCGCTCTCTCTAACGGCTACATCGTCGACGGGCTGGAAGTCAACGACCCGCTTACGAACCTCAATAGCGGCCTCTCCACCAACCTCGTGTTGGGGTTCAGATACCACCGGCTTCAAAAAGGAGCGGGCGACCTTCCAGGACCTCCTTTACCAGCAGATGTCCGGAGCCTCCGCGCCCAATGGCGACGTCGGTGGCGTCAATCCAAAGGAAATCGGCCTGGGAATGTCGGTGGGCTCGATCGATACGATCCACACGCAGGGCGCGCTGCAGACTACGGGCGTAATGACCGACCTCGCCGTCCAGGGCAACGGCTTCTTCGTCCTCAAGAACGGAGATAGCACGTTATTTACGCGCGACGGAGCCTTAGGCCTGGATAGGAACGGCACGCTCGTCAATCCCGCGACCGGCTATCGCGTCCAGGGTTGGCTTGCCCAGGATGTCAACGGACAGCCTCTGCTCTCGACCTCGGGAGCGACCCAGGATATCGTCGTGCCCATCGGTTCCAAGGATCCGGCCAAGGCGACCAGTCGCGTGGACATAGCATGCAACCTGGATAAGCGAACGATAGAAGTGCCGCCGAACTCCACCGCGGATACGGTGGAGCAGGGCACCTGGCGGGTCGAGGAGAAGATTTACGACTCCTTCGGCTCGCCGCATACCCTCCGCGTCGAATACCGCAAGGTTGTCGGCCAAGCCAACCAATGGCAGGGCACCGTGACCGTCGATCCCGACGCGCAGACTCCCGCGAACGCCGGCGTCGCCCTCGGGGCCAACCCCCTGGCCGCCAATGGCAATACCTTCACCGTGGAATTCGACAACAGAGGTCTGCTCGCCCGGGTTCGGGATGGGCAAGGCAATGCGTCCCCTACGACCGGGGCCCTGGACATGGGAGTCTCCTTCGACGTGCAGGGTGCCACGCCGGCCGCGGGCGGCGGGGCGACGAGGCAAACCTTCAGGATCAACCTCGGCACGGTAGGCTCGGCGACGAACACCGTAACGCAGATGGCGGAGAGATCGTCGACCAAGGCCTTCGACCAGGACGGCTATACGATGGGCTACCTGGATAGCTTCAAGATAGACCAGTCGGGCGTAGTCACTGCGGTCTACTCGAACGGCACGAACAGGAGCATAGGCCAGATAGCCTTGGGCAGCTTCACGAACCCGGGCGGCCTGGAGAAGGTAGGCGAGACGAATTTCGTCCAGTCCAACAATTCGGGGCAGGCCAATATCGGGCCGTCGGGCATAGCGGGCAAGGGCAAGATCATCGCGGGGACGCTCGAAATGTCCAATGTCGATCTCGCCGAGCAGATGACCGACATGATAGTGACCGAGAGAGGTTTCCAGGCGAACTCGAGGACGATCCAGACTTCCGACCAGATGCTCCAGGAACTCCTGACGCTCAAGCGGTAAAAAACGGCGAACGAGAATAGGACACAGAGAGAGCGCGGAGCTATCGCAGAGCGCGGAAGTGGAAAAAGAGCGGAAAGCCTGAGGCGCTCGATTTTCTCCGGTTCCATTCCTGCTCCGTGTCCTCCGTTCGCTCCGTGATCTCCGCGTTTTCTTTTCGATCGACCGCCGTATGCCTATCTTAATGAGGGAAGCATGATCGAGCTCACTGCGCTCTCCGGCAAAAAGTTCTGGGTCAACCCCCATCAGATCGAGACGATGGAAGCCAATCCCGACACGACCCTGGGCCTCGTGTTCGGAAAGAGGATGGTCGTGGCCGAGAAGCCGGCGGAAGTCATATCCCGAATCGTCGCATACAGGCGATCGATCGCCGGTTTCGGCGAGGCGGACTGAAGCCGGAGGCGGGCTGGCGGCCATTCCGCTTTTCAGCCTGCGCTCTTCCGTGTATACTAATATGGTCGCACAAGGCACCGATAATTTAAGGGAGGAGGTCAGCCATGTCGGATAACGCCGACGATCAGGAGATGAATTTCGCCGAGGGCGAGACCGAAACCTCCCAACCCTCCAAGGCCAAGGGCGCGGGGCCGGGGATCGCGCGGATCCTCATGGTCATCGGGATCGGGCTGGGCGCCGTCATATTCATCGTAACCATAGTCGTGATTACCGTCGGCATAGTGAACAAACAGGGCAAGCCCGTGGTCGCGATCACCAAATCCGAGGATTACCAGGCGTCGACTCCGCTTTACCAGTACGTCGGAACGATCGGCGAGATCCGCACCAAGACGAGCGACAAAGAGCCGTATTCCGTGACCGTCAGGGTCAATCTGGGCTTCGATCTGCAGGATAAGGATTCTCCCGTCGAGGTGAACGCGAGGATGCCGCAGATCAGGGACTTCCTCAGGAGATATTTCACTTCCAAGATGGCGGATGACCTGACGCCCGACAAGGAGCTCATCATACAGGACGAGATCAAGGAAAACCTCAATCGCATACTCAGCAAGCCCACGGTCAAGGAAGTCCTGTTCGATCGCCTCGACGTCATAAAAATGTAGGCCGGGATCGGGTTACGGTATGGAGGCGGTATGACCGAAGTCCTCTCTCAGGACGAGATAGACCAGCTCCTCACCGCCATCAACGCGGGAGAGACGGAGATCGAGAGCATAAAGCCGACCGCCGACAACCGCAAGATCAAGATATACGACTTCAAGCGCCCGGATAAGTTCTCCAAGGAGCAGATTCGTACCGTACAGAACATGCACGAGACCTTCGCGCGCCTGACTACGACCACGCTCTCGGCCTCGATGCGGGCGCTGGTCAACGTCCACGTCGCGTCCGTCGACCAGCTCACCTACGAGGAATTCATCCGGTCCATACCTACGCCCACGACCCTCGCGGTCGTCAGCATGGATCCTCTCAAGGGCCAGGCCATACTCGAGATCGACCCTTCCGTCACCTTCACGATCATCGATCGCCTTTTCGGCGGCTCCGGTGAGGGGGCCAAGCTCAACCGCGAGCTTACGGACATCGAGCATTCGGTCATGGAAGGGATCATCGTTCGAATCCTCGGAAACATGCGCGAGGCCTGGACCACCGTCATCGACCTTCGGCCCCGCCTCTCCCAAATCGAGACGAACCCCCAATTCGCCCAGATAGTGCCGCCCTCCGAGATGGTGGTCCTGGTCACGCTCGAGACAAAGGTCGGGGAAGTCGAGGGGATGATGAACTTCTGCATACCCTACATGACTATCGAACCCATCGTCTCGAAGCTTTCCGCGCAATTTTGGTACAGCTCGGTGCGCAGGGGCGCGACGACGGAGAACCTGAATATCCTGAAGGAAAAGCTGTCCACGGTCGAGATACCCGTCATCGCCGAGGTCGGCCACATCAACATATCGGTCCGAGACGTCCTCGCCCTGCGCAAGGGAGACGTGATTCGGCTCCACACCGTCCACGTCGGGGATCCGATGGCCCTTGACGTCGGAAACAAGAAGAAATTCCTCTGTCGACCGGGCGTGATAGGCAAGAAGATGGCTGTCCAAATCACGAAGAAGCTCGAGGACGTGGGCCAGGAAGAATTCGAGGAACTAGCCTCAGAAGGAGACGAGAATAATGAGTGACGGCGCCCTCTCCCAGGAAGAGATAGACTCCCTCCTCGCGGGCCTCGACGGCGGCTCCGGCTCTCCGGCATCGCCGTCGGCCTCGGGACGCCAGGGCTCGGCCCTCTCGGCCCAAGACGCGCAGGCATTCAAGGCGATACTCGAATCGACGCTGAGCGCCCAGTCCCAGAATCTCTCCATGATTACGGGGCTCCCCGTCACCATACAGAGTCCGACGGTCGATGGATCCACGAGGGACGGCTTCCTCAGGGACGTCCCCGAGGAAGTGCTTACCGTGTCGGTGCCCTTCGCCGGCTCGCTTCCCGGCGATCACTCCTTCGTCATGTCCAAGGCGATGGCGGTCAGGATCGCCTCTCTCGCCAACAAGGACGAGACCCTGTCGGAACTCGACGATATGGCCGTTTCAGCCGTGCAGGAGTGCATCTCCACCCTCGCGGGAACCCAGATAACCGTCGTATCCGAGAAGACCGGCAATCGCAATATCACCGCCGGAGTCGCTGAGGGGGCCTTCGGTCCCAAGGCCATGGCAAAGGTTCCGTCCGGAGACTTCCTGCGCGCCGTTTATCCCGTCCAGATAGGCGACGACCAGGCCGATCGCCTCGTCGAGCTGTTCGCCCTCGCGTTCGTAAAAGACGTCCTTGCATCGGCCGGCGGAGGAATGCCGGGCGGGCAGCTACCCGCGATGATGGGGGGGCAGATGGGAAGCTCCATGGGATCCCCCGTCTCGGGCATGCAGATGAGCCAGATGGGCCAGCAGATGGGTCAAATGGGCCAGCAGATGGGCCAAATGGGGCAACAGATGGGTTCGGGCTATGGCTCGCCGATGGGGGGATTCGGCGGCATGAATCCGCCGAACGTCCAGCCCGTGCAATTCGCGAGCCTTCAAATGCAGCAGGCTAGCCCCGAGTCGGGCAACATCGGCCTCATCATGGACGTCTTCATGGAGATGACGGTCGAGCTGGGTCGAACGCGCAAGCTGATAAAGGAAATCCTCGGAATGGGCGAAGGCACGATAATCGAGCTGGACAAGCTGGCCGGCGAACCCGTGGATATCCTGGTCAATCACAAGCTCATCGCCAAGGGCGAAGTCGTGGTCATAGACGAGAATTTCGGCGTTCGCGTCACGGAGATTGTTTCGCCGATGGAGAGGATGGGCGATTTAGGCTAAAATTCTGTGCTTCTATTAAATAACTATTGCGTTTAACCTCCCGATGCACTAAAATGAAGGTTGAATTTCGGGAGGGGATCTTTGAAACGTATAGCGCTCGTCCTGTGCGCCGTCTTGGCGCTGGGGTCGGGGGCCGTCGCGGGAGCGCAGGGCAAGAATGCCGCTATGCCGCCTGCAGCCGGAAACGCCGTGGGGACGGCGGCTTCGGTGGATGAGACGACTCTCACCTTAGGCGATGTGGCGGCGCCGGCCAAGGCCGCGAATAACGCGGCCGGTTCAACTACACTGGCTTATTTCCTCCGCATGGTATTCGTGCTGGCACTCGTGCTGGCCGCGATCTATGGCATCTACCGTCTCATGAAACGCGCGTCGAGACCCAAGGCCGTCGACGACGCGGCCGTCAAGGTGCTCGCTTCCACGTCCCTGGGTTCCGGTAAGGCCTTGCATGTGGTAAGCCTCGGCGGCAAAGCCTATCTGATAGGCGCGACGGACGCCTCGATCACCCTCGTGGCGGAAGTGGTGGACAAAGACTTCATCGACGGCCTGGCTCTCGAGGCTGCCCTGGCGCCCCATGCTTCCAAGCCGGGCATGGATTTCGGGGAAATGCTCGTGAACCTATTGGGCGCCCGTCATAGAAGCGGCGGCCGAGGCAAGGACGGGTCCAGGCAGCGCCGCGACGCGGACTTCCTGGCCGGGCAGCGCGAGCGGCTGCGAAAATTCTGAGGGTGCCATGAGAGCACAAAGGCAATTCCTGCGGCTCGCGGCTCTCGCCCTTGCGCTCGCCGTCCTTCCGACTATCGGAGCGAAGGCCCAAGCGGTTCAGCCTTCCGTTTCGGCGACGAAATCGCCGAACTCGGCGATTTCGACCTTCACGCCGTCTCCCGCCGCATCGGCCTCCCGCCCGGGCTCGGCGGGCTCCGGCATTCGATCGACTTCGGGGCTCCCGACTTCCGTGCCCCTCGTCCCGCTCGTCGATTTGCGGGTAAGGAACCCCAGCACCGGGCAGGAAGTAGCATTCTCGGTCCAGCTCCTCCTTCTACTGACGGCTCTCTCGCTGGCCCCGAGCATACTCATTCTCATAACGAGCTTCCTGCGAATCTCCATTGTCCTCGACTTCGTAAAGCGAGCGCTTTCGCTGCAACAGATGCCCCCCAGCCAAGTACTCATGGGCATTTCCCTTTTCCTGACCGTCTTCATCATGTGGCCGACCTTCCAGACCGTCTACAACGATTCGCTCAAGCCCTTATCCGACGGAAAGATAGGAGTCCAGCAGGCCTACTATGCGGCGGAAAAGCCCTTTCGCATCTTCATGTTCGATCAAATGAAGTCGCATCCCGAGAATATCCGTCTCTTCATGTCGATGCGGGGCCTGCCCAAGCCCAACACCCTGGCGGACGTCCCGACCTATGTCCTCGTGCCGGCTTTCATCCTCAACGAGCTTACCGTCGCCTTCAAGATAGGCATACTTCTTTACATTCCGTTCATCATCATCGATATGGTCGTATCCTCGATACTGATGTCCATGGGCATGATCATGCTTCCGCCGGTCATGATATCGATGCCCTTCAAGCTGATCCTGTTCGTACTCGTAGACGGATGGGGACTCCTCACGCAGCAGCTCGTGAGGTCCTTCTTCTGATGGGGGCGCCATGAGCATGGGCGATGCCGTTTCGATCATGAGAGGAGGGATCTTCGAGATCCTGCTTCTATCCGCGCCCGTCCTCCTCGTCGCGATGGTGGTCGGGCTCGTCGTCTCCATCTTCCAGGCGACTACCTCCATCCAGGAGCAGACCCTCACCTTTGTGCCCAAGATTGCGGCCATAATGCTCGTGCTGGCGCTCCTCGGCGGATGGATGTTCGGCAACCTCGGGCAATATACGCGGGACCTCTTCGCATTGATCCCGCAGATGGCCAGGTGAGGCGCCGAATGGGATGGCCCTTCGCCGATTTCAATCTCTTCCTCCTCATCGCGGTGAGGATCGTCGCGATGATCGAGGTCGCTCCCCTGCTCTCGGGCCAAGGCGTGCCTCAGGTGGCGAAGATAGGCCTGGCGGGATTCGCTGCCGCGATGGTTTTCCCTTCGGTAAAGGCGTCCGGATACGCCGTACCGGACGATGGCATGGCTTTCGCCCTCCTCATCGTCGGCGAGGCGATGATCGGCCTCGTCATGGGCTTCTTCCTTTCTATCGTCTATTCGGCGTTTACGACCGCGGGTCAGTATTTCTCGCTCCAAATCGGTTTCGGGGCCTCGGAGACCTTCGATCCCCTGGCGGAAGTCGAGCTCCCCCTCATGGGGCAGTTCCTCAACATCATCGCGATGTTCATCTTCGTTTCGACCTCGGGCTTCCAGCGCCTCTTTCTCATCGGCGTGCAGGGCTCTTTCAAGGCCATGCGCGCGATCGACTTGGTGAACAGGCGGGACGACATCGTCCAATTTATACTAAGGGCCACCGGCGCTCTTTTCCAGCAGGCCCTCGTCCTTTCCATGCCCGTGCTGGGCACCTTGTTCATCGTATCGGTAGCGATGGGACTCCTTTCCAAGGCCGCTCCCCAAATGAACCTCCTTACCGAGGGCTTTCCGGTTTCGCTGGCCGTGACCTTCTTCATAATGCTCTCCTCCCTTCCCTTCATGATGGAGGCCTTCTCGCACCTCGTCGACGCGAGCTTCGACGACTTGGGGATACTGGTAGGGGGCAAGCTGTGATCGAGCCGTATCCGCGGCTTCGTCTCGCGCCCTCGGCCGACGACCCCGGGCGGATAGGCCTGCAATGGTTCGCCGCCGAGGACGAGGGGCGGACCGAGGAGCCCTCCGAAACCAAGCTCAGGAAGGCGCGCGAAGAGGGACGGGTAGCGAAGAGCCAAGAGCTGATAGGGGCGGTCGGCCTCCTGTTCCCGTCGGTCGCCCTCGTCCTGCTCGGACCTTATTTCGCCCGGACCCTGCGCGAGATGCTGCTTTTCTACCTGGGCCTCGTGGGGAAGACTGATATCTCGACCGATTCGGGGCCTGTTGTCGCGGCCTTCTTCTCGTATTTCATCCGTCTAACCCTTCCCTTGGCCGGCGTCGCCGTCATCGGGGCGATCTTCTCCAACGTGCTGCAGGTGGGCCTGGTCTTTTCGGTCAAGCCCATTACGCCCGACTTCTCCAAGATCGTTCCTCGATTCGGCCAGTACTTCAAGAGGACCATGTTCTCCCTGGAGGGAGTCTTCAATCTCGCGAAGTCGATCGCGAAGATATTCATCATCGCCTTCGTCGCGTACCTCACCATCCAGGGCGAGTTCGACAGGCTCAGAAGGCTCTTCGAGGGCCCGTTCTGGCCCATGATCGCGTTCGTATTCTCCCTGGCGATGCGCCTGATCATCGAGGTGGCGGTGGCGATGCTCATCCTCGCCGTGCCCGACTACCTCTTCCAGCGCAGGCAGTATATGGAATCCCTCAAGATGTCCAAGGAGGAAGTGAAGGAAGAGCGGAAGATGCAAGAGGGGGATCCGTTGATCAAGAGCAGGCTCCGCGAGCGAATGCGCGAGCTGCTCGCGCGGAACATGGCGGCCAACGTGCCCAAGGCCGACGTGGTCATAACCAATCCGACCCATTACGCCGTGGCCCTCGAGTGGGACAGGGAGAAGATGCCCGCGCCGACGGTCAGCGCGAAGGGCGTCGACGAAGTCGCCCAGCGGATCAAGCGGATCGCGATCGAGAGCGGGGTCCCCCTGGTCGAGAACAGGCCCCTCGCGCGCGCGCTATACGCGGACGTCGAGATCGGGGACGCAATCCCCGAGAAGTACTATCAGGCCATCGCGGCCGTTCTCGCCCACGTGCTCGGCGCGGAGGGCGAGTCGCGCGAGGCGGCGAGCTTCGCCGACGCGGGCGCGGGAGCGTAGCGAAAAATGAACGCATCGGAGGTAGGCTGGCATGGCTGACACTCAGCGCCTCGTACGCAACAATCTCGTGGGCAATCCGTCGGATCTGGCCGTAGCCGTGAGCGCGGTGGCGGTCGTTCTCATGATAATCATACCGGTCCCCTCGGTGCTCCTGGACGCCCTCCTAGCCTTCAACCTTACCGGGGCCATCCTCATACTCCTCATCGTGCTCTTCACGAAAAAGGCGACGGAATTCTCGATTTTCCCGACGATGCTCCTCATCACGACGGTATTCGGCCTCGCCCTCAACATCTCGACGATGCGCCTCATACTTTCCATGGGCGCCAAATTCGACGTCAAGATGATACGGGCCTTCGCGTCCTTCGTCGTGGGCGCTGGCGGCGCTGATGGCCTGGTGATCGGCTTTATCATCTTCCTCGTCATCATCGCCGTGCAGGTGATGGTGATCACGAAAGGCGCGACGCGCATCGCCGAGGTCGCCGCCCGGTTCACCCTGGACGGACTGCCCGGCAAGCAGATGTCCATAGACGCGGAATACAATTCGGGGGCGATCACGGAGGAAGAGGCGATACGCCGAAAGGGCGAGGTCCAGCGCGAGGTCGACTTCTACGGCCAAATGGACGGCGCCTCCAAATTCATCTCGGGCAACGTCAAGGCGGGGATACTCATCACCGTCATCAATTTCGTCGGCGGCTTCGTGATAGGAATGGTCCTCCATCACGAGGACTTCAATACGGCGATCACGACCTATACGCTCCTCACGATAGGCGACGGCCTCATTTCCCAGATCCCGGCCCTCCTCGTCTCCGTGGCTACCGGCATCATAGTCACGAGGGCGAACTCGGAGGGAACCTTCGGCAACGACGTCACGAAGCAATTCTCGCAGAACTCGAGAGTCTACCTCGTCGGAGCCTCCGTCCTGGCGATAATGGCCGTCCTCCCTGGCTTCCCCTGGTACGTGCTCATCCCCATGGCGGCCATGCTTGCCCTCATCGGCGTCAGGCTGGCACGAAAGCAGGTGGCCGACGCCGACCGAGCCAAGACGGCGGCCGCGGGCAAGAAGAAGGCCGATGTCCCCGCCGACCTCTCTCCCGTCGTTCCCCTCGATCCCATCAGTCTCGAGCTCGGCTACGGCCTCATCCCCCTGGTGGACAAGGACAAGGGCGCCGATCTTCTCGAGCGCATAACGCGCATACGCAAGGAGAGCGCTCTCGACATGGGGCTGGTGGTTCCGCGAATCAGGATCATCGACAACATGCGGCTGGAGCCCTCGGAGTATTGCTTCAAGATCCGCGGCGTCCAGGTCGGACGCGGCATCATACGGCTGGGCTACTACCTGGCGATAAACCCGGGGGGAGTCACCGAGGACATACCCGGCGAGAAGACGCGGGACCCGACCTTCGGCCTGCCCGCCCTCTGGATAGCCGAGGAGCAGCGCGACAGGACCGAAAGGGCGGGCTATACCGTCGTCGACGCGCCCAGCATCGTCGCGACCCACCTTACCGACATAATCAAGAGGCACGCCTCGGAGATACTCGGCAGGCAGGAGGTCCAGTCCATCCTCGACGCGCTCAAGAAGGATTATCCGGCCGTCGTCGAGGACACGACCAAGCGCCTCAGCCTGGGCGAGACGCAGAAGGTGCTGCAGGCCCTCCTGCGCGAGCAGGTGTCGGTCCGCAACATGGTGGTCATCCTCGAGACTCTCGCCGACTACGCCGGCGTGACCAAGGATCCGGTCTTCCTGGCCGAAAAATGCCGGCAGGCGCTCGGCAGGCAGATATGCCTGCAATACGCGGATCAGGATCGGACGCTTCGCGTGCTCACCATCGATTCGGCACTCGAGCAAAAGATAATCGATAGCAGGGTCGATACCCCGGGCGGAGTCGTCGCCGCCCTCGAGCCCGCCGCCCAGCGACAATGGATCAAGGCTCTCACGCGCGCCGTGTCGGCGGTACAGCAGAAGGGCTGGGTCCCCATCGTACTGTGCTCGGAGGGCGCCCGCGCCCTCGTAAAGGCCAGCACCGAGAGGGAGCTGCCCGACCTCGTCGTCCTCTCGGTCCCGGAGATAGTGGCCGACGCTCGAGTAGAGGCCGTCGGCGAGATAAAAGTGGAAGGTTAGGCGATGCAGTATTTCACCGAACTGGCTTCCTCGCACCGCGAGGCGCTCGACGTGATCAGGGCGAAGTACGGCGACTCGGCCCAGGTGCTGTCGCACAAGACGGTAAGGATGGGAGGCTTCTTCGGGCTCTTCGCGAGGGAGGGCGTCGAGGTGACGGGCTACATCCGGCCCGAACGCGCGGCCGAGGCGAAGAGCGCGCCCAAGCCGGACTTCGAGGAGGAGAAGCGCAAGATCCTCGCCCAGGCCAAGGCCGATCAGGCCCTTCAGCAGGTGCTCGCCGAGATAAAAGGGATCAGGGACAGGCTCGACGAGAGGCCCGCGGCGGCGACCGAGGCCGACGACCACGAGACGATACGCCGCATCGACGCTCTCCTCGCCCTCAACGATTTCTCCGAATCCTTCCGGAGGGAGGCGGTCGCCCGCCTCCGCCGGGACTTCTCGCTCGAGGCCCTGGGCGACGTCGAGGAAGTCGAGTCCGCCGCCCTGGAATGGGTGGGAGATTCGATTCGACTGTGGCCCGGGCCGGAGAAACAGCCTTCTCAAGGGGCGACGCCCGATAGGAGGGGGCCCAGGATCCTCGCCCTCGTCGGGCCGACGGGGGTGGGCAAGACCACGACGATAGCCAAGCTCGCGGCCATCCATGCCGTGGGTATCGGCGGGGGAAGGCCCCAATCGGTCAGGATGATCACGATCGACAACTACCGAATCGGCGCGCGCCAGCAGATCGAGACCTACGGGGACATCATGGGCGTCCCGGTCTCCTGCGTCGAGACGGCCGACGACCTCCGCAAGACGATCGCGATGCATTCGGACGCGGACCTCGTCCTCGTCGATACCGTGGGCAAGAGTCCCAGGGACGCGGTACGACTCGCCGAGATGCAGCGCGTCCTCGCCGCCTGCGGGCCCAAGGCCGAGACCCATCTGGCGCTTTCCGCCACGACCAAGGCGAGCGACATGATCCAGATAATGCGGCAGTTCGAGCCCTTCGACTACAAGGCGGTAGTCATCACCAAGCTCGACGAGACCAACAGGATCGGCAACGCCGTCTCCGCGCTCGCCGAGCGGGGGAAGAGCGTATCCTATATCACGAACGGCCAGTCGGTGCCGCAGAACATCGAGCGCGCGCGCGTGACGCGCCTTTTGATGAACCTGGAAGGTTTTCGAGTCGACCGTCCGCGCCTCGAGGCGCGCTACGGCGAAGAGGCGGAGGAATCCGGGGCCGGGCGGACGCTCGACCGAGCAAGCGGGCCGCGCGGAGGCCCTCGAGAGGATTGGAGTTGAAAATGGAAGATCAGGCGCAAGCGCTTCGCGAGATCATGGGCAAAAGGCCTCCGGCAGTGGAAAAGCGCGATGCCGCCTCGTCCGAGCACGGCAAGAAGACGCGGATCATCGCCGTCGCCTCGGGCAAGGGGGGCGTCGGAAAGACGAACGTTTCGGTCAACCTGGCCATCGCCTACGCCAAAACGGGCAAGAAAGTGATCGTGATGGACGCGGATCTCGGGCTCGCGAACGTCAACGTCATGCTCAACATGATCCCCAAGTACAACCTCTACCACGTGATCCGCAAGCAAAAGACCATGCGCGAGATCATCCTGGACACGGAATACGGCATCCAGATCGTCGCCGGGGCCTCGGGCTTCTCGAAGATCGCCAACCTGACCGACGAGGAGAGGCGGAGCTTCATCGGCGAGCTGTATACCCTTTCCCAGGCCGACATCATCATCATCGACACGGCGGCCGGCGTCTCCGCCAATGTCCTCGGCTTCGTCGCGGCGGCCGACGACGCGATCATCGTGACCACCCCGGAGCCGACGGCGATCACCGACGCCTACGGCATAATCAAGATCATCGCTACCGAGATCGACAACCTCAATATCGGCCTGAAGCTGGTCGTGAACCGAGTGAGGACCGTCACGGAAGGCAGGCGCGTAGCCGAGAGGATCATCAATATCTCGAGCCAGTTCCTCAACCTCAAGGTCGAGTATCTCGGCTGCATATACGACGATCCCATCGTGCCGGCCTCGGTGCTGCGGCAGAAGCCCTTCATCGTGCAGGATCCCAGGTCCAAGGCGGCGATATCGGTCACGCACCTGGTCGGCCGCATCGAAAAGACGGATTTCGCGGGTGACCCCGGGATCGGGCGATTCATCAAGAAGTTGTTCGGCAAGGATTGAGAGCGCGGCCAGCCTAGCGTCGCGCGCCTCGGGCAAAGGCCCGAACTTGACGAGGGTCGGGATTTCAGCCTAATCTTAGGCTCAAAAGGAGGGAGCGGAGACGGTGGACAAGGACCTGCGTGCCTCGCTCGTCGCCGCCGGCTCGGCGGCCGCGCTCTCCGCGCTGATCGGCCTTTTCGCAGGGGTCGGATTCGGCACTCTGGTTTTTCGCGCGCTCCTTTGCGCCATCCTCATCGGCGTCGCGGTCTACGGCGGAATCCTCCTGCTTCGAAATCTGCTTCCCGGAGTCCTGACCGAAGGCGACGATGCCGAGGACTTCGACGCCTTGAGCGGCGGCGACGAAAAGGGCACGAATATCGATATCGTCTTGCCGGGCGAGGCGGCCAGCTCGGCTTCCTTCGCAGGGCCCGAGGGCATTTCGGGATACGCCGCCGCGGGCCGCTCGGGAGGAGGCTTCGATCGAGCCGGATTCGGTGGCGAAAGGCCGGATCTCGACGAAACGGCGGCGGAGCTGACGCCCGTGGACGAAACGAGCCTTCTCGATTCCGACGACGGCGAAGGCCGGGGCGTCGCCGCGATTCCCATCAATCCCGGTTACGACAGGGCTCTCCGTCCTTCCGCCGGTTTCGACGACCTCGACGTCCTGCCCGATCTGGAAGGCTTCAGCGATGCCTTTACGGCCTCCGAATTCTCGTCGGGTGGCTCGTCCGATGCGGTCGGCCCGGCGAAGGGCGGCGGTCAGGGCCTATCGGGATCGAAGGCGGGACCTGAAGGACTCGACCCTGCCTCTCTCGCTCAAGCGGTGCGAACAATCCTCAAACGTGACCAGAAAGGGTAAGGAAAAATGACCGAGAACCCGCTTCAGCGGATGACGGAAGACGAACTCTGGTCCCTCTACAAGGCGAAGAAGGAGTCCGCCATCAGGGACGCCTTCATTCGGCAGTACGCTCCGCTCGTAAAGTACGTGGCCGGGAAGGTAGCGGCGAGCATGCCCAACACCGTGGAGTTCGAGGACCTCGTGGGTTTCGGGGTATTCGGCCTCCTCGACGCCATAGAGAAATTCGATCCCGATAAGAACGTCAAATTCAAGACCTATGCCGTCACGCGCATCCGCGGGGCGATCTTCGACGAACTTCGCTCCATCGATTGGGTACCGCGGTCCGTGCGCCAGAAGACCAAGGAGATCGAGGATGCAGTGGTGAGCCTCGAGTCCAAGCTTGGGAGGCCGGCCTCGGATCAGGAGATCGCCTCGTCGATGGGAGTTTCCGAGGACGAGTTCCTCAAGACCATGCTCAAGATCTCGAGCACTTCCGTCCTCTCCCTCAACGACGTCTGGTACTCGGGCGACGAGGCGGACAAGATCTCCATCGGCGAGAGCATCGAATCGCCCTCGAGCATGAATCCCGACGCGACGGTCGAGAGGGAAGAGGTCAAACGCGTCATCGTCCAGGCCATCAACGAGCTGCCGGAGAAGGAAAAGAAGGTTCTCGTGCTCTATTATTACGAGGACCTGACCCTCAAGGAGATCGGGCAAGTGCTCGAAGTGACCGAATCGCGCGTGAGCCAGCTGCATACGAAGGCCATCCTCCGCCTTCGCGCCAAGCTCACCAACCTGCGCAAGGGAATCCTATAAGGCCATGGCCGCCACCCTGGGCCTGCACGAGATAGCCGGGCTCATGCGGCGCTACCTCGATGAAGACGGCGCCAGAAAATCCCTTGTAGTCGAGGGACGTTCGGTGGAGGAGGCCCTCGCCGACGCCGCCGTGCAGCTCGGCGTGCCTTTGAAGAATCTCGAATTCGAGGTCATCGAGAAGGGAAATCCCGGAATACTGGGCGCGGGGCGAAGGAATTGGCGGGTCCGCGCCTATCCGGTCGCGGCCAAGCGCGAGGTGCATATGCCCGCCGAGCGCGACGAGGCCGACTACTTCGTCGATTCGGCTCCCGTCGTGGAGGAGAAGAACGTCGATGGAGAGTGCTTCGTCCGGCTCTCCCCCGACGGGGCCCTCCTCAAGGTCAGCGCGCCCCAAGGCAGGGGCAAGCGCGTCTCCGAGCGCCAGGCCTATGACAAGCTCCTATCGAGGGCGGTGAGGGCCTACGACGAGGCCCTCGTGGCGGAAGTGGTCAAGCAGGCCTCGAGCGATTACGTCCGGGTGGGAGACTACATCTCGAACCCGGCCAATGACGCGCTGATCACGGTAGAGGTCACCGACCAGGAGATGAAGGGCTTCGTCATACTGACGCCGCCCGGACCGGGCGGGTCCGACCTCTCCAAGGACGCCATCCTCGCCTTCCTTCGCAACAACCGGGTCATCAACGGCGTATCGGAAGCGATCCTCCAGGAACTCGAGGATAGGCCTCGCTACCGCGAGCCCGTCCTCGCAGCGGAGGGTTCCAGGCCGCAGAACGGCCGCGATTCCTACGTTCAGTACAATTTCGAGACCGACAAGAACAGGCATCAGCTCAAGGAGGCGGCCGACGGCCGGGTCAACTTCAAGGAGCTCGGCCTCATCCAGAACGTGGTCGCGGGGCAGCCTCTCGCGCGCAAGATCCCGCCGGAGCCCGGTCAGCCGGGGCGGACCGTCACCGGCAAGGTGATACCTGCCCGGAACGGCAAGGACATGCCGACGCCCTTGGGCCGCAACGTTCACATGGCCGACGACGGGGCCACTCTCATCGCGGATATAAACGGCCTCGTCACCTTCATCGGCGGCAAGATCAACGTCGAGGAGATCTTCACCGTTCCCGGGGACGTCGATCTCAAGACGGGGAACGTGATGTTCCTGGGAACGGTAATCGTGCAGGGCAACGTCGAGGATGGCTTCTCGGTCAAGGCATCGGGCAACATCGAGGTCCGCGGCTCTGTGGGCAAGTGCGAGATCATCGCAGAGGGCGATATAATCATCCACCAAGGCATAGCCGGCAAGGGCGGCGGCATCATGCAGGCCGGCAAGAACATCTGGAGCAAGTTCATCGAGAATACCACGGTCGAGGCGGGCGAGAACGTCATCGTCTCCGACGGCCTGATCAACACCATCATCGTCGCGAATAAGAAGATCATCTGCCAGGGGAAAAGGGCGGCGATCGTCGGCGGCAAGTACCGCGCCTGCGAGGAGATCAACGCGAAAACCCTCGGATCTCCCGTGGGCGGGACCGAGACCATCCTCGAGGTGGGCTACGACCCGAAAAGCAAGGAGAAGATGGACGGCCTCCAGTCCCAGGCGCTGCAGATCAAGCGGCAGGCGGAGGAGCTCGACAAGAACATCGCGACGCTCAACGCGACCAAAAAGCAAAGAAAGGTCCTTCCCGAGGATAAGGAAGCCCTCCTCCAGGATTATATCCTTCGCCGCGAGGAACTGGTCGCCGAGGTGCGCGGATTGGCCAAGGAGATCGAGGCGATCCAGGCCTATCTCAACGGACTCAAGACCAAGGGCAGGATCAGCGCATCGGGCCGCGTATATCCAGGCGTCAAGCTGGTAATCAAGGACGTACGAGAGGATATAAAGACCGAGCAGAAAGCCATTACCTTCTATCTCGAGAACCAGATGATACGAACGACTCGCTACGAAGAGCCCGAGGACGATATCCTCAAAAAGGGGCCGCCCGATGCCCATAAGGCCGATTGACCTCCAAACGCTCCTGATGCAGATGTCCCAGGTGGGGCGCGACCAGGCCATAGAGAAGGACGGTCCGGCCCTGCAGAGCGCCATGCAGGGGGCGGCGGCCCAGAAGAAGGAAATGGAGACAAAGGAAGCGGTGCGTCGACCCGAGGAGCCCAAGAACGGCGCCGGGGCGGTCAAGGAGCGTCCCGGCCGCTCCCGAGCCCAAGGGGGGAGGAGCTCTCAGGACGGCGAGGAGGGCGCGGCCGACGAGGACGGGGAAGAAGCCCCGGAGGAGGTCGTGCGCGATCCCTCCCTCGGAAACCGCGTAGATCTTTCAGGATGAGCCCGCTCGCCCAATTCTTCCTTTTGGCCTCGATCGAAGTGGGCGGGCTTTTTGCCGTTTGGTTCGTCATAAGGACGAAAGTCAGGCGATACCTCGAACTCGATAGCCTTCTCGCAGGCGTGCGCGAGGAGGCACGGGCCCTCGTCATGGAGCTCAACGAGACCGCGGACCGCAACGTCTCCCTCGTCGAGGACAGGATGGTCGCCTTGCGAGAGCTGCTCGACGAAGCGGATCGACGGATCATCGTCGGGAAAAGGGAGCTCGCTACGAGGGAAAACGAGCGCGAGGTCTACGCCAGGCTGAATAAACGCCGGCCGATAGTGCCAGAGCCGGCCGACGCGCTTTCCTCAGAGCCGGCGAGGCCCCCGCCGGCCGAAACGACGATCCCGCAAGAGCCGGCCGCGCAGGAGTCCGCGGCGCGCGAGCCGGCCTCGCATGAACCGGAGATCCGAGTCCCCGGCCCCAGCGTCATTCCCGGAAAGACGAAGCGCGAGGAAGCCCTCGACCTCCATAGGCACGGTTTCTCGGCCGACCTCATCGCCGCCAGGACCGGGGCGACCGTCGCCGAGATCGAACTCCTCGTCGGTATCGAGGAAAGGCGTTCCGCCGGTCGGGGGAGCGAGCCTTGATGCCACCTGTCATAGGGATCGATTTCGGGACGACCAACTCGCTCTGTGCCTGGCTGGACGGCGATAGGCCGACAATCATCCCCAATGCCAGGGGTTCGAGATATACGCCCAGCGTCGTCGCCGTGACGACGCGCGGCGATGTCCTCGTGGGCGAATCGGCTAAGAACCAAGCTTTCGTCAACCCGGACAATACCGTCGCGGGCGTCAAGCGCTTCCTCGGCTCTGCAAGCAGCTTGTCCATGGGGGGCAAATCCTGGCGGCCCGAGGAGATCGTCGCGATGATCCTGGGTTCCCTGAAGCGGGACGCCGAGGGCTTCCTGGCAGCCTCGGTCGATCGGGCCGTAATCAGCGCGCCGGCCCATTTTTCGGACAGGGAGAGGCGGGCCCTTGCCGAGGCCGGGAAGCTCGCGGGACTCGAGGTGCTGAGGATAGTGAACGAGCCTACCGCGGCGGCCATCGCGCGGGCCTGGGAATCCTCGTCCCGCGCCGCTAACGCCGGCACGGAGAAATCCCTCGTCCTCGTCTACGATTATGGGGGCGGCACCTTCGACGTCTCGGTCCTGAAGCGCGAAGGCGGAGATTGGCGAGTGCTCGCATCGAGAGGCGATGGAAGACTCGGCGGCGACGATCTCGATCGGGAATTGAAGCGATTGGCCGGCGCGCGCTTCAGGGCGGAGGGCCTGGATCCTGAAACCGATCGCTTTCTCGCCCAGCAGCTCGCCGAGGCCGCCGAAAGGGCCAAAATCGAGCTTTCCGAACGCCACGAAGCGTCCATCTCAATCGCTTTCGCCTCGGTCGGCGGGAAGATACTCCATCCGACCCTCGAGCTCCGCCGCTCCGATCTCGAAGCCATAGCCGGGCCTTATATCGAAAGAAGCCTAGCCCTCGTGGACGGGACCCTGCGCGACGCCGGGGTCGCGAGCGAGGACCTCGATTCCCTCGTGCTCTCGGGAGGCTCGAGCCGGATACCACTCGTGCGTCGCAGGTTGCGCGAGCGGCTCGGCCGCGAGCCCGAGGGCGGGGTCAATCCGGAGGAAATAGTCGCGTTGGGCGCTGCCGTTTGGGCGGCATTGGTCTCGGGCTCGGGCGAGGCGGCCGAGAGGATGCGCGTCCGCGACGTCGTCTCGCGCAGCTATGGCGTGGAAGTGGACGGGGGAGTCTTCGTCCCCCTGATCGGAAAGAACAGCGCGGTGCCTTCGACTCGCAGCCGCGTGTTCACCACCGTCGCCGACGGCCAGGACTCGGTCGAGATACACGTGCTGCAGGGCGAAAGCGAGGCGGCGTCGGAAAACCTCTCGCTGGGACGTTTCCTCCTGGCGGGCTTGCGCCCCGCCAGGGCCGGGAGGGCGCGCGTGAAGGTCGCCTTCACCATCGACGAGTCGGATATGCTCCACGTGGCGGCCGTGGATCAGGAGAGCGGCGCGGAACAGGCTATCAGCATCGCCGATATCTGGAGAGGCCCATCCGATGAAAGTCGCGATGAACTCGCGAGGAAGGCGAGCCTGCTCGCGGGAAGGCTCCAAGAACTTCGGGAGGGCCTCGCCCTCGAGCACGGCCTCGGAAGCGAGCTCGACGACATACGAGAGAGGCTTCGTCGGGCCTTGGACTCGAAGGCCGGGGAGGGCGAGCTCAGGATGCTCAAGGCGGAGCTCGAGGGCCTGGTTGGCGAGCTTCTCGCCAGGCGCGTCGAGGCCCGTAACGAAGGAAGCTTCGTTAACGAAGCTCACTTCGTTGACGAAGGAAGCTTCGTCGACGATACCTACGCCTTCGGCGAGAGCGGGGCATGAGCGAAGGCCTCAGGCGCTCCGCCCTCGCCTCCCTCGGCCTCGGGCCAGGAGCCGAAGCAGAGGAAATCCGCACGGCCTATAGACGCCTCGCCATGCGCTACCACCCGGACGCGTCGGGAGATCCTCATAGCGCCAAGAGGTTCTCGCGAGTCGTTAGGGCCTACAAGCTGCTGATGGCGAGCGGGGTCGAATCGCCGAAACGGTGCGTCCCGCGGTACCGTAGCGTCGAAGAAGCGGGCGACGATCTGTTCGCCCTGGGCCAGGTGCTCGCCGCCGATCCCGACGCGGGCGCGCGCGGAGCCGCGGCGCGGGCACTCGGCTTGTCCGGGAGATCGGCCGCGTATATCTTCATCAGGCGCGCGCTCTACGATTCCGTCGAGGACGTCGCCCTCGACGCGGTGAGGGCGGCGGCGCTGATCGGTTCCAGGCAGGCCGCGGGCGAGGTCGCCGCCCTCTTCGCGCGAGCCGAGCCGAGCCTGCGGCTGCGCATCCTGGAGTTGGCCCTCGCTACGCGCGAGCGTCTGTTCCGCTCCACCCTGGAAGCGGCGTCGAAGGCGACCGATCCGCGTCTTAGGGCGATGGCGCAGAAGGGCCTCGATGCTGAAGGACACCGATCCGACGCGCGATGATCGAAGCTAGGACCGAGAGAGAAGGTCGCGAACGACATCCTTGAATTTCCGGCCGCGGTCGAATTCGTGGACGAACATGCCGAAGGATGCGCAGCCGGGGGAGAGGATCACGGTATCGCCCGGCTCGGCTCGGGCCATCGCCTCGCCGACCGCGCTCGAGAGATCGTCGAAGGGCCCCGCCAAGGGAAGGCCGTCCTCCTCGAGCAGGGGCTTGAGCTTGTCCGTCCCGCTGCCGGCGAGGAGGACGACGAGCTTGGCCTTCGCGTAAGCCTGCCGGGCCGGCGCGAAATCGAGGTTCTTGTCCGTGCCGCCGGTGATGAGAATGAGCGGCCCGTCGAAGGAATCCACGGCGGCCGCGACGGCTTGGGGAATCGTGGCCGCGGAATCGTTGTACCACGCGATTCCGCCCTTTTCCGCGAAGCGTTCCAGGCGGTGCTCGACTCCGGCGAAGGTCGCGGCGGAAGATGAGACCTTCGCCGCGGAAAGGCCGTAGACGCGGCAGGCTAGGGCCGCGGCGAGGAGATTCTTTCGCTGGTGCCGGCCCGGAACCAGGAGGGCTCGGGGGAGGATCTCCTCGGCGGCGGCCTCCGACTCCCCCGAGTAGAATCCCCGGGACGAGGGATCCGGCTCGAGCCAGGCTCCAGGCAGACCCGTGAAGGCGTCGGCGTACCAGAGGACGGTGCCGCGGGTCTCCGAGGCGAAGGACCTTCCCCAAGGGTCGTCCCGATTGCAAAGCGTATGGCAGGAACGATCCTGGTCGGCGTATACGAGCCGCTTGTCCGCAACGTATTCCTCCATCGACGAATAGCGGTTCATATGGTCGGGCATGATGCTCGTGAGCACCGCGATCCGAGGCTTGAGGATGCCCATCCCCTTCAGGTCGGCGAGCTGCCAGGACGAGAGCTCGAGGACGACCGGCGTACGAGGATCGCAGCCGTCGAGGAAGGACAGGGGGGAGAGGGTGATGTTCCCGCCGAGGAAGGACGCGAGGCCGGAGGTCGAGAGTATGTGATGGATCGCGCTCGAGACCGTCGACTTGCCCTTGGACCCGGTGACGGCGATGACGGGCGAAGGCGAGAGGCGCAGGAAAAGGGAGATGTCGGTTTCTATCGCCTTGGCGGTCAGCAGATAGGGAGAGTCCGGGCGCACGGCGGGGTTCTTGACGACGAGATCGGCCGAGCGGAAATCGCCGAGCTCGTGCCCGCCGAGCACGTAGCGGATCGGAAGTCCTTCGAGCGCGGCGATGCTGTCGGCGAGGGCGGACTCGTCCTTCATATCGGTGACAGTGACGATGGCCCCGCTTCGGGCCAGGAAGCGCGCGCTGGCCAATCCGCCCCCGTTGAGGCCCAATCCCATGACCGTGGCCTTGAGGCCTCGCAGATCCTCAGTTCGCGTTATCGTCGATCTCAAGGGCGTATTCCTTCATATCCTGTTCGTTGAGGTACGAGCGCATGGAAATTCCCTTGAAACTTTCCCTCCACGAGGCCGGTACCCTCCTCCGCATCTCTATGAAGTCGGGCATCGTCTCCGAGAAGCTCTCGTCCTTCAGGGAATTCTGGATCCTCTCCATCTCCGGCGCCAGGAATGATATCGTCCGATGGAGAAGCGGCAAGATGCGCTTCCCGCGCTCCGGCCCCGGAGGGACGGCCTCGGCGCAGATGGTCTTATACTTGCAGAAAAGCGGGTAGAAGGGATAGGTCCGAACGCCCTCGGGCAGGAGAAGCTTCGAGAAGAATTTGGACAGGTCGCTGTCCATCCAGATTCCGTGGAGGAGATAGCCGCGGCCGGTCTCGCCTATCCAGGTATTGGAGATAAGCTGTCGAACCTTGAACGCGCGGGCTTTGCCGAGCTCCGGGATTACCGCCTCGAGTGGTATGAACTCGCTCTCGATGAATAGGTGCCTGGTCCTGTAGGCGGGAGTGACGTCGTTCGTGCCCGGCTGGATGACCTCGCCCTGGAAGTGTCGGAACACGACGTCCATCTTGAGCAGGAAGAGGTAGATCGAGTCCTCCACCTCGTAAAGCCTGTAGAAGCGCGGCTTGAGGGACTCGGAGGGATCGAAGTAATAGGTCAGGCCCCGGAAGACGTCCGGCAGCAGATCGACGAGCTGCTTCGTCAAATCCCTGAGCGCTTGGGCGTAGGGAGCGCTCGGGACATCGGAATGAACATCGTGGTGGATCGGGAAGCGCGGTACGATGAACTCCGAGCCGAACTCGAGGAAGAGCTCCTCGCTGTGGTTGTACCTGATGGCGCGGGGTACCGCGACGGCCGATTCCGGGATGGCCGCGAGGATGGAGTCGATCTCGGTGTCCGTATGAGTGACGCGGATCTCATTGAGGAGTTCATCCATAATTCTTGGGTTAGTATATCCCTTCCGTCGCGATGAGGCAAAAGGATACATGCGCCGGTCCCGCAATTCCCGGAACGGACTCCGATAAGGCCGCGACGGGCGGGTCAGGAAGGGAAGCGAATCGCGGCCAGGACGGGTATGGTGAGCAGGGAAAGGATCGTGGAAACGAGGACGAGGGAACTCGCCGTCTCGGAGTCGCCCCCGTAGGCCTCGGCGAGGATCGCCGAGTTGGCCGCGACCGGCATCGCCGCGAGGATCACGGGAAGCGACAAAAGAAGTCCCCTGAGGCCCATCGCCCGCAAGGCGCCGAAGAGCGCGAGAGGGAAAAGCGCGAGGCGATACAGCGAGGTCGCGTAGAGCCTCGCCTTTCCGATCGCCTTTCGATAATCCATCCTGGCGATGATCGAGCCTATCAGGACCATCGACAATGGAGTCGTCGTGTCGCCGAGGATGCCCAGCGCCCCTCCGAGGGCTTCTGGCAGGGCGATATTGCCGACGAAGAAGCCGAAGCCCAAGACCGACGCGACCGCGGCGGGCGTGACGAAAGACGATGCGCCGAGCCTGATCTTCCCTCCCGCTGCTTTCGCGAGCATGTAGGGACCCACGGAGAAGGCGAGGAGTTGGAACGGGATATTGGCGATCGACGCGGCAAAGATCGCGTCCTTGCCGAGTATGGCCTCGACGACGGGAAAGCCCATGAAGGCGCAGTTGGAGAATACCGCGCCGAAGGCGTGGGCGCCCCGCTCGGGGCCCTTCGAGCCTATGGCTCGGACGAAGATCCACGATAGGGCGAAGGCGAGGGCATAGGCGAGGAAGGAGATGCCGAGCATCCGGAAGGCCAGGTCGCGCAGCTCGGCAGTGAAGGGACGCTGCATCGATTCGATTATCAGGGCCGGCAGGATGAAGTTGACGAGGAGGCGCGAGATGCCTTTGCTCCCCGCGTCGTCGAGCATGCGGGCCTTGCCTGCGCCGAATCCGATGGCCATGAGGACGAAAAGGACGAGGGTCTGAACTACGGTGGGCGAGAGGCTCATCGCTTCGCGTCCACGGGTGCCAGGGCCTCGATGGCCGCCTTATACGCGGAGAAGGCCTGTTCGTAGGCTTCCGCGCGCCCCGGCTCGAAGCGCCGTCTGATTCGCACGAGGGAAGCCGCAGACTCGCGGAGGGAAGCGGCGTCGCCGAGGCAGAGGGCGCAGGCGGCGGCGTCGCCCACCAGCTCGCAATCGCCGATCACGGGCGCCTCCACCGGAACGCCGAGGACGTCGGCCTTCAGGGCGCAGAGGAAATCGTCTCCGGCCGCCTGGCCGCTTACTCGGAGGAGGTCGAAGGGCATGCCGTTTCCTACGGCGAGGTCGGAGGCGAGCTTGAGGCCGTAGGCGAGGGATTCGCAGACGGCCCTCGCGATTTCGGGCCGACCCTGCTCCATGGAGAGGCCGACGAAGGCGGCGCGCCGAGCCGCGTCCCAGATCGGCGCGCGCTCGCCCGCGAGGTAAGGCAGGAACACGAGGCCGCGGGCGCCGGGAGGGGAAAGCCTCGCCTCCGCAAGGAGGTCGGTCACGTCGGCGCGGCCCATGATCGGCGCCAGCCACTCGAAGGCGGCCCCCGCGGTCGAGACTCCGCCGGAGACGTTCCACAGTCCATCGACCGGGTGTGGAAGGGAAAGGAGGGCCCGACTCGGAAAGGGCCTGTCCGCGCAGAGGTTGATGGCCTCGGAAGTGCCGGCTCGATCGCAGGCGATCCCGACCTCGACCGAGGCGGAGCCGACTATGGCCGCGAGGAAATCGGGGAAGCCCGTCACGACGGGGACACCAGGCGCGACGCCGAGCCTTTCCGCGGCTTCGTCCGCGAGTCTTCCCGCCTCGATGCCGGGCGCGGCGAAGGGCGGGAATCGGTCCTTCGGGAGGCCCAGCGCGTCGAGCGCGCCCTCGCTCCAGATATAGGGCTCGTAGCCAGGATGAGGCAGATAGGTGACGGGAACGCCACATAGCTTGTAGAGGAG
>CAVZVX010000177.1:0-12382 GCA_963778775.1 uncultured Spirochaetota bacterium | reverse complement strand
GGCGACGTTAAGCCAAGCCTAGCAGGCGCCGGCGGCCATAGCAACGCTTCTCTCGCGCCCTCAGAGTTTAGAAACAGCATCTGGGAGCCCTACGGGTACTCTTATCTGACGCGATCCGAGCAAAAAGCCGAGGCGTTCTGAATCGGGATTCGCTGGAAGAGTCCAGAAGTCTCTTGCCGGCGCTCAGGGCCTGTCAACAAATAGATGGAACGGCCGCCGCGGTGTCAAAGCGCGAGTAAATCAAGGTACTCGACGGTTGCCGGGTTGCCGGCGAGCCTGTGAGTTCGAGGTGGTTGACGCCTTTTCGCAGCAACGTCGCAGGGCCTTGAAAACAGACGTACTGCGCGGGCTTGCCGAACGGACCGGCGTAGGGGTGCGGGATGGGGCTTTTCCTGGTAGGCGACCGGCGTAACCGCTCTCCATTCAGCCTGGCCGTAAACTGCGCGCTGTCAACCTCCTGTTCGGCGCGACCGTCTGGCCAGTTTCGGGGGCTTCGTGGAACTGGCGGAAGGCGTGGAGGGGCTCTGTCATTTTTCGGAAGTGCCGGGATATTCAGGCCGCCGCGGCTCCGAGGAACCGCCCCTGGCGGTGGGCCAGGAATTCGATTTCAAGGTCCTCAAGATGAGTGAAGCCGAGAAGAAGATCGGTCTCAGCCTGCGGGCGGTGGCCGATGACGACGAGAAGACCCGCCTGGAAGATTACCAGCGCCAGGCGGTTTATATAGGAAGGCCCCTCTCCCGCAATTCGTTCTAGCCACAAGGCGCCTTGCCCATGCCTTGTCCTCATGCTATCCTTTCCGCCGAGGCGCCTATCGCCGGCGCCTCGCGGGGAGGTCATGCTGTTACAGACCGGGCTTCACGACTGGCACCTCGCGCGGGGAGCCAAGATGGCCGCCTTCGCCGGCTACGACATGCCCATTTCCTACCCGATCGGCGCGGTCGAGGAGCACCTCCTCTGTCGGCGCTCGGTGGGTCTCTTCGATATCGATCATATGGGCCAGGTAGAGCTTCGCGGCCCAGGGGCCGACGAGTTCCTTTCAGGGCTCGTGAGCGCCCGCGTGCTGGACATGCCGGAAGGAGAGGCGCGCTACGCCCTTCTCCTCGACGAGAGCGGCTTCGTCCTCGACGATCTTTTCGTATACCGGCTTCCCGGAAGGTGGTGGATCGTCGTCAACGCCTCCAACCGCCGGACCGATATCGACTGGATGCGCTCCCACGCGCCCGGAGGAGTGACCCTCGAGGATCGCTCCGACGATACCTATATGATCGCCGTTCAAGGGCCGCGAGCCGTCGAGCTGCTCGACGCCGTCTCCGATCGGGCGGTCTCCGCCCTCCCGCGCTTCACCGCCCGAGAGATGAAGATCGGCGGGATCGAGCTGCTCTTCGGACGGACGGGCTACACCGGGGAAGACGGAGGCGAGCTCTTCTTCCCCGCCGATCAGCGCGCTCGAGCTGTGGGACTTCCTCCTCGCGGAGGGCGAGGAGAGAGGCATCGAAACGGCGCCCGTCGGGCTGGCCGCTCGCGACTCCCTCCGCTTCGAGGCGGGCATGCCCCTCCATGGCCACGAGATAAGTCCTTCCATCAACCCTATCGAGGCGGGCCTCAAGTGGGCCTGCGACTTTTCCAAGGACTTCGTGGGGAGGAGGGCCCTGGAGGCCGCCGCCGCCGCCGGGCCCGAGAGGCGCCTCGTCGTGCTCGACGTGACAGGGCGGAGTCCCGCGCGAAGGCTACGAAGTCGTCGCGACGGCGAGCGCCGGAACGGCGAGCGCCGGAACGGCGAACGCATCGTCCCCGGGGCGAAGGTCGGCGTCTGCGTCGCGGGGATGTTTTGTCCCAGCGTCAGGAAGTACGCGGCCAACGCCTTCGTCCGTCCGGAATTCTCGAGGCCCGGAACGGCCTTGGCCGTCACGATTCGCGACAAGAGCCGCGACGCCCTCGTCGTCAAGAGACCGCTGTACCTGCCCGCATATCGGAGATGAAGCCAGCGAAGGAGAAACGCATGAAGATCGATCCCGAGTGCCGCTATAGGAGCACGCACGAGTACGCCCGGAAGGATGGAAGCGAAATCGTGGTCGGCATATCCGACCACGCCCAGGAAGCCCTGGGCGACATCGTCTTCGTCGAAATGACCGAGGTCGGCAAAACGGTCGCCCAGGGAGAGGCCATCGGCGTCGTCGAGTCGGTCAAGGCCGCCAGCGACATTTACGCTCCCCTGTCCGGCACGATCAAGGCCTTGAATACGGCTCTCCAGGCCGATCCCTCCCTCGTGAACAAGGATTGCTACGGCGCGGGCTGGCTCTTGCGGATGTCACCCTCGAAGCCGGCCGAATGGGAAGGCCTCCTCGATCCGACGGCCTACGAAAAAGAAACCGGCAAGGACTGATCATGCCTTACATCGCGGCGACCGACGCCGACCGTGCGGCCATGCTCGAGCGCATCGGAGCCGGGGACGTCGAGGAATTGTTCTCGGATATCCCCTCCTCCGCGCGCTTTCCCGTCCTCGACCTGCCGCCTCCCCTTTCCGAGATGGAGGCGATGCGCGAGATCGAAGCCTTGGCCGCCAGGAACCTCTCCGCCTCGAGCTCGGCTTGGTTCCTCGGCGCCGGCGCCTATTACCACTTCATTCCCGCAGTCGTGCCGGCCATCGCCTCGCGCGGAGAGTTCCTCTCCGCGTACACGCCCTACCAGCCCGAGGTCTCGCAGGGGACGCTCCAGGCGATCTTCGAGTACCAGAGCATGGCCGCCTCCCTCCTGGGCATGGACGTGGTCAACGCCTCGCACTATGACGGGGCGACGGCCCTGGCCG
This sequence comes from uncultured Spirochaetota bacterium, assembly GCA_963778775.1. Lineage (GTDB taxonomy): Bacteria > Spirochaetota > Spirochaetia > Treponematales > Rectinemataceae > UBA1306. The sequence goes on along the minus strand of CAVZVX010000177.1, from coordinate 9,576 downwards.
AGGCCGTGCTCATGGCCTACAACGCGGCCGGGGGAGCGGGAACGCGCGACAGGGTCGTCCTCTGCGCGGATATCCATCCCGAGTACAAGGACGTCCTCCGCTCCTACCTGTCTCCTTATTCCGCGCGCGTCGAGGAGACGGCCCTTCCTCCCGAAGGCGCCGCCGCCCTGGCCGACGCCACGACCTTCTGCGTCGTCGCGCCCTACCCGGGCTTTTCGGGAGCGATAGGCGACTTGGCCGCCGCCGCGGCGGCGACCCACGCGGCGGGCGCCCTCCTCGTCGTCCAGGCCGACCCGATCATGTGCGGGCTCTTGAAGAGCCCGGGCGAGCTCGGAGCGGACATCGTCGCCGCCGAGGGCCAGGCCCTCGGCAACCCGATGTGCTTCGGCGGTCCCTTCCTCGGCATGATGGGCGCGAAGGCAGGCCTCGTCCGCAAGCTGCCCGGCCGCCTCGTCGGCCAGGCCAGGGACGCGGCAGGCCGGCGGGGCTTCGTCCTGACGCTGACTGCCCGCGAGCAGCACATCCGGCGCGAGAAGGCGGTCTCCAACATCTGCTCCAACCAGGGCCTGGCGATGCTGCAGGCCTGCGTCTACCTCGCGGCGATGGGCCGCTCGGGCCTCCGCGCCGTCGCCGAGCTCTGCTGGAACAAGTCCCATTACGCCGCCTCCCTGATAGCCGGGATCCCCGGCTTCGCCGTCCGGACCGACCGCTTCTTCAAGGAGTTCCTCGTCGAGACGCCCATTCCGGCGGAAGGCATCGCGGCGAAGCTGTCGCGCCGCGGCGTCGTGCCGGGGCTCCCCCTGTCCCGCTATTATCCCGAGCGGAAGCGCGAGCTTCTCGTCTGCGTCACCGAGATGTGCACGAAAGGTCAGATCGAGCTCCTCGCGGCGTCGCTCGAGGAGGTCGCGAGATGAACCTGAAGGCGGAGCCCCTCCTCTTCGAGCTTTCGTCGCCCGGGCGAAGGTGCGCGTCCCTGCCCTCTTGCGACGTGCCTCCGACGCCCCTTCCCGAGGAGCTCGCCCGGGACGGCCTCGACCTTCCCGAGCTGGACGAGCTCGGCCTCGTGCGGCATTTCACGCGCCTGTCCCAGAAGAACTTCTCGATCGACACGGAGTTCTATCCGCTCGGCTCCTGCACGATGAAATACAATCCCAAGGTCGACGAGCAGGCTGCCTCGCTGCCGGGTTGGCGGAACATCCACCCCCTCGCCGGCGAGGAGTTCAGCCAGGGCGCCCTCGAGCTGATCCATTCGCTGCAAAAGTGGATGTGCGAGATCGGCGGCTTCGCGGCGGGGAGCCTCCAGCCCGCGGCCGGCGCCCAGGGAGAGCTCGCGGGGGTATTGGTCATCCGCGCCTACCACGCGGCGAGAGCCGACGGCAGGCGGCGCGTCGTCCTCGTGCCCGATTCCGCCCATGGCACCAACCCCGCCACCTGCTCGATGGCCGGATTCGCGACCAAGACCCTGCCATCCGACGCCGAGGGCGGCGTCGACATGTCCGCGCTCAGGGCGGCCCTGGACGGCGCCTCGGGCGCGGAAGTCGCCGGGATCATGATAACCAATCCCAACACCCTCGGCCTCTTCGACCCCAACATCGAGGAAATCTCCCGCCTCGTGCACGAAGCCGGCGGCCTCGTCTACGGCGACGGTGCCAACATGAACGCCCTCGCCGGCGTCCTCAAGCCCGCCTCGGTCGGCATCGACGTCATGCACTACAACCTGCACAAGACCTTCTCGACGCCGCACGGCGGCGGCGGCCCGGGCGCCGGCTTCGTGGGAGCGCGAGCCGATCTCGTCGATTTCCTCCCCGGTCCGATAGCGGTTAAGGCCGAGGGCTCCTATCGCCTCGCCATGCCGGCGCGGTCGATCGGGCGGATGAAGGCCTTCTACGGGAATTTCGGCATCCTCGTGCGCGCCTACGTCTACCTGCGCATGCTCGGCGCGCCGGGACTCCGCCGCGTCGCCGAGACGGCCGTGCTCAACGCCAACTACCTCAAGGCCCTCATCGAGGGCGCGTACCGGATCAAGTATCCGCGGCGCTGCATGCACGAGTTCGTGGCCCAGGGGGACCTCGCCGAGGGCGTGCATACCCTCGACGTCGCCAAGCGCCTCATCGACTACGGCTTCCATCCGCCGACCATCTACTTCCCGCTCATCGTCCCCGAAGCCCTCATGATCGAGCCCACCGAGACCGAGGCGAAGGAGACGCTTGACGAGTTCGCCGCCGTCCTCCTCAAGATCGCCGAGGAGGCGAGGACCGAGCCCTCGCTGCTGACTTCCGCGCCAGCGACCACCCCGGTCGGACGCCTCGACGAAGTCTCGGCCGCGCGCAATCCGACCCTGTGCTATAGGGGCTGAGGGTCGGGCGGCCGCGACTCGACTTGCGGCCGGCGGCAGCGGGGGCTAGAATCGGCGCATGAGCAAACGTCGCATCCCCCTCGCCCTGCGCATGACCCTCTTTATTTCAGCCATGGTCTTCGTTCTCCTGGCCGCGACGCTGCTGATAACCGGCTCGCGGTTGCGGAACAGCCTCGACGAGCTGATCCGCGCGGATAACCTCCAGGTCACTCGCGGGCGCTCGGCGGAGCTCGCCCAGATCATCGACAAGCTGCGCTGGCAACTGCGGATGATTTCGCTCCGCCCCGAGCTGCTCTCGAAGGATAGGCGCGTTTCCTCTGCCGTCATCTACGCCCTTAATGGCGCGACCTCCCCCGAGGTGACCGGCACTATCTTCGCCTGGCCAGACGGCAGCTACATCAGCTCCGCAGGCGCTCATGGAAGCATCTCGGATCGCGACTACTTCAAAACGATAGTGTCCGGCGGCTCGGACTTCGTCGTGAGCGAGCCAGTCATCTCCAAGTCGCTCGGAATATATCAGATAGTCTTCGCCCAATCGGTCAAGGCTCCCGACGGCACGATCGCGGCGATGGTCGCGTTTCAGGTCAAGCTCTCGACACTCTCCGAATTGACCGCCACGATGAAGGTCGGGAGGTCGGGCTATGGTTGGATGATAGACGGGGAGGGCTTCGTGATCGCGTTCCCGGCCGAGAAGGCCATCATGACCCTTAACGTCACCGATGCCGACAAGGGCGGCTACAGGGGCCTGGATGCCTTCGGCAAGAAGATGCTCGGCTCCGACTCGGGCATGGGATCCTGGCGCAAACCCGACGGCACGCCGTTTACGACCTTCTTCTCCTCCGTAGCCGACAGCCCGGGATGGAAGCTCGGCGTGAGCCTCCCGACGAGGGAGATCGATGAGACGTCGAGCGCCGTCGCCGTCATCCTGGCCATAATCTTCGTCGCAGGCGTGCTGATCTCGATCGCCGCCTCGGCGATGCTGGCGCGCTTCATCGTCGTCCCGATCAGGCAGGCGGCCGCGGGTTTCCGGGACCTGGCCGCGGGCGAGGCCGACCTCCGCAGGAACATCGAGATCGATCGATCCGACGAGATAGGCGATCTCGCGCTGGAGTTCAACGCCTTCCTCGCCAAGCTCAGGGAGGTCGTGACGAGCCTCAAGGCGGCGCAGGGCGAGCTCGGTTCCATCGGATCCGAGCTCGGAGGCTCAGTTACGGAAACGGCGAGCGCGATCTCCCAGATCTCGGGGGCGGTAGAGTCGGTGCGCGGGAAAGTCGGGCAACAGTCGGCCAGCGTCGAGCAGTCCTCGAGCGCGGTCGAGCAGATCGCCAAGAACATCGAGGGACTGGGGCGCCTCATCCAGGATCAGGCGGCGAGCGTGACCGAGGCCTCCGCGGCGATCGAGGAGATGGTGGGCAACATCGCCTCCGTCTCGAGGTCCATGGACGCGATGGCCAGGCAATTCGAGGCCCTCCTCGAGGCCTCCCGGTCGGGCAAGGAAATGCAGGCGGCGGTCGGCGAGCGCATCGCCCAGATCGCCGACCGCTCGCGCGCCCTCCTCGAGGCCAACGACGTGATAGCGGCCATCGCGTCGCAGACCAACCTTCTCGCGATGAACGCGGCGATCGAGGCGGCGCACGCGGGGGAGGCGGGCAAGGGCTTCTCGGTCGTCGCGGACGAGATCCGTCGCCTCTCCGAGACGGCCGCCGAGCAGTCCGATACCATCGGCAGGGACCTGTCGAGCGTCCAGGCGGCCATCCGCGACGTGGTGGGCTCCTCGAGCGACTCGGAAGCGGCCTTCGACGGCGTCGCTTCGCGGATAACGGAGACCGAGCGCCTCGTCCGCGAGATGCGGGACGCCCTCGGCGAGCAGAGCGAGGGAGGCGCCCAGGTGCTCGAGGCGCTGAAGTCGGTGAACGAGATAACCTCGCAAGTACGGGGGAGCTCGTCCGAAATGGGCGAGGGGAACAGGACCATCCTGGGGGAGATGGGGAGCCTCCGCTCCTCGAGCCTCGAGATCAGGTCGAGCATGGACGAGCTGTCGAGGGGCGCCGACCATATCTCGAAGAGCGCCAAGCGCGTTTCCGAGATGGCCGAATCGACGCGAGCCACCATCGCAGGCATGGATGCCGCCATAGGGCGTTTCAAGGTCTAGCCCCTGCCCTTCAGGATCTCGGCGTATTTCTTCTCGTCGATGGGATAGCGCTGGACCAGGATCATCGCCGCGACGAGAAAGAGCGCGGGTATCGGGCCGATCGCGAGCCGGATCGCCAGCTTCGCGGAATCGGCCTGCGCCGCGTTCGGGACGAAATGCCCCGCGCCGAGCACGAGGCCGGTCGCGAGGATGGCGAAGGCTGAGCCGATCTTCGAGATGAAGAGCCACATGCCGTAGAAGGCGCCCTCCTTGCGAACGCCGGTCTCGGCGGCGTCGTATTCTATCGTATCCGGAACCATCGAGTAGGGGGCCACGTAGCCGAAGCCGACGCCTATGCCGGCGTAGACCATCATCCCGATGAAGAACCAGGGCCCCAGGACGTGGCCGAGGAAGAACAGGACGAGGCTCGCGGTGGCGAGGACGAAGAAGCATATCTGATAGGTGCGCTTCTTCCCGATCTTCTTGGAGACCGCGACCGAGACGGGGATGCAGATCATCGCGGTCACGAGGAGGACTAGCATCGCGATGGCGGTGAGGCCCTCGTTGCCGTAGATATACGCGAAGTAATAGGCGATCACGCCCTGGAGGAAGGTGAGGCCTATCAGGTTGAGGGCGTAGGTGAAGAGGATGATGAGGTAGGGCTTGTTGCGGAAGACCGAAAGGTAGGTCTTGAGGATGCCGCCTTCGGGCTTGACCTCCGCGGATCGCTCGGGCTCCCGCACCGACAGGCCGGTGATGACGGCCGAGACCAGCATCACGGCGCCGAAGATCAGGCCCATCATCGAGAAGCCGCGGCTCTTGTCGGCGCCGGGGCCGCCGCCGAAGGCGGCGAGGAGGGGCTGGACCGAGGCGGCTCCCAGGAGAGTGCCCACTACCGCGAACATGAAGCGGAAGCCGTTGAGGCTCGAGCGCTCGTTGTAATCCGCCGTGAGCTCCGGCGTCAGGGACGAGTAGGGGATGTTTACCACCGAGTAGACCACGTTGAGCAGGATGAAGCAGGCGCCGCCCCAGACGGCGAGCAGGGTCGGGTCCTGGATGCGCGGATTGGTGAAGAACAGCCACATGGCGAGGGCGAGGGGAATCGAGCCGAGGAGGATGTATGGCCTGCGGCGTCCCCATCGGGTCCTGGTCCGATCGGAGAGGAAGCCCAGGAAGGGATCCCATACCGCGTCGACCAGCTTCCCGACCATGATGACCGAACCGGCCGCCGCGGCCGCGATGCCCACCGTGTCGGTGAGATACTTCAGGGCCCAGAAGCCCAGCGCCGTGAAGAAAAGATTGCCGCCCAGGTCGCAAACCCCGAAGCCCAGCTTGGTTCCCAGGCTCAGCCTCGTCTCCCGGCTCGGGCCGGCTCCGCCGACGTCGCTAGCTTTTTCCCTCATCGATGAACTCCTCGATACAGGCTATGTATTCCCGCTCCAGATCGCGTGTGGCGGCCTCGACCGCGGCCTTCCGGTCCGTGAGATAGTCCTCGTAGCGGGAGCGCAGCTCGATCGCCTCGCCGACGGACAGGACCGCGGTATGCCGCAGGGCATTGGGACGCTGGGAGATGTTGCCGCCCGAGAGCCTCGAGGCGAGGTCGGCGGCGTTGTAGGCGGTCTCCACGAGGCGCCCGAAGGGCGGGGCCGAGCCGTCCTCGGTCCGGACGTAGCTCGAGTCGAGATAGTAGCAGAGGTCGACGAATTCCATGTGCCGCATCGCGTACCAGGCCTCGCCGGCCTTGCGATCCGCCATCCGCCTGCCCAGGGGCGGGAAGCCCGCGGCGCCGCGCTCGGGATAGATGCGGTTCCAGCCTTCCTGCCTGATGCGGTATACGCGCGAGATGGGATCGCCCTCGGCCTTGAGGCCCATGACCGCCTCGCCACGCCGCAGAGCCTCCTCCATGAGGTCGGCGAGCCGAGCGTCGCGGTCCTTCCCCTCCCGCCTGTGTCCCGCCCCGAAATAATAGAACTCCGCCATGGAGACGAGGCAGTCGTCCAGGGCGACGAGGCGCCGGGCGAGGGCGCGCCGGCGAAGCTCCGTCCCGGCCTCCTCGTCGGCGCGGGTCCCCGCGCCGACGCCCGCGCCGTCGGAAAGGCCGCAATCCGTCTCGACCCGGGCGACGAGCCGCTCCACCTTCCCGATGTCGTCCTCGTAGAAGCGATAGTGGACGGAGAGGGGCAAGAGCTCGACGCGCTCAGGCCGGCCGAGCTTTCGCAGCTCTCCCGAGCACCAGAACGCGAGCCGGGCGGTGCCGCGCTCCAGGCGCGGTACCGTCTCGCTGCGATACGAGGCCTGGCCCTCGGGTGCCAAGGCGAGGGGGTAGGGGTCGTCGCGCAGCGCCGTCCGGATGCGTTCCATGCTCGCCTGATCGAGCTTCGCGTGGTAGACCGGCATCGCGCCGAATCGCGGCAGGATCCAGCGCACCAGGGCGCCGCTCCACATGGGCACCTCGTAGCCGTGGACGAATCTGGCATGGACCCTTCCGGGAGCGGGGGCGCCGAGGCGCCTCGCCTCCCTGTCCAGGGCCTTCGAAAGGGCGAGGGAAAGGAGCTGGGGCTCGTCTCCATAGGGATGCCTGAACGCGAGGACGAGACGGCTGCGGCCCTCGCGGAAGTCGGTCAGCGCCCCGAGCAGTCTCTCGGCGTGTCGGAACTCGATGCCGTCCAGCTTGAGACCCATCCGGCCATAGATGCCGCCGAGGGCGCGCAGGGCGGCCAGGACGCGAAGGCTGACCTTCGGCTCGGGGAGCTCGCGGCGCCGCACGGCCCCCGCCGGGGGGCGATGCTCGCGGCCGAGGCCTCCCGAACTCAAGTTGCCCATGCCTCGATTGTAGCAGGCGGGACCCATCCTGGGTACGGGAATCGACGAGGCGGCGGCATCCTAGCGGGACTCCGCGGCGCGCTGGCGGAACTGGGTCGGGGAAAGGGAGGTGTGCTGCTTGAATATCCTGTTGAAGGCCGACTTGGAGTTGAAGCCGCAGTCGAGGGCGATGTCGAGCACGCTCTTCTCCATCTTGCGGGACGCTTCCAGGCAACGCTTGACCTCCTCGACGCGCAGGCGGTTCACGTAATCGTAGAAGCTCGTGCCCAATCTCTGGTTGAGGAGCTGCGACAGGCGGTGGGGCGAAGTCCGGAGGAGAGCGGCGAGCTTGGGCAGGGTCAGGTCGGCGTCGGTGTAGGGACGCTGGGCTCGCACGACCTTGTCGAGCCTGTCGAGGAGAACGTCTCCTTCCTCCTCGGATATTCCCGATTTCTCGTATTTCCGCCTGAGCTCCTCGGGGCGATCGGGTCCCATCGCAGGCTTGGCGACGAGGAAGACGTCGGGCTCGTGAAAGGCCTTGTAGCTGATGTAATAGGCCGAGAACACCGTCGCGAGCGGGGCGAAGAGGTACATGAGCCTATAGGTTATCACCAGGAAGAACAGCACGTACGATACGCTGCCCGCCGCGAGCGCCAACGCGAAGGCGACGAGCACCTTCCGCATCCAGGCGAGGGTGATCGACTCGATCGACGAGTAGGTGTCCCGGATCATGGTCTCGTAGCGATGGACCTTGAGCCAGACCGCGACGAGGTAGGTCCAGAGCTGGAGCTCGATAGCGATCTCGTACCAGAAGCGGCCGAAGTACTCGGCGGCCGTATAGCGGCCGTTGCGTAGCCAGACCTCGACGAAGAGCATCTTGTAGACGGGGTCCTCGAGGTAGAAGGGAAGGCAGAGCGGCATGAGGAGGAAGGCGCCTCCCAGATGGAGCGCGAAGCTCTTCCGGATCGGAATCGACGGATCCACGAGGGTCTCGACGTAGAGGAAGAGGACGGGCCCCATGAGGAGGCGGAACGCGGGTTCCAGGCCGATGAGGAAGGGCGTGCTGCGGTAGAGGCCGGTCCGATAGAGAATCCCGTCCATCGTCGCGAGGGGAAGGACCACGAAAAAGAGGGCGAGGATGCGATTGGCCCGGCGCTTCCCCCTGTCCGCCCGCCAGAACACGACGGCCAGGAAGAGGCATTGCGAGGAGCCGAGGATGAAAACCAGGGAGATTACGTCTATGCTTTCATTCACTCCTTGTTTCCGCCGCCGGTCATTCCCATCACGATGTACTTCTGGAAGAAAACGGCTATCAGAAGGGGCGGGATCGACGCGATGACGCCTCCGGTCGAAATCATACCATAATCCACCGTATTCTTGCCGGTGAATTCGGCGATGGCGACCGGGATGGTCTTGGCGGCCAGGCTCGACGTGAATATGAGCGAGAAGAAGAACTCGTCCCAGGAGAGCAGGAAGGCCAGGATGCCCGTGGCGATCAGGCCGGGCCGGGCCATCGGGACGTAGATATAGCGGAGCGTCTGGAGCCGGGAGCATCCGTCGATGAGGGCGGCCTCCTCGAAGCTCCGAGAGATCGAGCCGAAGTAGCTGCGCATGACCCAGACGATGAAGGGAATCGTCATGGAAAGATAGACGAATACCAGCGTCGCTTTCCTGTCCAGAAGGCCCAGGGCGCTGATGCCCGCGTAGAGGGGCAGGACGATCACGATGGGCGGTATCATGTACGTGAAGAGGAGGGCGTAAAGCAGCTTGTCCTTGAAGGCGAAGCGAAGCCTGGCGAAGGAATACGAGGCGAGGGAGCCGACGACGAGCCCGACGGCCGTCACCAGGGCGGCCACGATCAGGCTGTTGAACAGGGCGTATTCGAAGGCCTTGGCGATTCCCTCCACCCCCGGCCCGAAGACCGCGGCGTAGCGCGCGAGACTCATGGGTCCGGGCGGAAGGCGCAGGGGCACGGATATCAGGTCACGACGCTCGGAAAGGCTGGAGACGAGGAGCCAGAGGAAGGGAGTCATGACGAAGAGGAGGAGGAGAAAGCCCATCGCGCACAGAAAAGCGGTGAAGCCCGAGCGCCGTGCCGCGCGGGGCCGGGCGGGGGAGCGCTTCCGGTCAGTCATTGATGTCCTCCTGCCTTCCCAGCCTCAGATAGATGATCGTGAAGCCGAGGACCATGAACGCGATCACGTAGGAGATGGCGGCGGCGGTCGAGTAGTCCAGATTGTCGAAGCCCCTCAGGTAGGCGTCGTAGGTGAGGACCTTGGTGCCGTTC
>CAVZVX010000176.1:0-3269 GCA_963778775.1 uncultured Spirochaetota bacterium | reverse complement strand
AGGAGCTTCTCCATCCCCTTCCGTATCCGATCCAGCCGTTTCTTGGCCCGAGCACGATCCACATTGTTCCGGAAGTTTGCGTTCGCCTGAATCTTCTGCCCATCGATGGCGAGGTTCCTGAAATCGACCATGCCGAGAGCCGCGCACAGTGTCACGATCTGGGTGAAAAGTCCGGGTAGCTCCGCCATATGCCGGGTGCGGAAAGTATTGAGCGTCCTGAAGTCTGGAACCTGATCCCCAGACAGGAACACATAATCGGCTCTGACCTGGAGCCCTTCCTCCATCTTCCGACAACTCATGTTCCCGATCAGGTAGCTGTAGAACAGCACCTTGAGCATCATCTTCGGATGGTAAGCCGGCTTCCCTTCTTCCTTGTACCAGGCGTATATGCGGTCGAGATTCAGACGCTCCACTACAGCGTCGACGATTCTCGCTGGATGGTCCTCTTCTAGTAGCTGGGCGGGAACAAGTTGCCGATACACACTCTGGCGTTGGTCGTAGTCGCGAAAGTTCGGCATGGTCCCACCCCCTGTGACACTATGCCATAACCAACTATGGTTTGGAAGTTACGAGACAGCCTCAATTATAAGAAACCAATCGTACGAACGCAAATTATTTACAGCCTCTTCATGTCTTTGAGACGTCCTCCCTACGGAGCCTGATATTTTACCAAGCCTCCCTGACGTTCCTGCTCGGGTCGGCCTCGATCCGAATCGCTTCGTCGGGGGAATAGCCCCCGATTTACGTGCTATAATGGGAGTGACATGGAAAAATCGGGAAGCGACCAGGCGAAGCTAGCAGTTCCCGAGTCGGAGCTTCGGGTGTCGCCCCAGGAGCGCGAGCTCGCCGTATCCCGTCTTCAGGATGGTTATGTCCATGGCTTTCTGAACGATGCCGAGCTCGACGCTCGAATCAGGAGAGCCCTCGATGCGAAGTTCCATTCCGAGCTTTCGGCCTTGGTAGCTGACCTCCCCCTCGCGGCACCGAAGCCCTTAATATATATACGCTAAACACCCTCGGCCGTCGGGATGCGACCGATCAAAAAGCTGAAGGTGCACGGCGGCCGACTCGCGAAAACAGGTCCCTGGGTCGTCGGCCGCCTTCTCCGAAGCGTCCTATACAAAGGCGACATGGTTCTCGACCTGAGGAACGCGGTATTGACCTCGCCTCTTACGCGCTTGAAGGTACGATGCTACAAGAGCCGCCTCGAGATCATCGTGCCCCGCGGTTGCCGGATCGACACGCGCGGCAGAACCTACAAGGGGACCTGGGACGACCGAAGCTCGGGCGGCCTTGAAGGCGGTCCCCTGATCCGACTCGAAGGCTCGGTCTACAAGGGCAGCGTGATCGTACGGGAAGAACCGAGCGAGAGGGACTAATCGATCGCGGCGAGACCCCATTTTCGCCTTAGCGCCGCCCCCTATATGCAGGGATCCTGAGTATCTTCGAGTTCCGGAGGTCGGGAGCATGAACATCGCATTCCTCGGCTACGGCCAGGTCGGATCCGCCCTCGCGGATCATCTGCAGAAAATCGGCCACGAGGTGAGTCTGGCCACATCGGACCCGAGCTCCAAGAAGCTTCAGGAGGCGCTCGCAAGGAATCCCGAGCTCAAGGTCCTGCCTCCCGAAGAGGCAGTGGGTCCGGCCGACGTGGTATTTCTCGCTACGCCTTTCCAGGCCAACGAGCCGGCGTTGAAGACCGTCGCGACGGAGCTCGAGGGCAAGGTCCTCGTAGATTGCACGAATCCCGTAGGTCCCAACCTGAGCCATGGCCTTGGCAGCCTGCGATCGGGCTCGGAGCTGGTGCAGGAGCTCGCGCCGAAGGCCGAGGTAGTCAAGGCATTTACCATCTATGGCTACGAGAACTTCGAGGACAACTCCTTCCCGCGATACGGCGTCAAGCCGGCGATGATGTTCTGCGGGAGGAATGCCGCGGCGAAAGAAAGGGTAGCCGAGCTCATCCGTCAGCTCGGGTGGGAAGCTGTCGACGTCGGCGGCCTCGAGCAGGCCCTCCACCTGGAGCACATGACCCTGCTCTGGGTTCGGATGGTCCGCTCAGGCGGCCGTTCGCCGCATACGGTATGGGCGATGCTGACGAAGTAATTCCCTCGACCGACTGGCCATGACGGAGCAAGGCTGGAAAGATCAGCGGGCGCCCGGCTCTCCAACCAGTTCCGCCCCGATCCTCCTGACCTCGGCTACGAGCAGGTCGAAATCCTCGTTCCGCGATCGGTGATTGGTATGCGCGACGCGGAGGACGTAACGGCCCCCGAGCACCGCGTAGGTCGGCACGGCGACGCCGCTTTCGTGGAGCCGCATGAGGAGCTCTTCGTTGAGCGCGTTCAGGGCCGCGTCGTCCTTGCCGGGAACCCGATAGCGGAAGCACACGATGTTGAGCGACACCGGAGCCAGGCGCTCGAGCTCGGGCGCTTCGTCGACGAGCCTCGCCAGGTATCGGCACTGGTCGACGTTCTGCTCCATCAGTCTGCCGTACTTCTCCAGTCCGTGCTCCCTCAGCGACATCCAGATCTTGAGCGCCCGAAAGCCCCGCGACAATTCGACTCCGTAATCGCTGTACCAGATCATTCCGCCCGCGGCGCCCCGTTCGTGCGAGGCCAGGTAGCTGGCTCGCGCGGCGAAGGCCCCCAGGTGGTCGGCCTCCCGACGCACCAGGAGACATCCCGCGTCATAGGGCACGTAGAGCCATTTGTGGATTCTTGGCGGCCGGGAGTGGTATCCGGCGCAAGGTTGGCACCAAAAAGATAAAGCCCCGAGCTGGGTATCTCGGGGCTCTTGCACTCAGAGAAGTGGCGGTGGGAGGGGACTCACCGCCTGGGATGCTGTCTGTATTGGTTCGATACTAGCAATTCAAGACCTCAATGTCCAGATATATTTTGTGTTTGTGACAAAATTTCTTTTCCGGACTGTTTCGATCTTTCTTCACACCCTATGGAAACCGCCCCGCGGGGGAGTGATAGTAGAGGTAATCCTTACCCTATCCACGTCCTGCAAGCATCTGAAAATAAACCGCATTCTCGTCTACTGCCGCCAACCTGCGGAAATCCGGTTAACGGGCGCGGATAACCAAAGAGGTATTGTACGCAGGGGCGCCCAAATGTCATTTTGAGCGTGGGAAGGCGGTGCGGCGTGATCGAGACCCAACAAGAGGACAAGGCTCCCAATAACGGCGAACGCGAGAGGCGTACGAAGCGGCGTTTCCAGATTGAACAGGACGTACGCTACAAGATGCTTTACGGTCAACGCATCGC
>CAVZVX010000175.1:0-36559 GCA_963778775.1 uncultured Spirochaetota bacterium | reverse complement strand
AAACTGGATCGGAGACCAGGCGCGGGAGCCGCTCGGGCGGCCGCCTCCCTTGCCGACAGGGCCTCGAAGTCGGGCGGCTCGCGCCTGCGTCGCACGCCGCCCCGCAGCCAGTCCTCGATGACGCCGAGGCTCTCCCATATCTCGCGGCTTTCCTCAGCATTCATTCGTTCTTTCCTCAAGCTCTCGGTCGATCATGGCAGGAGCCTGACGTCGGCTCGTCCATTTCGATATCGCCCTCCGGACGAGGCACGGGACCGTCCTGCTACGATGCCACCCAATAATACCGTACCGTTTCCTATTGCGCTATTAGCAGAGCTTTATTATACGTTCTCAGATGCGAATCCTGTCTTCGATGCCTATTCCGTCTTGGATAATGCCAGCTAAAGTTAGTGCCGGAATTCGGACAATCACGACAATTCTACCCAATATTGGGTATTTCCTGCCCAATTTCGGGCAATATTATTGTGAATTGACAGATTTATCGTTATTCTCCTCTCCGAAAGGTATAAACGAGTGCCAACCAGCAGCCTGACGCTCGAACGTCGACAATATCTCGAAGAACGGTACGGCCTCGACGAAAACGAGCTCTCCCTTCTCCTCGACGATCTCTGGGCCTTCACCGAGGAGACGGCCGAGGAATTCGTATGCCGTCGCCATGGCGAGCTCCAGCGCGAGGGACTGCGCAACGAGGCCATCTATCGGCGTCTCGCGACGGAAGCGTCGACGGGCCGCTTCTGCGGCCCTCCACTATCCCTTCGCCAGGTGCGGCGAATTATTTACGGCTGACAGGAGTACCAAATGTGCGGAATCATCGGATACACGGGGCCGAAGAGCGCCATGCCCGTCCTTCTCCGGGGGCTGAAGCTTCTCGAATACCGAGGCTACGATTCTTCGGGCATCTCGCTCGGAACCAAAGGCAGGTTGCGTACCTACAAGAAGGCGGGCAAGCTCGCCGAGCTCGAGGCCGTCCTGCCCGCATCCTCTCGCGAGACGGCCGGGATCGGGCATACCCGTTGGGCGACGCACGGGAGACCGACCGACCTCAACGCCCACCCCCACATGGGTTCCCAGGGTCAGCGTCGCGATCGTGCATAACGGTATCATCGACAACCATGCGGCTCTGCGACGCGAGCTCGAAGCCGAGGGCCTCGTCTTCTCAAGCGAGACCGACAGCGAAGTCATAGCTCAGCTCGTCGAGTCCGAGCTGATGGCGCATTCCGAGGCCGGCCCGGAAGCGGCCGTCGTATCTGCCGTGGCGCGCCTCCAAGGCACCTTCGGCCTCGCGATGCTCTTCGCGGACTATCCGGGCCTCGTCGTCGGCGCTCGGAACGGCAGCCCCCTCGTGCTCGGGATCGGGGAGGTGCGAGTGCTTCCTCGCCTCCGACCCGGCGGCCTTCGGCGGAACGGCGCGCGAGGCCGTATTCCTGCGCGACGGCGAGATCGCCGTGCTTCGCCCGGGCGCCTGGGAAACGCGCGACTTCCGAGGCGCCCGAGTCGAGAGCGAGGCCCGTCCCCTGGATGCGGCGGCTCACCCCGGCGAGCTCGGCGAGAGCCCCGACTGGCTCCTCAAGGAGATACTCGAGGAGCCGGAGGCGGCGGCCCGCGCCCTGGGCAACGGAGGCCGCCTCCTCGAGGACCTCGGGACGGCCAAGCTCGGCGGCCTGGGCATGGATCCTCGCGAGCTCCTGGGCCTCGAGCGCGTCGTCTTCTTCGGAATGGGCTCGGGCCTCCACGCCGCCATGATCGGGGCCCGACTCGTCGAGGATTGGGCGCGGATGCCCGCGACGGCCCTCGACGCCTCCGAGCTGCGTTCCTCCAACCCGATCGTCGACGCCCATCCACTCTACGTCGCGGTGAGCCAGTCGGGCGAGACCGCGGACACCATAGGAGCGGCTCGCGAGATCCTCACGAAGGGGGGCCGGGTGGTCGGCGTCATCAACGCCGTCGGCTCGACCCTCGCGCGGCTTTGCGGCGGCGGGGTCTATGTCCACGCCGGAGCCGAAGTGTCGGTAGCGACGACCAAGGCCTTCGTCAATCAGGCCCTCGTCCTCGCCCTCCTCGCCCTTCTCCTGGGAAGGATGCGCTCCCTCTCCCTGTCGCGGGGCAGGCAGATCGTCGAAGCCCTCGAGGCCTTCCCCGGGAAAGTCGCCGAGGCGCTGAAGCTCGTACCGGGCATCGCAAGGATCGCCCAACTCGTGCGCGAAGAGCCGAACGCCTTCGTCGTGGGCAGGGGACCGCTCTACCCCGCCGCCCTCGAAGGCGCCCTCAAGCTCAAGGAGCTCTCCTACGTCCACGCCGAGGGACTGGCCGCCGGATCGCTCAAGCACGGCCCGCTCGCCCTCGTGGCGGAGGGCACTCCCGTCTACGTCCTCGCCTTTGCCGGCGATTCCTACGAGCGGACCCTCGTCGCCGCCTCCGAGGTCCGGGCCCGTGGAGGCTTTATCGTCCTCGTGACCGATGTCGACGACCCGGGCGCGCGCTTCGCCGAGCGCATCCTCTTGCCGAGCTGCGGCCCCGACGGAATCGGCGCCGCTCTAGCGCCCATCCTCGCCGTACTGCCCTTTCAGCTTCTCGGCCGCGAGCTCGCCCTCCTGCTAGGGCGCGACGTGGACAGGCCGCGCAACCTCGCGAAGAGCGTGACGACGGAATAGCCTACTTCCCGATCATCACCTGGAGTATCTGGATGATCGGGAAGATGATGCAGACGATGATGAAGATGACCTCGAGGGTCATCATGCGGCTTTCGCCCGCGTCCGACTTGACCATGTCATAGACGTCCTGGAGGGCGTCCAGCCGCCGCTCGACCGACCATTTCCAGCCCTCGGTGTTGAATATCTCGCAGAGCCGGGCGTAGATCTGGCCGAGGTAGTAGTCGCCGATGATCTTGGACGAATTCTCGAGGTTCTCGAGGATGAAGAGGGCGTCGAATCGGAGGGCCTGGATGTGGGCGACCTTCACCATCACCGGCCGGCGGAGGCGCGTCAGGCGGCGCCCGCCCGAGCTGAGGCTGCGGATGTCGTCCTCGGCCTCGTCGAGCCAGGTGTCGAGGAGCTTGTCGAGGACGCGCAGCTCGAGGAGCTGGTAGTTCGCGTGCTCCGCGATGAGGAGGAGATCCTCGTAGTCGCCGCGAGGATCGATGATGATGCAGCGATCGAGCTCGAAGACGGCGAGGTCCCCCAGCCTGTAGGAGAACGGCCTGCCGAGAGTCGCGGTGATCTGGCTCTCGTGGAGGTTCGAGCCCGGCTCCTCGCCGATGAGGAGGGAGGCGCAGTATTCCCGATTGCGATCGATGAAGTTGACCGGATCCTCTCCGCACTCGAGGAGGCAGAAGGCCAGATAGGACTCGCGGTCCATGTCGCCGGGCCTGCGAGGCTCCGATACCGCCGAGGCCAGGGCCTCGAAGAGCATGCGGAAGCCCTCCTCGGCGTACTGGGCGATCGTCAGGGTGCGCCCCTGCGAGACCACTCCCCTGTCTACGAGGCCGTGGAGCCGACTCATGGGAAGCCGGGTCTTCACGCGAACGACGATCGTCACGACGCCCTCCTCGTAGATCTTCGCCTGCGAGGACAGGTTCTCGAAGCCCTCCCTTTCGGAGAATTCGGGGATGCCGAGCTGGAGGATGAGGGGAGTCGGCAGGGTGAGGGAGGCGGGCGTATCCCGGCGCTTGGCTATGCCGAGGTCGGGGTGCGCCGGAACGAGGGCCGCGACCTTCTTGAGGTCTATGGCCCTGCCGACGTCGTAGAGATAGAAGAACACGGCCTCGACGAGGAGGGGCAGGTCCGGGCCGCGCCGCCTAGCGCGCCGGTCGCGGCCGAGCCTCCCGCGCCGCTCGCCCTGGCCGCGCCGCTCCGTCTTCCCGGCTCCCGGCTTCCCCCGAAAGCGCTCCGCGCGGGACGATTCGGGACCCGCCGCGTCGTCGCCGGAATGGCGCGGAGGCCGCGGGCCCCCGGGAAAGGTCCTTCGGCCCATCAGGGCGATTGCGCCCCGGAGGGCGCCTGCACTTCCACGCGGGGAGGCACTTCGTGGCCGAGCACGCTCAGCACCAGGAAGTCCCCGGCGGGAAGGGCGTAGGGCGCGGTGAAGGCACCGCCGGGATGGTTGACGGTGAGGAGCTGCGTGCGGTCTCCCGAAGGGCTCATGCTCTCGAGCGAGACCTTGAGGGGATAGGGGTATTCGGGCAGGTCGCGCGAGTATATCCCCGCCACGACGCTCTTGGATTCGGCCGGGTAGGAGAGAGTCACGGAGACGCGCGCGTTGGGTGGTATCATGGAGCCTGCCGTCGGCGTCTGGGCGACGACGGTCCCGGAGCGCTCGCTCTTGCCCGCGGCCCTCATGGAGAAGTTCACGACGAGGTCCGTCTTCTCGACCTGAAGGAGGGCGTCGTCGATGGACAGCCCGCCGAGATCGGGCACCCTGACCTGGGGCTTCTCCGGCCCACGGCTGACGATCAGCTCGAGCTGGGTCGGGCCGCCGATCTCGGTATCGGGAAGCGGCTTCTGCTCCAGAATGGTGCCCGCGGGAGCCTTGTCGAAGATATAGACGGGAGGATCCTTAACCGAGAGCAGGGGCCTCGCGCCGGCATAGAGAGTCTGAAGGTGTATCTTCGCCTCGTTGATGTCCTGGCCGACGAAATTCTCGACCTTGTCGACGACCGAGCCGCGACTGACGGTAAGCTGAATGCGGCGACCCGCCTTGACGATCGCGCCGGCGGAAGGGCTCTGCTCCACGATCTTGCCCCTTTCCAGGGGATTGTCGGTAAAGCGCAGCGAGATGCGGGGGTAGAGCTCCTTTTCCTGCATTTTGACCAGGGCCTGCGCCAGATCCATGCCCCGCACGTCGGGCACCATCGTCTGCTCGGCGCCGCGGAGCGAGAGGAAGAAGGCCGAGAAGCCCGCGACGATCATGAGGGCTATGATCGCCCCGAGGGCGTAGGCGATGAGCCGGTAATGCTCCTTGTCGAAGGACTCGATCTTGCGGAGGTCCACGGGAAGGGTGGGGAGACGGATTTCGGACAACTTGGGCAGCTTTGGAAGTTTCGGCATCTTGAAGTTGAGCTTCATTGCGGTCCGTTTCCTTGGCGCGACTGGCTTTAGGGAACAGCGCCCATCGCGAGCGACGGGCCTCCGAGAACGGTGCCGGCGAGGTTTCTGATCCCGTTCGCGAATTCCCTATAAGGTAGGGCCTTTTTTTGTTGAACCTGGAGGCGCCTGAGGGCTAAGAGGCCGTCCACAGTTTGTACCATTATGCCGCGGCTCTTGTCTAGGCCGAGCATGGTCCCCGGTATGGACTCCTCGAAGTCGAGACTGCTCGGACCGGCGGCGAAGGTTACGTTGGGGAAGGGAAAAGCCTCCAGCACGTTGAGCCGCATGCCCCGAAAATAGGTGAAGGCGACGGGCCAGGGATAGAAGGCGCGTATCTTCGCGTCGATGTCGAGCAGCGGCTTCCCCCAATCGATGAGGCCGTCCTCCTTCTTCAGCATAGAGCAGTAGCTGGGCCGGCCCTCCTGGGGCCGCGCGGCTTCCCTGCCCTCCGCTATCTCCTCGAGGACTCGCGAGAGGAGGTCGGCGCCCATGATGGCCGCGACCTCGGCGATGTCCTCGGCCGTCTCCCTGCCCGAAAGCCGCAGGGGAAGCTGCCCGAGGATATCGCCGGAATCCATCTCGAGCGAGATGCGCTGTATGGTGATGGCCGTCTCCGAATCGCGGGCCAGGATGGCGCTGGGGATGGGCGCGGGGCCGCGATGGCGCGGGAGGAGGCTGGGATGCACGTTCACGCCCCCTTTCGGGAAGAGCGCCAGGAACCTGGGCCCGAAAATGCGTCCGTAGGCGTAGGCGACGAGGATGTCGGGCCTGAGCGCGGCGACCGCCTCGCGCGCCTCGGCCCCGAGCCGAGTCGGCGCGAGGATGGGAACGGGCCCTCCGAGGACGGCCTCGGCCGCGTCGGCGACTGGCGTGCGCACGAGGGCGAGGCCCCTGCCCTGGGCGCTCTCCGGGTTCGTGAGTACGCCGACTATCTCGTGCTCGAAGGAGAGGCGGATAAGGGAGGGCACGGCTATGTCAGGCGATCCCGCGAAGAGCACGCGCACGCATTTCCTCCCTGCCCGGCGATCGACCGCGCTCTCCGGCCCGAGACGCTCCTAACCTTTGATGAGGCGATTGTACTGCGCGATGGCCCTGTCGCGCTTTCCGGCCTTGAGGCGGTCGATGAAAAGGATGCCTTCCAGATGATCGTACTCGTGGAGAATGACCCTCGCCAAGAGCCCGTCGGTCTCGACGGTGAAGGGCCGGCCCTTCTCGTTCCAGGCCTGGACGCGGACATGCACGGGCCGGACGACGTCGAGGTAGAGTCTGGGAAGGGAGAGGCAGCCTTCCTCCATCGAGACCACTTCCGGCGAGGTGAGGACTATCTCGGGATTGATGAAGACGCGAGGCTTGTCACCCTCGACCTGGGTCACGAACAGGCGAAGCGGCCTCGCGACCTGAGGGGCGGCGAGACCGATCCCCTTCCCTGCCATGGCGGCGAGCATATCCGAGGAGAGAGAGAGGATCTCATCGTCTATGTTCTTGATAGGCTCGGCCTTCCTTCCGAGTATCTCGTTGCCGTATGTCACTATTTCGAGCATAGCCTCTCTCCTATATATACAATCTATAGAAGCCGGGACCCCTTGGTCAATCGAGGCCGGTCAAATCCGCCTTGTCGCCGACGCGGACTCCCGCCCGATCGAACCAGCCCCTCGGCACCTCGAGCGCGTAACGCACGGAGCGCTCGGCCTGGACGGTCGCGAGCGACCGCGGCTCCAGGTCGACGATCTGCCTGATCGTGCCGTCGTAGGCGATGTAGGCCAGCGAAAGGGGAATAATGGTATTCTTCATCCAAAAGGCGAGCTGCTCGTCCTTGTCGAAAACGAAGAGCATGCCCTCGCCGTCGTCCAGGCTTTTCCTGAACATGAGGCCCCGCTCGCGCTCGACCTCGGTCCTGGCGACTTCCGCGAGGACCTGGGCGCTTCCGACCCGGATGCGGGAAATCGGCAGCTTGGGGTTGGGGCTGTCGGTTATCGCCTTCTTCTCCGCGCAGGACGCGAGGGGAAGGCAGAAGAAGAGGACGGCGCACAGGGCGAACGAAGACGGCAGCGTCGCTTTCATCGGGGCAATCCTTTCATCAAGAAAAAACCGCGCGGCGATCCGCGCGGTCTCTGCGTCCATCCAGGGATTCGGCGCTCAGTAGCCGCCCTTGGAATCGCGGGGCTTGCGGGCCTTCTTGAGGAGTTTGCGCGCCAAGGCCTTCTGCTTGCGGTTCTTGATCGTGGAAGGTTTCTCGAAATACTCTCGCTTCTTCCACTCGCGGATGATGCCCTCTTTCTCGACCATGCGCTTGAAGCGCTTTATGGCCTTCTCGAGCGGCTCGTTGTCGTCCACGATGATCTGCTTGATAAAAATCACCTCCCTTCGATCAGGCCGTTCATTATAGCCGCAACGACGGCCTTGTCTAGTAGCGGGGGCCCGAGCCAATAGGTCGGATCCACCGCTTCGCCCATCGCCCTGAGCTCCCAGTGGAGATGGGGCCCCGTCGCCATGCCGGTGGAGCCCGAGAGCGCTATGACCGCGCCGCGCCCGACGACGGCTCCCTCCGCGACCTCGATCGACGAGAGATGGAAATATAGCGAATAGAGGCCCGGCAGATGCTCGATGACGACGGTATTCCCGGTAACTTCGCGATAGGCGGCCAGTACGACCTTGCCTCTGGCGCAGGCGCGCACGGCCGTGCCCGCGACGACCGCCCAATCGACGCCTTCGTGCACGCTCCTCTCCGAGCTGCCGTCCGCGTAGAGGTAGCGCCGACGGTCGCCGAAGCCCGCGCTCCTCCATCCGCCCTCGACCGGGAAGAGAAAGCTCGAAGGCTCGGCGAACAGGGCCGAGTCGTCTACGGTGTCGAGGATGGCGTATAGCTTCCGCGCCTCCTCGACCTTGCGCTCGCTCGGCCGGGTCCTGAGCCTCGAGTTGGCCTCGTTCAGCGCGATCGTCTCATCGGGAAAGCTCCTCGGCACGACGACGACGGTCGCCGAGGAGCCTGCCGCGAGGAGCTTGTAGGCGCCGGGAGGCAGGTCGGGCGAGATCGCCATGAGGACGCCCGCCAAGGCGGATCCGGGCCGGACCGTCACCTGGGGCGTCTTCTCGGCGGAGAGAGGAGATCCCGACCCGCCGTCCAGCAGAGCCGAGGCGGCGAAGCACGGGGCGACGAAAACGGTTTTGCCGGTCGCGTCGACGAGCCTCGCCTCGAGGCCGGTGGTCTGGGCTCCGGCTGCTTCTTCGACGATCCAGGCGAGAAGAGGATCTCCCTGGCGGAGCCGCTCGGGCGCGACGATCCGCGAGCCGGCGGCATCGGTCGAGACCGTCGCGCCCGTCGGGACCGTCTGCGCCTGGAGCGGGAATGCCGCGAGGAGGAAGGCGGCAAAAATACAGGTTACGCGGCGCGCCTGCATGGGGCTAGAGGATATCGCACTTCCTCAGTGCCGGGAAATGGGCTATACTTCCCCGCATGCTTTTTACGGTGGGAAACCTCATCACGCTCGGCCTGGTCCTGGTGGTCGTCCTCGTCTACCGCCAGCTCGATCGAGACAACCGCTCGCTCGAGAAGGTGAAGAAATTCGCCGACAGGCAGCGCGACGAGCTCTCCGCCTACGTGGACAAGCGCGCCGAGGATCTCCGGCGCTTCGGCATCGAGCTCGACGTCCAGCAGAAAGCCGCCAAGGTGGCCCTCGACAGGATCCAGGCCGTCCAGGACGGCTTGGCTCAGAAAGCCGAGGCGATAGGCGGCATCGAGAAGCGCCTCGCCGAATACGACAACGTCCTCGCCCGGCTCAAGGACATGACCTCGCGCGTCGACGAGAACCTGCTGCGCATTCACGACGAGTCGGATTTCGTCGAATCGGTCGCCAAGCGCGTCGACGCCGCCCAGAAAGACTTGCAGCTCGTTCAGCGCGAGCTCCCCGGGCTGAAAGAGGGCTTCGCGAAGGACTCGGCCTCGGCCCTCCGCCTCTTCAAGGCCGAGATCCTGGCCGACGTAGGCAAGCGCGTCCTCGAATTGGGTCAGACGGCCGATCGGGCGAAGACCGATGCCCAGGCGAGCGCGGAACGGGTCGAGTCGGGCAAGGCCGCGATCGAGCGGGAGCTCGAGCGCGGCATGGAGAAGGCCAGGCTCGAGGCGGAGAAGCTCGAGGACGCCGCCTTCTCCAAGCTCAAAGAAGGGACCGAGGCCAAGGCCTCGCGCCTCAAGGAGCTCATGGAGGAAAGGTTCGCCCAGCTCGGCGCCCTCGCGAAGGAGAAGGCGACAGAGACCCAGGCGCTCGTAAAGGGCTTCAAGGCCGAATGGAAGACCGAAGCCGAGGAGCTCCTGGTCAAGGGAAGGGCGATGGCCGAGGATGCGGCCGCCGAGCTCCGCGACAGCCTCGATTCCGCCGGCGCGGCCCTTCGCGACAGCCTCGACTCCACGAGCGACGCGCTTCGCAAAAATCTCGACGGCGAGGGCGAGGCGCTGCGCGAAAACCTCGAGTCCGGGAGCGCGGCCCTCGAGGCCAGTCTCCGGGAAAGCTCGACGAAGCTGCGCGCGAGGCTCGACGAAACGACCTCCGCCGTCGACGCCAAGCTCGGCCGGACGGTCGCCTCGCTTCAGGAGAGCCTCGACGCGACGAGCGCCTCCCTCCGTGCCGAAGTCTCGGAAGCGAAAGGCCTGGTCGAAGGCTTCAAGGCCGAGTGGAAGGTCGAGGCCGGGACCCTTCTCGCGGCAAGGCGCGCCGACGCGGAGGCCCTGTCGGCCCCGCTCCGGGAGAGGCTCCAGGAAAACGCCGACAAGGTCCACGCCCACCTCGCCGAGACACGGGACCTCGTCGCCGCCTTCAGGGTCGAGTGGAAGGCCGAGGCTTCGGATCTCCTCGCCAAGGCGCGGGGAGAGGCGGAGGAAGCGGCCGCGAGGCTCGATGCGAGCCTCGGCTCGACGGGCACGACGCTTCGCGCGGAGCTCGACGCCGCGTCGGCGGCCCTTCATGGCAGCCTCGCGGGAACGGAGACATCGCTCCGCGCCGAGCTGGCCAAGACCGCCGCCGTCCTCGGCGCCGCGATCGATGCGGCCGAGACGCGCGTGGCCGCCTCCGCCGCTTCGGTCTCGATGACCGAGAAATCCGTCGCCGAGCTCGCCGAGCGCAATTCCGGAGAACTGACGGCCATCGCCGCCCGGACCCAGGCCGACCGCGAGGCGATAGTCGCCAAGATCAAGAACGACCGCGACATAGTCGAGGCGCGGCTCGCCGCCGAGGGCGCGGCCCTCCAGGCCAAGGTATTCGAGGAGTTCGGCCGCCGAATGGCCGAGTACTCCTCCGAGGTCGAGGGCCGTTTCGAGCGGCTCGAGGCCGCCGGCGCCGAGATCGGGGCGCTGGATCAGGCCTTCAGGGCTTCGATGGGGCAGGCGGAGCGGCGCGTCGAGAACGACTTCGAGGCCTTCGGCCGGGAGCTCGAGGATCGCCGGAAGCGCTTCGAGGAAGGCTTCGAGCGCGAAGTCTCCTCTCTGCGCGCCGGGATGAAATCCCTGGAGGACGAGCTGGAGGGCCTGAAGGCCCGCGCCTACGACAACGTCTCCGAAAGGCTCAAGATCTTCGAGGACGAGTTCTTCGTCGACCTCAAGGCCCGCGGAGAGAGCGTCGAGCTCCGCCTCGAGGCCTGGCGCTCGGACCTGGACAAGACGCTCTCCGACCTCGCGGGGAAAACGGCCGCGGAGAGGGCGGCGGCCGAAAAGGCCCAGATGGAGGAGACTCGCGCCCGGATGGCCGACAGCCAGTCGAGGATGCAGGAGCAGCTGGACAAACTGCGCGAGCGGGCGCAGGCGGTACAAGACGGCATCGTCGCGCAGAGCGGGATGGCCGTCGAGTCCCTCGCCGCGCTCAAGGAATCCGTCCTCAAGGACGCCTCGGAGACGCGCGCGACCGCCCAGGCTTACGTCGAGGGCGAGATATCCCGCTTCTCCCTCGAGACGGGCAGCAAGCTCAAGGCCGCGGAGCGGGACCTATCGACTCGCGTCGAGACGCTCGCGACCGTCCTCGCCGCCGAGGAGGAGCGCGTACGGTCCGCCCGCGAGTCGGTCGCCGAGTCCTCCCGGGCCTTCTCCGAGCGCTTCGTCGAGTCAGTCGCCCGGATCGAGGCCAAGACGCGAGCCGAGCTCGACTCCTTCGCCTCCGCCACGGGCGCCCTCGTCGAGAGGACCCGCGCCGAGTACGAAGCGCAGCGCGATTCCTACGCGGCATCCTCCCAGGCCGAGCGCGACCGCATATCGCGCGAGCTCTCCGGCCTCGCCGACCGCACCGCCGAGCTCCGATCGGACCTTTCCTCGCGCATCGCCCAGGCGCTGGACGACTTTTCCCGCGGCTTCGAGGGGCTCTCCGCCGAGCTCGAGAAGAAGCGTCGCGAGGCCCAGGCCGAGGGCGAGCTCAAGCTGCGCGAGTACAGGGACGCTATGCAGGACCTCGGCATGAAGCTCGAGGCGATGCGGGTCCAGACCTTCGGGAAGGTGGAGGCGGAGGCCTCCCGCGTGGCCCAGGCGGTCGTCGAGATCGACCGGCAGCAGAAGGCCTTCCTCGCCCAGACCAAGCTCTTCGATCGCGCGGACGAGCTCAAGGAGAGCCTCGGCGGAAGCATCGAGTCGATGCAGGCAGACCTTTCCCGCCTCGAAGGCCGAAGGGCCGAGGTGGCCGAGATCGAGGTCCAGCTCGGACGCGTCAAGCGCCTCGAGGACGAGGTCAACCAGAAAGTCACGCGCTTTCTCGCCGAGAAGAAGCGCATCGACGCCATCGAGGCCGATTTCACGAGACTCGCGACCGTATCCGAGACGGTGGACCGCAGGCTCGAGGAGGTCACCGGCCAGGCCGACGCCCTCACCGAGGCCCAGGCCACGATCCGTAAGCTCCTCGAGCTCACCAAGGAGGCCGAAGGCAAGGTCGACCGCCTGGACAAGAAGTCGGCCCTCCTCGACGTCACCGTCGAGGCGGTCGACAAGAACTTCCAATCGGTGCAGGCCGTCGAGAAGGCGGTCGCGGCGATCGGCGCGGAGCTTCGCAGGATACCCGAGCGCGTCGCCGAGCTGAAGCGCGGCGTCGACGAGCTGGCCGCGGGCAGGGACAAGGTGAGCGAAGCCGTGACGAGGCTGTCCGAGCTCGACGGCGTGATCGCCGACGCCGAGAAGCGCATCGCCGAGGTGCAGAAGGCGCGCGAGTGGCTCGCCCGCGCCGAGACCCGCCTGGAGGAGATCGACCGCAAGGCGCAGGACCAGCTCAAGCTCCTGTCATCGCTGATCAAGGAGGAGGAGGGTGGAAAGCGCGAGCGCGGCGCGCCTCCTTCCGGCGCGCAGGAAACGGTCCGGAAGCTCGCCCGCCAGGGCTGGAACGTCGACGAGATCGCGCGCGCGGTCAAGATAAGCCGGGGCGAAGTCGAGCTGATACTCGAGCTGGGCGCCAAGAATTAAGGCCGCGCGCGAACCGTCCTACACCGTCGGCCGCCTCGGCGAGCTTTGCGGACTCTCGCGCTCGACCCTTCTCTACTACGACTCGATCGGGTTGCTGCGCCCCTCCTCGCGCTCGGGCTCGAGCTATAGGCTGTACTCCGAGGTCGACAGGGCCAGACTCGAGCGGATAGTCGCCTTCCGCGCCCTGGGTCTCGAGCTCGAAAGGATCGGCCGACTGATCGAGGTGCCCGAGGAAGGCCCGGCCGGCGCCCTCCTGGCGCGCATATTCCAGATCAATGACAAGATCGCGGAACTCAGGGCTCAGCAGCGGGGCATCCTCGATTTCCTCGAGGCCAAGAGCGACATGAAGGTCGGTCTAGCTTCGGTCCGCAGGCTCGAGGATCTCGCCCGAGAGGCCGGAATAACGGAGGAGAATTATCGCGACATCCACCAGGCCTTCGAGTCGGCCTCGCCGGCCGAGCATCGCCGCCTCCTCGGATTGCTCGGTTTCGAGGAATCGGAGATCGAGGAATTTCTGGGAAAGCTGAAGGAATCCATTTGACCCGTCTATGGCTTCACGGTTTAGCTTCGTACCATCGCTCTAGATAAGGAGACTGGGAGATGGAACGTAAACCGCGTTGGAAAAAGGCCGAGAGGATCGATAGGGAGACGAGCTTCGAGCTTAAGGCCGGCCCGGAGAAGATATTCCCCCTCCTCTGTCCGGTGAGGGAATACGAGTGGATCCCCGATTGGCGCTGCGAGATGGTCTATTCGGATTCGGGAGTCGCCGAGAAGGACGCGATCTTCCATACCCGCGAGCTCCTCGGCATGAGGGCGGTCTGGACCTGCATTACCTACGAGCCGCCGCGCCTTATCGAGTATCTCTTCGTCGTCGGCAAGAGCGGGGTCGTACGGCTCGCGATACGCCTGGAAGACGCTCCCGACGGATCGACGCGCGTCACTTGGTTCATGCGCTTTACCGTGGCCAAGGGAATGTCGGGCTTCGCCTCCAAGGTCACCTCGCGCGAAGGCTTCGACGCGATGCTCGCGGCGCGGAGGCGGGAGCTCGAAGCGCATCTCGCCGAGAACCGAGGGCGATGATCAATCCAGCATGCGCGGAGGCTCCGATCCTCCTTCCGACGCGAGCTGAAGCAGCTTGTTCATCGTCGACCAATTCCTGGTGGTCGCCGATACCTTCAATATCTTCTCGATGAAGTTGTTCGATCTTTTCGAGTTGCCGTAGCCCTCGCCGTAGTAGGAATAGACAGCCCGGTTCCCGACTTCGTGCCTGTCGACTTCGTTCATCGTCTCCATCAGGACCTCGATATCGGGCTTGGCGGGATCGTACGACAAAAGGGTCACGTAGAGGTTCTTCTCGGGCCCGAGCTCCGCGAGCGGATGCGAGTCGACGATTCGTCTCAGCTCCTCGACGGTCTTCACTATCACGACCACGTCGCGGTCGATCTTGCCCTTGATCTCCCCGGCGATCTCGGCTTCCATCTTCCTCTTGTTGACCTCTTTGCTGTCGAAGACGGCGTTGCCGCTCTGGATATAGGTCCTTACGTTCGAATAGCCGATGTACTCGAGGACCTGCTTCAGGTCCTCCATCTTGAGGACGACCCCGCCGACGTTGACGCCCCGCAGCAGCGCTATGTACCTGGCCATGGCCTAGAGATCCCAGATGTCCCGGAAGGCATGCTCCCGCTCGCAATAGCGGCAGACGAACTTGGCCCTTTCGCCCACGAAAGGACCGTCGGGCGAGCCGACCTCGCTCTTGCGAAGAAACTCGGTGGTGGCCCCCTCGAGGTTCGCGGGCGCCGAGATGCAGAGCTCGTTCTTGCAAGAGATCTCGTCGAAGCCGTAGATGCGCGGAGGCATCGAGAGGCGGTACTTCTTGACCACGCGGTGCTCGTGCACGAGGTTGAGGGTGCAGCCGGGGGCGATGGCGCCGAGCTTCTTGAGCTCGCGGCCGCCGAAGCTCATCACGTCAGGCAGCGAGATGATGCCCTTGTAGGTCCCCTGGTTGTTGTGGAAAACGCCGTGCCCGCCGCGCACGTTCAGCTTGAGCATGCGCCTGATCGAGTCGAGGTGGCTCCAGATGTCCTCGATCGGCGCGCCGGAGGAGATGTGGTCTATGACGAGACCGTCCTCGACGGGCTTGATGCCGACCTTGTACTCGGGCTTCGGGCGCTGGGCGACGGATACTTCGTGGACGAACTCGTCGTCGAAGGACGCAGGTACCCTGGCCTCGCCCTCGAAGTCGGCGCCCAGGAGGCCCGAAACCATTCCGATGAGGGCGATCCTCGTCCAGTAGCCGTTGGCGGACTGGGCGTCCCAGCCGTTCAGGGGCGTCTCGTCGAGGAAGGTGGGGTTGGTCGGGGCCGTGCGATCGCGGGGCAGGGGGTGGTAGAAGCGGCAGCCCTCGGGCAACAGGCCGATCATGTCCTTGCGGAAGGTCACCGAGGCGCGGAGGGCCGGCGCCTTCTCGAGGACCTCGTCGCCCATGCGCTCGAGCTGGAGCCGCGTGAAGTACCAGATCGGCGCGATCTTTCCCGAGGCGAGGTACTCGTCGAGGGACTCGTACTCCCTGACGAGGAAGCCGTTGTCGCGCATCCTCTGGACGTAATGCGCGGGCATGCCGAGGATCTCGGGCGCGACGAGGTCGACCTCGACCTCGCGGAAGAGCCGCAGGCCGTTGGCTTTGGAGTGGATCGTCCGGCCGTGGTAGAGGTCCCCGGTGAGCGCGATGTGGATCCGCTCGTCGCGGCCCCCCATCTGCTCGAGGAAGGAGTACTCGTCGAGGAATTCCTGGGTAGGGTGCTCGTGCTTGCCGTCGCCGGCGTTGATGAAGGCGGGCCTCGCCCTTCCCGTGGAGTCGGCGTAGCGGCCCAGGGCGTCCTCGAGCCAGCGGCACACGCCCTCGAGCTTGGAGCGGATGACGTAGCAGGACTCGTCCGAATAGCCGTAGAGCATCTTGATCGCGTCGGACATCGACTCGTTCTTGTTGAAGGATGAGGTGGCCGTATCGAAGAGGTTCGTGCGCGCGCCGAGGAATTTCGCGGCGTTGTGGAAGGACTCGCGCGTGCGCGTCGAGTCCTCCATGAAGATGAGGTAGACCGAGTAGTCGTTGTCGTTCAGCCTGAACTCGCGCGCCTCGCCTCCGGACCGGACCGCCCGCTTGAGCTCGCCCGCCTTGCGATAGAGATAGCGCTGCTCGTCGAGGGAAAGGTCGTTGACGACCGCGACCGTGCGCCCCTTGAAGGGGCCGTTCCTGGAACTCATGTATCCTCCAACATCAAAGAAGACTCACCACAGAGACATGGAGCCCACACGGAGAGCACGGAGAAGAAATAGAGATTGATAGAGAAGTGAGAAAAGAGGGAGACGAAAAAGGAAAAAAGGTTCTTTCATCCGCTATCCACTCTCTCTTCACTCCTATTTCTTCTTTTCGCCATCCTATTTCCTAAACCGTCATTCCTCCGTGCTCTCCGTACTACTCCGTGTCTCTGTGGTGAATCTAATTACTTCAGCTCTTTGACTTTCTCGAGAGTATCGGGCTTGAGGAGGAAGAAGGAGCCTGAGGGCGACTGCGCCGCGACGCTCCCCGAGGCATCGCGAAGCAGCGCGTAGGGCGCGACGGCGGCCGTGGAGCGAGCCTGCTCCGCGAGATCGGCCGCGGCGAACCTGACCGCGTAGCAGGTGCCGGCGGCGTCCTTCGCGATCGCGTAGATCGAACCGCCCGACGCGAACGCGCCGCCGTCGGGAGACATGTCCGGCTTGCCCTCCGCCACCGACTCGAGGCTCGCCTTGTCCAGCTTGACCAGCTTGACTCCCCCTTGCTTGCCCTCGAGACCGGACACCGCGACGAAGGAGTCGGCCAGCTCGACGATAGAGCCCAGGTGGAGGGTGTTGATCCTCGACGATCGGATCGCGGTTCCCTTGCCGGGATCGACGAAGACGATTTGCCCGAGATGGTTCGAGTCGTCGCCCACGCGAACCAGGAAGACGCCGGCCCCGGCGGCCGCTCCCTTGGCGGCGACCTCGGCGGCGATCACCGTTTTCTGGTCGGCGGTGATGTCCTTGCGCTCGGCCGCGGCCTCGGCCTGCTTGGACGCGACAGCCGCCTCCCCGGCGGCCACCTCGGCCTTCTTCGCGGCGACTGCGGCGGTACCGGCGGCCACTTGGGCCTCCTCGGCCTTGACTGCGGCCTCCTTCGTGCTGAGCTCGGCCGTCGGGGCGGAGCCCGCGGCCGACCCGCTCGCCGCAGGCGCGGCCGTCGACGACGGAACGGCCGTCGACGCCGGGGCAACGGGGCCTGGCGCGGCGGGGCCCGGCTTGGCGCCGGCAGCAGTCGAACTCGGCGGCGGCGAGATCGCCGCCTTCGCCGTCTCGAGGGCGGCGCGGTCGGCCTCGGCCTTGGCCTTTTCATCCGCGAGCTTCTTCTCCGCGGCGGCGAGGTCCGACTTTTGCTTGTCGAGCTCGGCCTGCTTCTGAGCCGCCTCGCGTTCTTTGACGTCCACGAGGGCCTGTCTGGCGGGAATGCCCTTGTCGGGCTGGGTCTTGAGACTCTCGGTGACTGCCTTGTCGGAGACGGCGCCCGTGTCCACCGCTCCCAGCTTGCCCGCCGTCGCGCCGGCGCTCAAGGGGACGACTATACGGCTCTTGCCGGGCCACTCCGAATACGAGAGCGCGAGGCCGGCCGTCTCGGGCGCGAGCTCCTTCAGGACCGCCGCCTTGTATTTGGAGGCGAAGTACTTCATGTCGCCGCGGTGCACCGCGTCGTAGATCGTGATGAAGGTGGCGAGAGTGTAGGCGTCCTTGGCGGCGTAGCCCCAGGCGGCTGCGAGGTAGCCCGAGATGATCCACCGGAGATTGCGGATGCTGTCGACCTGGGCGCCCGGTCCCAGGATCAGGATATCCGCGTCCAGGCCCTCCTTTACCGAGGAATCGACCACTCGAATCACCTGGTAGCGCGCCGGGTCGCCTACGCGCAGGGCGGCGCCGCCGGCGGGAAGAGCCCGACCGAGGGCGCCTCCCACTCCTTCGATATCGGCTCGGCTGTCGATGCGGGGCTCGGGGCCTTCGTAATCGACGAAGACGACCCTCGCGGTTCCGACGCTTTCGATTTCGCTTCGGTCGGGGGAAAGGGAACCCGAGCCTTGGGCGGCGCTCGGGCCGGAAGCCTGGGCGGCGAGCGGCGCCGGAGCGAGGGAATAGACGATCGCCGCGGCGGCGATGGCCGCGAAGGATGAAAGGCGAAGCTTCATAGTGTCTCCCCCTTATCGAGATGCGCCGGAGATCCGCTCGAGAGCGGCGAAGGCGCGGTTACGTATGGCCTGCCCGTAGGGCATGGCCATCAGCTTGACGAGAGCGCCGATCCCGTCCTCGCTCGGAGCCGATCCCGAGCGGAGGGCCATGGCCTCGATGGCGGCGGCGATGACGAAGGCCGTCCTCTCGTCCGCCGGCCGCGCCGCCGCCGACAGGAATGCCGACATCGAAGCGCCGTCCGGATCCACGCCGATCAGGGCGAGGGCCTCGCAAGCCGATGCGCGCACCGCCGGGTCGACGTCCGATTCGATGACGCGAAAGAGCGGTCCCCGATAGGCCGGCGAGCCGATTTCCCCCAACAGGTAGCAGGCTCTCGACCTCGGCAGGGGATTGCCGCCGCGGTGACGCTCCTCTTGGGAAAGATCCCGATCCAAGGCCCCGGTGGCGACCGCCGCGCAGTATGCCGCGGACTCGGGCTCGTCCCTCCCAATAGTACCCGATCGCAGGGATTTTTCAATATCCGCGAGGCGCCTTATCTGGTCATCGGGATCGGCGGCGAAGGGATCGAAAAGGAGGGTTCTCGAGGCGGCATCGGGAAGGGCCGGATAGGGAGGCGAGATCGGGAGGCGGGGCCGCCCCAAGCGCCGTTCGAAGCGATAGGCGGCGAGGATCCAGTCCGAGCCCGAGGAATAGGCGAGGCCCGCGGGCGAGACTACGGCCGTCCCCGAGGCTCCGGGTACGCCGAGTTCGCGATAGACCTCGCCCTTCAGGGAAAGCGAAACCGCCCTGCCCCGCCCGACCGCCACGAGACGATCGGAGAAGAGGGAGAGCCGACCCTTCGAGCAGCCCGTGGCGACGGTCCATGCGACCTTGCCGCCGAGCGTTATCGCGAAGGCCTCGCCGGAAGCGTCCAATCCGAAAAGGACGGACCCGCCCAAGGCGAGGGAGAGTATGACGGCCCCGGAACGATAAAGGATCTTCGTGCCGCCGTCGGCCCCGACGAGAAGGAGACTGCCGTCGGGGAGGCATGCGGCGAGGCCGGGCTTCCCGCCGTATCCGGGCGGAGAGGCAATCGGAAAGAGCAGCGAAGCGGCGCCCCCGAGCGCGGGCCTGGCGGCGACCTCGCCGTAGGGCGTGACGACGAGGAGGCTGCCGTCCTCGAGAGCGACGCAGGGCCTGCCCAAGCCGTCGATCGACGGCGGGCCGGACGCGGCCGAAGGCAGAGGGAGCTTCCATAACCGCAGGCCCCGGGGATTGAGGCAGACCAGGTCCTTGCCGGATAGGGCGAAGGCCCTGCCGTCCGATCCGAAGGCGGGAGGAGATAGGGAGGCCGGGCCCTCCGCGGCCTCGATGGGAGCCTCCCAGGCCTTTTCTCCCATCCGCGTATATGCCGACAGCTTCGCTCCGCCCTCCCCGAGCACGATGACGCGGCCGAAGGGATCGAGCGCGATGACGGGAAGCGGCCTTTCGGGAAGGCCGATCCTCGCGGCGAGACCGCCTTCGTCGGTGAGGGCGTAGAGCGATAGATCCTCGGAGAGGAGCCACACGGCCGCGGGCGACGAGCGGGCGTCCAACAGGGGCCCCGCGAGGGGGAGTCCTCCCGCGGCGAGCCTGAAGGCGGGCTCCAGCGCGGATATGCCCGTTTTCGCCGCGCCCTCCTGCGCCCCGCCCTCGAGCGCGACGGGCACTACGAAGCCGAACAGGAACGCCGCCGATATCGCCCGGCGCCCGGCGCCGACCGTTACGCCCCGCTTAGCGCAGGACGAAGCGGGCATTGCACTCCACATGGCTCGTCTGGGGATAGAAATCGAAGGCCTTGAGGCTTTGCAGAGCGTAGCCCGCCCTCGCCAATTCGCCCGCATCCCGCGCGAGGGTGACCGGATCGCAGGAGAGATAGACGATCGAAGGCGGCTTCGCCGAGACGAGCCAACGGCGAACCGACGGGGCGAGGCCCGTGCGCGGCGGATCGACGAGCACGAGGTCGAAGGGCCGCTTCGCCGAATCGGTCTGCGACCCAATCCTCGACCGAGAGCGGCGAGAATTCGTGCCCTTTCCCGGGCACGTTGGCCTTGGCCAGCTCGAGGGCGTAGGGATTCTGCTCGACGCAGACGATGCTGTCGAAGGACGGGGCGAGGAAGCGCGCGAAAAGGCCGACTCCGCAGTAGAGATCCGCGGCCCTTCCGCCCGAAAGCCCGTCGACGGCGTCGGGGACGAAGTAGTCCAGGAGGTAGAGATTGCTCTGGAAGAAGCCCCTGACATGGAAGCGGATGGCTTGACCCGCGACGAGTACCTCGACGAGGCCCTTCACGCCCTCGACCCATACCTCGTCGCCGTAGCCGAAGACGAGAAAGCGGTCCTTGCCGAGCACGTAGGGCCCCAGCTCGGAGTAGGCCCGCGCGCTGTCCGCCCTCTCCTCGATCCAGTCCTGGATCGGACGGAGGGCGATCAGGCAGGTGGGCGCCTCGACCACGTCCGACGACGCGCGCTTCATGAAGCCGAGGCGATGCCCCTTCGTGAAGTGGAACTGCATCCGATTGCGGTAGGCGAAAGGCAGCGACGGAACGGCCGCCATCTCGCCGATCTCGACGCGAGCGGTGCGCGAGAAGGCCTCGCCGACGATCAGGGCCTTTTCCTCGACTTGGCGCGAATAGGAAAGATGCTGGAGGTTGCAGCCTCCGCACTCCCCGTAGATCGGGCAGGGAGGCTCGACCCTGTGCCGGCTCGGCTCGAGCAGCTCGACGATCGAGGCTTGGGAGTAATCCCGACGCCTCGCCGTGATCGAAGCCAGCAAGGTCTCGCCGGGAAGGGCGAAGGGCACGAAGACGGCCTTCCCTTCGAGGAAGGCGAGCCCGTCGCCCCCGGCGACGAGTTTCTCTATGCGCAGCTTGACCGAGTCCGGATCCGGCATCCCGTACGATGATAACCTACAATCCGGTCCCTGGTAACTACCGAATGTACTTCGCCGCGACGAGGACGGCCTCGACCATGCCGACTGCGCTCGCCTCGCCCTTCCATGCGATGTCGAAGGCCGTCCCGTGGTCGACGCTCGTACGGAGAAAGGGCAGGCCGAGCGTGAGGGAGACGGTCCTCTCGAAATCGAGGGTCTTGCAGGCGATGTGGCCCTGATCGTGGTAGAGCGACAGGACGGCCGCGTAGCGCCCCGTCTTGGCGAGATGGAAGACCGAATCGGCCCCGACCGGCCCGGCCGACGGCGATTCCGCGAGAGCGCGCCTCGGCGACGGCGGGGACTATCTCGCGGCCCTCCTCGTCGCCGAAGAGGCCGTGCTCGCCGCAATGCGGATTGAGGCCCGCCACGACGATTTCCCCGACCAGGCCCAGGCTCGCGAGAGCCGCGCTGCAACGCTCGAGATAATCGACGAGACGATCCTTCGTGACGAGATCGCAGGCCTTGCGGAGCGAGACGTGCCTCGTGAGGAAGAAGACGCGAAGGCCGAGCGTCTCGAACATCGTGAGCGGGTCGTCGACGCCGGCGACGGCGCCGAGCATCTCGGTGTGGCCGATATGGGGGACCCCCGCCGCCGATACCGACTCCTTGTTGAGCGGCGCCGTGACGACCGCCCGCGCCCCGCCCTCCGGGCCGCCGCCGAGAGCGGCTCGGGCCGCCGACTCCACGTACTCCCACGCGGCGCGGCCGCAGAGCGTGGAGACTTCGCCCGGCGCGAAGGAGGCGGGATCCGCGTTGGCGAGGTCGACCAGCCTCGCGTCGCCCCAATCGCGGGGGTCCACCCCGACGAGGGAGGCGGCCTTGCGCATCACCCGGGCGTCGCAATAGAGGACGCAGCGCGCGGCGCGGCGCACGGCATCGTCCGCCAGGGCGCGCGCGCATATCTCCGGCCCTATTCCCGCCGGGTCGCCCATCGTCAGGGCCAGGATGGGCCTCGTGTCCTTTCCCATGTCGGCTCCTTGAGCTTATACTACCGCAGACGACCAAGGAGACGTAAGATGAAAGCCCTCGTCAAGGGAAAAGCGGAACGCGGCATCCGGATGGAGGACGTCCCGATGCCCGGCATAGGCCCCCGGGAGGTTCTCGTCCGGGTAAGCAAAGTCGCGATCTGCGGTACCGACGTCCATATCTACGAATGGAACGACTGGGCGAAGCGGACGATACGGACGCCCATGACCATCGGCCACGAGTTCGTCGGACGGATCGTCGATCTGGGCGGCGAGGTGGAGGACTGGAAGATCGGCGACCGCGTCTCCGCCGAGGGGCACATCGTCTGCGGAGAATGCCGCGCCTGCAAGGCGGGCAAGCGCCATCTCTGCCCCAACACCGTCGGAATCGGCGTGAACCGCGACGGCTGCTTCGCCGAATACCTTTCCGTCCCCGCCACTAACCTGTGGCGCGTGCATTCCAGCGTGGACGACGACATCGCCGCTATATTCGATCCCTACGGCAACGCGACGCACGCCGCCCTCTCCTTCGACATGGTCGGCGAGGACGTGCTCATAACCGGCGCCGGGCCCATCGGCTGCATGGCCGCGGCCATCTGCCGCCACAACGGCGCCCGAAACGTGGTCGTGACCGACGTCAACGATTTTCGGCTCGCCCTCGCCCAGCGGCTCGGGGCCGACCGAGTCGTCAACGTCGCGCGCGAGGACCTCAAGGCCACGATGGACGAGCTCGGCATGGTCGGCGGCTTCGACGTGGGCCTCGAGATGTCCGGGAGCCCGGAGGCCTTCACCCAGATGCTCGATACGATGTATCACGGCGGGCGAGTGGCCTTGCTCGGCCTCATCCCCAACGGCACGGCCATCGATTGGGACAAGGTCATCTTCAAGGGCCTGCACGTGAAGGGGATCTACGGACGCGAGATCTTCGAGACCTGGTACAAGATGGAGGCGATGATCCGCTCCCACCTCGACATCGGCCCGGTCATCACCCACCGTTTCGTCTTCGACGACTTCCAGAAGGGCTTCGACGCGATGCTGTCGGGAGAGTCGGGCAAGGTGATCTTGAGTTTATGATCGCAACCGCCATTGGCGTCGAAGCCCCGTGCGGCCACGACGAAGCGCGCCCGGGATTCCAGGCGCGGCATCAATGTCGGCGGCAAAAATACCGTACCCATGGCGGATTTGAAAAAATGTTTGGAGGAACTGGGCTTTGCGGATGTTTCAACCTACATTGCCAGCGGTAACGCGATGTCGGCGTCCGACGAACCCGCTGATGAAATTAAAGCCCGGATTGAAGCCGCTTTGACTAAAAGCTTCAAGCTCGATAGCGAGCTCATCAAAGTTTTAGCGTCGAGCCGTAAGCAGCTTCAAGCCGTCATCGAACACAAGCCCGAAGGTTTCGGCGAACAGCCGGAGAAATACCACAGTGATGCCATCTTTCTGATGGACATCGACGCGGCGCAGGCCATGTCGGTATTCGATCCGCGCGAGGGCGTCGACAAGGTGTGGCCGGGCGACGGCGTAATCTATTCGCAATGTCTCAGCGCCGAGCGTACCAAAAGCCGACTTGGTAAGATCATGGCATCGCCGCGGTAGGCGCTTAAGCGCTTGTCTAGCGTCGCTGAAGCGACAGCGACTCAATGGAAACAGAATTGGTTTACATGACTCGAAGGGATACTCACCAATATAAAGGTGGATACGAGTCTCAGTCTATGAAACCGCGCATATTGAAGGGAGGGCGCATGCGTGATATAGTCGCCCCAACGTGAGAAAACGCTCCAGGTCCTCCCAAGAGGCCGGCGATCCGCGAGCCGAGAAGCCCGCGCGAGAAGAGAGCGGTTCCGAGACCCCCGACGGACGCAAGGCCATTAAGGCCCGGAACGACCGCCCCGACGGTCCAAGAAGACGCCCGTCCAAGCGAAACGCCGAGCGAGACTCGGCCCAAGGCACTCTCTTCGACGATCATGCTCCTCCTCCGCCTAATGGCGGGCAAGGCCCCGACGATCCTCAGTCCGAGGCGCGCAAAAGCCGATCCAAGCGTCGGCGCGAGAGGCGCAAGGCCGCGAAATCCGACGGCGACGCTCCTTCCTCGGCCGTCCGGCCGCTGCCCAAGGTCCCGCCCAAGCGGCCGCTCCAGAAAGGCGCGCCTCACAAAGAGGGGGCCCATCACGAGCTCAGGACGGGCTCCTCAGGCGCGCGCGGCCCAGCGCCCCGCGGCCCCGAGAAGCGCTCCTACGGCCCGCGCTCTTCCGAGGCACAACGCGACAGGCGCCTGTCCGAGGGCGGCGCGCACCGGCGCGGACAGCTCGAAGGACTCCCTCCCCTCAGCGCCGAAGACCTCGACGCCATGCCCCGCAACGTCTCGAACCTTCGTGGCCACGCTCGCGGAGCGGCGCCCAAGCCGCCCAACGCCGCCCGCAGGCTCGAGACCCTCTCGCCCTCCTTGGAGAGCCTCGCCGCCCTCGCGGCGCTCGAAGGCGTCCTCGACGAAGCCTTCCCCCTCCAGTCCAAGCACAGGGCCTCGCTGCGTGGCGATATCCGCAAGCTGTGGGAAGAGCTCACTTCGGACCGCGAGTCGCGCTCGGCCGATTACCTGGGCACCGCGCCCGCCCTCTCGGCCTACTTGCGATACTTCCTCCCCTGGAACGCCTTCAGACTCGTCTCCCTCCTCGCCAACGCAGATTTTTGCCTCCCCGACAACGCGGTCGTAGCCGACATAGGCTCGGGCCCACTGACCGTGCCGATCGCCCTATGGATCGCGCGTCCCGAGCTCCGCGAGGTGCCGCTGACCATCTACTGCGTCGACAGAGTCGAGCGCGTCCTCGAGGCGGGCATCAATGTCTTCCAGACTCTCTGCATGCGCGTCGCCGGCAGGCTCCCGCCCTGGCGACTGGAGACTCGAAAGGACAGCTTCGGGAACTCGCTTCCCGAGCGCGCCCACCTGCTCACCGCCGCCAACGTCTTCAACGAGTTCTTCTGGAAGGACAAGCGCAACCTCGGCGAACGGGCGCTCGATACGGCGCGGACCCTCCTATCGTACCTGAAGGAGAACGGAAGCCTTTTCGTGATGGAACCCGGCGACCCACGATCGGGCGCCTTCGTCGCCGCGCTCCGCGCGGCGCTGCTCGCCGAGGGTGCTCCGCCTCTCGGCCCCTGTCCCCATTCATTATCCTGCCCCATGCCCGGCATCTTTCGCCATCTCCTCCCGCCCGAGGAGACGCGGACGATCAAAAGCGATCCGAATGTCGCTCCCTCGCGCTTCGTGCTTCCCGCAGTCGTCATGCCCAAGAAGCGCGACAAGTTCCCCTGGTGCCATTTCGGCATCGACGCCCTCAAGGCCCCCGTCTGGCTCGAGGCCCTTTCCGAAGAGGCCGGACTTCCCAAGGAGCGCGCCGTGCTCTCCTATCTCTGGGCGGCCCGCGGGACGATCGTCCGGAATCCCGTCGGAATCCCCGACCCCGTCGCGAGCACCGAGCGCGAACGCCGCTCCAGGGCCGGAAGAGGCATACTTGTCCGCGTGGTCTCCGAGCCCTTCCCCCTTCCCGACGGTTCGTCGGGACAATACGCCTGCTCGAGCCTCGGCTACACGCTGCTTAAAAGGCAGCGCGGCGAGGAGAGCTTCGGCTCGGGCGACCTGCTCGAGGTTACCTCCTCGCCCCTGCAGCGCAACGACGAGAAGTCGGGCGCGATAATCCTTCCCACTTGACAGCGCCGCCGACGCGTCGATATAGTTTCACTTCGTCGGCAACGACACGGGGGCGTGGCGAAGCTGGTTTATCGCGCCGGCCTGTCAAGCCGGAGATCGCGGGTTCAAGCCCCGTCGCTCCCGCCTATCCCGTCTCATGGCGGGATTTTTTTACGGGCTGTAGCGCAGGGGCTAGCGCGCTTGGTTCGGGACCAAGAGATCGGTGGTTCAAATCCACTCAGCCCGACAAGGAGTTACGTGAGGTAAGGGACTGGTTTTAGGCACTGTTACTTGATACTGTTACTGAAACGGAGATCAAGTATGCGCCGGACCAGCCCGAAGAACCGCTTCACGTACGCAACGTTCTCTAGGGCGGCCAGCAATGGCCGCTCTATTGTTTATGTCCGCTTCATCGACATGGAGTCGGGCGAGATCATCGCCACGCGATCCACGGGCATCGAAGCCGAGAAGACACCTAAGGCGACGGAGAAGGCAGTCAAGCCGAAGATTGCGGAGCTCCTCGCCGATCTCAACCTCGACGCCATCGTCCAAGGCCAAGACAAGGTGCGACGCCGCCGACCTCGAGCGGACGATGAGCGGCTCGCGGACATGTCCGTCTACGACTTTGTGAACTGGTTCTGGAGCGACGACAGCTACTACATCACCGAGCGCAAGGACGCCGGAAGGTCGCTCTCTCAGGAGTACGTCGAGACCTCCAAGAGCTACGTTCGGACCACGATCAAGGGCTTCTCCGATTTTAGGCTCACATCCCTTCACGATGTGCACTTGTCCATGATCGAAGCCTTCGTCCGCAAGCTCAGGCGCGCAGGCAAGTCTCGCGATGTTATCAAGCGTAACATCGACGCGATCAGGACCCCGATCAACTGGGCGCAGTCGCGTGGCCTCGTGGAGTCGTCCTTCGACTTCAAGTCGATTGTCCTGCCCGAGAGGATCAACCATGAGCGTGGTATCCTTACCGAGGACGAGATACGTAAGATAATCGCCCTTCCCTTCGCCAAGCCTTGGAACGAGAAGACAGGAGAAGCCAAGGCAAGCATCTCTCCTCGCCCTCGACTTAAGGGCAAGCAGACCTACACCACCCCGCCCATGCTCGACGTACGCCAGAAGGCAGCCATCCTCCTTGCCCTTTTCGCTGGTCTCCGCCGAGGAGAGATACGTGGCCTGCGCTGGGGCGACATCGATCTCGAGACCAAGAAGATCGATGTACAGCACAACTTCGTGCGTTTCGATGGCGACAAGGCACCTAAGAAGGACTCAACGGGAGTCTTGCCCCTCGCACCCGAGATCGAGACGATCCTCGTCGACCTCCAGACGCTGCGCGACAAGCTCGGCTACAACAAGCTCGAGGACTTTGTTTTGCCCGGTTCCACTAGAGAAGAAGCCATTAGCGATGTTACGCTTCGCAGAGGCTGGGAGCGTGCCCTTGAGGCGATCGGCATAGACGAGGAGAAGAGGAAGGCCAGGAATCTCGTCATGCACGGAGCCCGCCATTCGTATACGACTCGGCTTCTCGATTCCGGCGAACTTTCTCCCGCCGAGGTAGCGAAGCTCACGAGGCACAAGGACCTCTCGATGCTCTCGCGCTATGGTGGCCACGTTCAGCCGGAGACGCTCGAGAAAGGGCGGCGAGCGCTCAGTATGAAGAAGGCAAGGAAGGCTTAGCATGACAGACTCAGAGTCCAAGCCACTCCCATTCGGCAGTTTCGAGAAGACCCCAGATATTAGGGATAGGTTCCCCACTCTTCCCGCAGTTCAGGACCTCCTTTCCCGAATCAAGAGCCAAGTCGACAAGGCCAAGACGCTAGAGATTAAGACAGGCTATATCGATATTGGTATCGAGGAGTTCAAGCAAATCAAGGTCAAAGGTTGGCGTCAGTATCATGCCCTTACTGAGCAACATGACCTCCCCGACCCCCAACCCTTTTGGGACTACGATGCTGATCTGGACCAAGCGATCAGCGAGCTTGGGATTATTCGCCAGAGCCTGCTAATCGCTGATGCCGCACGAGCGGCATCAGCCAAAGCACCCACACCTGCGCCTTCCAAAGTGCCGGTCTTTGGCGCATCAGCCGCACTCACACCAACGCCGCCCGATCCAAAGGCAAGCAGCCCAGATGTTATGGACATCAAGCAGCTCGCTGAATACCTAAAAGGCTCCGAGTCATGGCTCTACAAGCACTATAAAGAGGAAGGTATACCTTATTTCCTTCTCGGTACCAATCTCCGCTTCCGGAAGGATGAGGTAGACGAGTGGGTTAGTAACCGTGGGAAGGCTGGTACCTTGATTCCACCTACTACAACTCCTCCGCATTCTGGCATTGGCACCGATGCATCAGAACGTCCAGTCCCTGCGGCGCAGAGTGATAGTTCAAAACCCAATGCCCAACCAATCGAGGTTCTCGAAGAGCGAGTACACCCACAGACGCTCGCTCGGATCAACAGGCTTATTGCACTGCTTTGGGAGAAGGATTATCTATCACAGAGCGATTCACAAAGGCTTAAGAATTGGATTCTTAGAGGGTCAAAACTCGATTCTGGCGAGGCACCGTTATCTTGGCTCAAGTTACGCAAGTCACTCGTGACATGCGTAGTACTTTGCCAACATGCAGGGCTAATCAGCATCAATGAGACTAAGGGTAAGGTTCCGCCAAGACCTGATTATGCAGCGACAATTGAACGCGACTATACTGCTGAGCACAAGCCTAGACTCCAGAATATCGATCGCGATTATGCCAAGGATATTGAGGAAGAGGTCAGTTTTTTCACATCACATGTACAGGCCTATGCGAAGAAAAATGAGCTCGATTTCCCTTTAGACAACATCTTGCTCTCGGCCTTGAATGAGTACTTCGACGATATTGATGGCTCCGAAGGAATGGCCGAAGAAGCTACGGCAATAGTTGATGGGTGCAAGTCATTAGATTTCTCCATGCTGAGGTTGTTCCACTCGCTCGCTAATGAATGTTAGGACTTTATAGTTCAATCTATCTCGTTCTCTTCGTATTGGCCATCTTCAACCGCCTTCAATGGCCTTCACAGTTTGCCTTAGGTCCCCTGGTTTTACCCAAACTAACGCCATTATATTTCGCGACATCGATGACTGGATTCAGTCATCGATGCTGGCGTTGCCGGCTCTCAGCATATAGCAAGGAGCATGCATGAAGAAGACTAAGCGTCGTGGGAAGGCTACGGGTTTTCTCGAAGGGTCT
This sequence comes from uncultured Spirochaetota bacterium, assembly GCA_963778775.1. Lineage (GTDB taxonomy): Bacteria > Spirochaetota > Spirochaetia > Treponematales > Rectinemataceae > UBA1306. Next base: position 7,981 of record CAVZVX010000175.1, on the reverse strand, counting down.
ATGGGCAAAGGTCCCTAAAGTCCTGGAACGGCAGTTCCGGGACTTGCCCCTGGAGCAGCGTGTTAAGCTCGCTCCACAGTTCGCGGAGATCGCGAAGTCGCTCGGCCTGACAGACGATGGCGAGGCGGCGATCGCCCTCATCACCGAGGATCGCAATTGTATCGTCACGCAGACAACGAAGCTTTCTCGTGATATTAACCGCCGGAAGCTTGTTATCGCTCGGTGTTGCGACCTAATGGTGGAGAACCACCTCGAACCGTCAGGTCCACGGCCTCGGCTCCGATTCAGCTTACCTGCGGCATACCGATGCCCGCATCGGTACGCGTCCATCTTCCTTCTCCTTTTCTGCTTCAGCGGGCAAGGGCTATCGGCTATTCTCCGCGGAACTCCGTACGGGCATCGACGGGGAACCTGGCGTCGATGAGGACTTCCTTGCGAAGTCCCTGGCCAAGCTCGCCATTTACGGTAAGGTACGAGAGGCCAGAGAACCCAAGGAAGCATTACGAGGTTTCAAAACCCTTGGCTTCGAGGCATTCCGGCGGCTTCAATACTCTGCCGAGCCGTATGTGACGGTGACGGCAGCTAGCGCTGCTGCAAAGCAGGCCAAAAGGTTAGCTGAGAAGGTCGTGGACGCGTCTTCTCGCTGTGGCATCCCGTCGCTCCTGGAGCAAGGCCCAAGGAGTCCATTCGATCTCGACCTTCGCAGGATCATTGCGCGTGGCGGGATCCCCCTCGTTCTCTCCTCAACCCTTCCGGATGCTCTTGCCAGCGTCCAGTCCAGGCTCGCCGAGTGGCGAACCTCTATTGACGAGGCCAACCGACTGCATTTCCGCGAAGAGAACGTGCTCAGCGCGGAAGACGGCATCCTGAAGAGCCGAGTGGCCCTCGACATCGAGGACTACATCAGGAAGAGCTTTGCGGGTATGGCCGCTAATCGGCGTACTCTCGCCATCCTCGTCGCGCGTCTCAGGGACGAGCCTTTCTTCTACCCAAGGTGGCACAACAAGCACAACTCCTTCGCGCTATACGCCCGCGAGGTTCTTGGGATCGGGGAAGAGCTCCGCGATCTTCTCCGGATCGGCCGCAATCTCCTTCGCTTTCCATGCTTCCTCGAGGGGCAGACGGGCTTTGATACTGACGTATGCTTCTACTCGCTACGCTATCTCGACCAGGCCATGGCCAATCACAGGTCGCAAGTCGAGCTGATCCGAACCCGGCTCAGCACCCTCTCCAGCCGTGAGTTCGCGGAGTACGCAAAGGACCCCCACTACGATGAACACGGCTCTCTTCGTAGACTTTCGGCGAAGAAGGAGGCTCTCGTAGTCGAGCTTCTCGCCGAGGTGAACAACCTCATCGCCCAGGGCCGCGCTGTCAAGGTGATCGAGATTCTCAAGGAATCGGAACGGGCTCAAGTGGCAACACTTCTGGCCGAGGCCGAGCAGGCGCTGGAGGTGCAGTTGACTATCGAGCCATCGGTGCCAGTATCCTCGGCGGAGGCTATCGCCACCGACGTCGCCAGTACCGATGCCCCCACGTCTTCAGGCCAAGAGTCAACTGGACTCTTGCCTGATGGCGGGGAGAGCCCCGACCTACTGGCTGCCTGATCGTGAACACCGGGAGGGATCGCTCCCTCCCGGTAGCCTATAGGGGTACAGCCCTACGGCTGTTACCACGAGGAATATAGGAGGGATCATGCTATATGCGTTCCCTAATGACAACGCGCAGAAGACCGGCGCAATCGGCCTACCTTCCGATAAGCCAGTTTCAGTCGCCCAGAGCAATCCGTTTCGCTCTTATGGAGGGGAGTCCCTTGAAGAGGATTCTCCCGACAGCGATATCATTCCGCTTGACCTCGTGGCTTAATCACGTAGAAGCCCCGGCGCATAGCTCTGGGGCTTCTACTTTCTTCGATCTTCAGTAATAGATCGTTACCACAGGCTTTCATCCAAATGTTTTCAGTCGATACGATTCAATCGATTTCATTATCAAATGCCTGGCTCCTATTATTATTGCAGGAGCCAACACATGCAGTACGATATCCTCAGCGTTCGTTCAAGCCGTACACCCTATCGGGTCTCTTGCCCCTCTGACATTTTCACTGTCCTCAAGCGCTATTCGACTGCTCGGACCGAAAGGTTTGTGGTATTGACCTTGGATGGAGCACACCAAGTGATCAAGGCCAACCTGATATCAATCGGGTTGGTCAACCGAACTGTTGTACATCCAAGAGAGGTTTTCTATCCGGCAATAATCCAGAATGCATGCGCGATCATCATTAGTCATAACCATCCTTCAGGAAGACTCGATCCATCGGTTGAGGACAAGGACATAACGGATCGGCTCAGGCAGGCATCGGAGGTTCTCGGAATTGCATTGCTTGATCACGTTATTATTTCCAAAGACGGCTACTACAGCTTCGTGGAGCACGGGCTCCTCGAACCTCCCCGCCCTGATTGATCACCTGATATCTTTGTCCCTCTTCATAATTCGAATTTTTTTTACTCTGTGTGTTTATTGTTCGATTGAGGGCCGTCTTCTCGCAATGAGTATTTACTCATTAATTCCTCCACCGGGAATATAGATATAATATCCATCCATCTATCCATACCGTTACTTCATATATCTATCTATGCATTTCCAATACCGCCTAACTTCTAGATACTGTCTCGCGCTGCCAATCCCGGAAGTTCCATGTCGCTCAACCTTAACGAGGTTTTGCTCGTCCAAGGTGGCCTCGGCCGCTATCACAAGGTTACCGCCCTCTTCGTTACTCGCGACGCCGCTAATACCTACTTAGCCTCCAATCCTGGCGAGGCCGTCATCGCCGTCTTCGATGACATCATCCTCATCGCCGCAGTCAACGACCTCGGTATTCCACTTCCCTCTACCGTTCAAGCTTGAGGCTTAAGCTTCCGGCCCGGCCCCGCCCTTCGGCAGGCCCCGCATCCTCCCTACCCGTCTTTGTGCGCGCTTCCCTCGTTTCCCCTTGCGTTCTTGATTAAGTAAAGGGACAGGGACCCTTCAGATAATTCGCTCTAGGGCCGCTATAGGGCCTTCCAGGCCCATTTATCGCCCGAGATGGAATGCAACTCTCAGCTCAGATGTTATCCTACTCGCCGCCTCGATAGCACTCGCCCGCTACGCAGTTCCCAATTCTGACCCATTCCTCGATCGCCTAGCTTTCTCTCGCGTGCTACTCGGTGGCCTCGGCTTCTACTTATTGCTGTAGCGGCTAACGCGTCTCTCCAGCCTTTGGCAGGCGTGATCCCGGCCGCAAGCCTACACGTCATTTCCATTCCCAAGGAGGCCCATTATGTCCTCTACCGTCACCCTCGAACGGCCCGCCCGTCAGGCTTCGCCCGACCCGTTTGCCGACGCTTCCCCGCCCGCCCTCAGCCCTCTACCGCTCGATCCTCTCGCTGATTCTCCCCCACCTCCGAGGCCGCGCTAGCGCAGGCTAGCGACTCCGCGCCCGCCCTCGCTGACCTCCTCTTCACCGACATCTCCATCCCTACTACCCCGCCCGCCGAAGGTACGGAGGCCCAGGCAGCCGCGCCGTTCACGATCACTGACATCTCTACAGCCTCATGGGCGGCCGCTAGGGTCCTCGCGGCGCAGGCCCGCATCGCCGAAAGGGCCGAGCTGGCCAGCCGCTATAAGTCCAAGATCGACCAATGGCTTTCCGATTCATGCAAGGCAGACGAGGACACGTCGGCCTACCTTTCCATGCTCCTAAAGCCCTACGTCGAGGCCGAGCTTTCCCGCAGCCATTCCCGCTCCCGACTCTCCACCTTCCTACGGCCTCGGCCAGCCTGCGAAAAGCTCCCGATCACGTCTCTGTCCTTGATGAGGCGGTGGCCATGGCCTACCTGGAGATCCAATCATCCCAGCGCCATCATCACCAAGAAGACGATCTGCTCTCTCTGACGTCCGCTCGCTCATCTTCAGCGAGGGCGAGGCCGTGCCCGGCGTCGAGGCCGAGCTTGGCCGCGACTCCCTCTACCTCAAACCTCGGGCCTAAGGAGACATTATGCGACTCTTAAACAGTGTCCTTTTCGAAGGTTCCCTACTCGACGACCCAATCCTCGCCTCCCCGTCCACCGCGGATGCCCCCGCCAAGTGCACCTTCACGATTGCCTCCGAGCCCGACGCCCCCTCGGTCCCCATCGTCGTCTACGGGCGCCTCGCGCTCCGCTGCTCGCAGATCCTCACCAAGGGCTCAACCTTGCGTATCGTGGGTCGCATCGCGCAGGACGTCGATGCCACGGCCGCTACCGGCACCTTCCACCTTTGCGTAGTCGCGGAGCACATCGAACCGAAGCCCGCTCTACTTCAAAGCTCATACCTGAGGAGGCCGCCGATGCTTCGGATTCTGAGTCTTCCCCGTTCGGCCCAGTCATTTACGCCTACACGCGCGCCCAAGCCCTCGCCGATGGCGTTCTCGTCGATGCCTCCGACCTCGCGCGAGAGGCTGGCTATGTATTCCCCGTCGCGCTGACCGAGACGCTCTACCATTCCTACATCGTCCCCGCGCTCGACCTCGTCGCCGAGGGCCAGTCTATCCAAGGTCGCCTGTGGGATCTCTTATTCGTCCTCCGCTTCGCGATCGCCAAGGCCCGCAACACCGACACCATCCTCTTCAAGGTCCTCTTCTTGATGTCCCCCGGCTCTACCCCGGTCCCTATCGAACTCAAGGCCATCTGTGGCCCCGGCGACGACGGCTCCCCCGTGCATCACGGTAATGCTCCTCGATGAAGACTGACAGTCGCAATTCATATCCCTTGTCGAGCACAGGATGGCCGCTCCACTCAATCGTGGATGCGGCCATTCTCGTCTTCGATACTTGGTCTCGAACGTTTTCAGTCCTCTCCTATTGGCGCAGGTTGCCCGCCTGGACTCAATTCATGGGCTAATAGTTCTTGCCACCAAGGTCGTTAGAATAGTTGGCCTATAACCGGGTAAGATGGATCCACAGACACCGCGACACCTATCGATCAAGAAAAGATATGGCGTGTACCTATCTTGTACTTGCTACAGGCCACTTTGAAGGCACATCGACCAATTCTGACGGCCAGTTCGACCGCCATTGTCAGCTTTCAACCTGGTTTCCCAAGTTCAAGCACGTCAGATGGCTTTCAGACGGCCTCCGCATTGTCCCCCAGACGGCCATGTTTCCCCAGTTCAAACGCTTCAGATGCTTTCAGCCGACCCGGCACAACCTACTTCTCCTACAGTGTTCAAATGTTTTCAGAACCCTCGCGACTCCCATCTTTCCTCCGAAGGACCCACCATGACTCGCTATGAAGTCTTCCAAGCCTGCCACCAGCCCGACGAGACCTACTCCTCCTGGCTCTCCGCCCGCCTTGCCGAATGGGCCTCCCTTAGTGGCCGCGCCGACGAGCTCGCGCGTGAACGTCGTTCCGGTTGGCGTTTCCCCGTCCTCGTCTCCCAGGCCCACCACGCCGCCTTCGATCGCTACCTCCAGGACTGGCTCACTCGCCAAGAACAAGCCGAAGGACCTCGCTATGAAGTTCAGCCTAATCAACATCGCCGAGACAGTCCGGTCCCCTCGTCAGCGGCTCTTGGCTCCAGGATCACCTCGGCTCTCTAGCCTCCGCCATCACTGCCGCCCGTGCTACCGAGGCCGCCAATCACAACAGGATCGAGGTCGCCGTAGTTGCCGAGCTCTCTTCGACAACACCGGCTCTCTCCTATTGGCGCGACTTGGCCCGCCTAGACGTCGATCCGTAGGTTCTACCTGCGGACCTTAACCTCCGTTCCCAGTTTTCAAACAGTCGAGACGGCCCCGTCCCCTGTCCTCCTCGCCCGCTTCGCTCATCCGACGGGGCCGCCTTGCGATCCTCTTTACCACCTCGGCCACCCACCAAGTAAAGCTATAGGGACACTACATATTGTACCTGCTAGCCAATCTATCGACGACACAACACCATATATTGGGCCTGTTTGACCTGCCACCTCGCCACTTTCACCTAGTTCAAGCACCCCAGACGGCCCGCTTTCTTGTCTCGCAGGCTCTCCATGGACATCGCATCTTCGCGCGCATTCCTGACTCGCACATTCTGCTGACAGTTCAAGCACCCCAGATGGATTTCAGACGGCCTCTACGGCAACCGTTCAAATGTTTTCAGGCTTTCCATTCCCGCACGTAGTCGTCCCGTCGCCCCTGTACGCTGTCGTCGCCTATCCCCCGGAGGCCCATTATGCCCAACGCATCCAGCTTCGATGCTCTCCCGGCCGTCCCCCAGGTGGCCATCTTTTGGTTTACACCCGACCTCTCCGGCATTCTCTGCAGCTCCTCGCTCCCCGTTGCCGAAGGCGAGCTCTACGGCGACTATCGCATCTTCCCGACTTCTCATTTCGATCATTGGGAACATCTCGATCGCGAAGGCTTCCTTCGGACTGTTGGCCTCTCCCGCGTCCTTCGCGACGACTACTCCGCTGTCCCTCGTGGTCGCGTTTCCTTCCACATCCCATCGAGCCGCTTCAAGGTCTACATCGGCTCCTGGCTTCAACCCCACCATGCTGACCTCATCCGCCTGTACTTCTGCCTTCCCGCCAGCGCGACTGACTTCGAGCACGACGACCACTACGACATCTCTCGCTGAGGTCTCTCAGAATCAACTTACACATACGATATTCGTTCATCAATGCGCCGTGTTTTAGCACTCCCAACAACTACAATCCTGCACGTTAGGTGTTTACGACTCTATTCATAATTACCGGAGGTTCTTCTATGCAAAGTCCAATTGAACAAGAAATCGCCCGGCAAGGACGCGCCCGTAACTGGGCCGCTGTCGTCGCTATGGGCCCCGCCTACAAGACCGTCTACCTCGTCATTGGAATCATTTCCTTGGTGCTCATGGTGATCGGCTTTATCTCTATGTTCTCCAACGGTCCCGGCACGCTCCTCCTCATCGGCTTCGTGCTCGGTCTCGTCGTCAATGGCGGCATGACGATCATCGCCAACGCCCGCCAGGCCTTCAAGAAGTCCTAGACACCTTTCCAAGGGCAGCACCGCTTTCTGTATTCCCGGTACTGCCCTGTCCTCGGAGTCGAGTTATGGCATCAAATCCCTACGCAAACCTCGTGAAGATGCTTAATGCCATTACACTCCTGTCGCAGCCCGCGGGGACGACGATCAAGGCCCTCATGGAGCGCCTCGAGGTCTCACGCCGTACCGTCTTCCGGCTCCTCGAAGCCCTTGAAGGCCTCGGCTTTCCTCTCGTCTCCGAAAAATCAGAGTTCAACGGCAAGAAGACCTATCGCCTCCTGGACACCTTCGTTCAGCGCCTCCCCAATATCTCGCTGCCAGGCTTCTCGTTTACCCCACAGGAAGCCCTCTACCTTCAGCTCCTTCTTGACCGTCCCGGCGCATTCCCAGATCCTGATATCAACGCGGCACTGGCCTCGCTTCGCAAGAAGATCGACCCGATCATCCAGCAGAACCCAAACCCCGACTCGACGAATTCAAAGCCCATTGCTGCCGAGGGTGAGGGACGGCTGCTTTCTTCGATCCGCTCGGCGATACTCGGCCACAAAGCCTGTGCTATCCGTTATCGCTCATTCGAGCCGCCAGATTCCCGCCTTTACGTCATTCACCCGCTTCGCTTGGTTGAAGATTCGGGCGCCTACTTTCTCTTCGCAAGTCTTCCCCAGCATGGGGCCATTCGCCTGTTACCCCTCGACCGCATCGCATCTCTCGAAGTCCTCGACAACAAGCAATACGAGACTGAATGTTTTCCCGCAGTAAAAATTACCGTTTTATAAGTTATAGCGAAAAGTTAAAGTCATACTGCGAATGGGATAAATTTGTACATTTTGAATTACCCTGACCTTTAGGTTGGGGGTTGGTAACAAACAGTAAACCTGCGCTTTAGCCCAAAATAATAAGTAATAACAAAAAGTACTAATTTGTCCCGTTTTCAGTATATTTATCTGAGGCAAATTTAATGGGTATTTG
>CAVZVX010000174.1:0-4091 GCA_963778775.1 uncultured Spirochaetota bacterium | reverse complement strand
TCCTCAAGCGCATCACGGACTTCGACGATCTCGCCGGGCTCTACCGGCGCAAGATCCGTGTCAGGATCAAGTCCAAGACCGGCGAGCCGGTGTACGAGGATATCGCCAAGGTCTGGGACGAGATTTCCTTCGTGAAGCCGGCCGAGACCGAAGTCGAGAAGATGAACCGCAGCTACCTCTACGAGAAGGACAAGATCAAGAACAGGCTCATCCTCATGCGCGATAAGCTCAAGAGCATGTATTCCTATCAGTATCCGATCCAGCGGCGGGTCGTAGAGGAGCGCCTCACCTTCCTCCAGAAGGAATTCGATCGCTTCGACTACATGATCAACCCCTACCACATCCAGCCCGGCCTCCTCCTCGACGTGGACATCTGCTCCATCAAGAGGAAGAAAGCCACGCTCGACGGCATGGCCAACGTGCTCAACGAGTTCCTCCATGGCGTGTCCAAGGGCTTCCAGGATGCCGCCTTCGCCTCCTTCTCCCGCCGCCGCTCCACGGTGCGCGAGGACATCGCCCAATCCTTCTCGCCGACTGAGGGCGAGGAGGAGGGAGGCGGCCCCGGAGCGGGCGCCGATTATCTCGCGATGCTCAACACGGGCGACGTGGCCCCCGCCATCGCAGAGTCGATCGAGCCGTCTCCCGTCAGCGTCAAGATGCCGGGCAAGCGCGGTCCCAAGCCCAAGGGGGTAGTGGACGCCGGCAAGCGGGGCTCGGGAAAGTCCGAGAAGCCCGCCGGTAGGCGCGGCCGCCCCAGCAAGAACGAGGATGGCGGTCTTAGGCAGCTTTAACTTATGCTTCGCAGGCAGCCTGTGACCCGGTCCGTGCCGTACGGGCGGCGGCCGGTCGAAAATTACTAATGCATGTCCGGGGGCCGTCCTACCAATTGCGGTTGGGCGGCCCCTCGTTCCTAGGAGGAATCATGTCAATGAAAAGCCTCGTAAGCCAGTTCGAGGGCCTAGCCGAGAGGGAGGGCTTCAATGCCTCCGTGCGCCATATCAAGACAGTCGTTTCCATAGTCGACCGCGTCGCCGATAAGGAGAACCTCGCGGATATCGTGGACGAGCTCATCGAGGAAAAGGCCCTCGATAAGGACGATGTCCGTCCCGTGGCGTCCATGGTGCTCGGCCAGAAATATCATTATGCGTCCGCCTCCGCCAATCTCCCCGGTGCCGCCGTCGATATATCGGCGATCGCCGACGAGACCGTCAAATGGAACGGGGTCGACCTCGTCGTCATCTACCACCACCCCGATCTGGGAGCCCTGGTCGTCAATCCCAAGAACGCGAAACGGATCGCCCAGATAGACCGCCTCAATCGTTCCGAGCTGATCGTGGTCTATGCCGGCTTTTTCGCCAAGGAAGGAGAGGCGAAGCTCCTCGATGCGGCCTGCCAGGCGGTGATCGATCTCTTCTCCGGTCGCAAGCCGAAGATAAAGCCGGAATTCCTGAAGGGCGATTGCGTGTATAAGCCCGCCAAGGAAGCAAAGTCCGAGGCCTCCGCCGCCAAAGCCAAGGCCGCGCTCAAGGCGGCCGGTCCGGCCAAGCGGGCCCCCGCGAAGCGGGGAAGGCCCTCAGCCTCCGGCGCCGTCAAGGCGGCCGCGATCGCGCAGGCTGCTCCCGAGCCGGTCAAGGTAGAGCCGCCCAAGGCGGCGGTCGCCGCCGCGCAGGCGGTCAAGCCCGGCGCCCGCATGACCCCGATGTACAACGTGCTCGTCACCAACGAGCTCTTCCATAACGGCAACGTCGAGGCCTGGAAGAGGATCATCACCAGCTATACGACCAAGCATCCCGGTCTACAGGTCCTCGTCTACTACGACGGGGAGCGGATCATGGATATCAATGCCCTTTTCAAGTGGGGCAAGGTCAAGCACGGCTCGAACATCAAGTTCGCGATAGCGGGCGAGGACATTTCCGACGTCGCCAAGCTGCAGCGCTATCTCGCCCAGGGCGCGAGCCATCTGTACGAGGCCTTCCTGAAGGGCCCCGTAAATAGCGTCATGGCGCTTTTCTGAAAGCGCGAGCGGGAAGGAAAGGTAAAGGCCATGAAAGACAACATTCATTTTTTCAGCCAGAAGGAAATAGTCAAGAAGGATTTCGATCTGGAGAAGCTCGGGATGCGCGGTCGCCAGGCCAACGAGTTCGCGGAGCTCGCCCTGCCCATATTGCCGGGCTTCGTCATCGACTCCGATGCCGCGTCCACCCTCTCAGAGCAGAAGGTCTCCGAGTCGATCAGGCCCTTCGTCAAGAAGGTCCAGGACATCGTCGGCAAGGGCTTGGGCGATTCCAAGAACCCGCTCCTGTTCAAGATCGTGGTCTCTCCCAACCTGGCGGTCTCCAACTACCCGACCCTGCACGACTTCGGCCTCGCGCGCGATACCGTCGAGGGCTTCGCCTCCTGGGTCGGCGACAACTTCGCCGCCCACGAGGTCCTGTTCCTGGTCCGCGGCATGCTCGCCGTGGAAGAGAAGGTCGCCGAGCTCGAGGGCCGCGACGCGGACGGGGCCAAGGCGGCCGAGGCCGCGGAGCGCTGCTCCAAGGTCCTCAAGTCGGATAAGGCGGTCAAGGCGGGGGCGGCCTCCGCCTTCATGGACGAGTTCGCGCCCTTCCTCCCCGAGGGCTTCTTCGACGGGGCCGAGAAGCAGCTGGACATCGCGCTCAAGCGCGTGTCCCGCCTCATCAAGCTCGACGAGCAGGACGCCGGGGATACGGCCATCCTCGTCCAGCCGATGGTCTATGGCAATTATGGCAAGGATTCGGCCTCGGGCGCCTTCTTCACCCGCGATGTCGTTACCGGCGAGGTCAAGCTCCAGGGCGAGTTCTATCAGGAGCGCTTCAACGAGATCGGCGCGGCGGGCAAGGACATCAACAAGATCGATCCCGCCTATCTCAAGGACCTGGACAAGATCGCGCGCAAGCTCGAGGACAAGCATCTCGAGATCCGCCAGATCCGCTTTACGGTGGAGAACAAGAAGCTCTGGCTCATCGAGCAGCGCCAGGTAGTCTCCAAAAGCACCCAGGCCGATCTTCGGCTCGCCCTCGACCTCTGCGCGCGCAAGGTGGTGGACGAGGATTACGTCGTCAACAGCATTGCGCCCGGCCGCCTCAACGAGATTCTCCACGACATCGTCGACCTGAACTCCGTCAAGAAGCTGCCGGGCGTCTCTGGCGGCATTGCCGGCGCCTCGGGAGCGGCCATCGGACGCGTCTACTTCAGCACCGCGTCCCTCCTCGAGGCCTATCGCGACGCGCAGCAGAAGAGCGAGGACAAGCGCCTCGTCCTCGTCATGACCTCGACCTTCGCCGAGGACGTGAAGGCCATAGAGAACTCTACGGCGGTGCTGACCGCCGAGGGCGGCTACTCGGCCCATGCCTCGGTCGTCGCGAGACAGTACGGCAAGGTCTCCCTCGTCAAGACCGACATGAGGATCCGCGGCAAGAAGGCCACGATAGGCGAGATCGCCTTCGAGGAGGGCGATTACATCACCATCAACGTGCCTTATTACGGCGAGCCCCAGGTTTGGCTCGGCAAGGCCGATCTCATCTCCCCCGATCCCAAGGATTCGGGGCTCCTGGACTTCATCGCCCTCGCCAAGAAGCAGATGCCCCATTTCCACGTAAGGGCCAACGCCGATACCCCGCGCGACGCCGCCCGCGCCCTCCTGTTCGGAGCCGAGGGCATCGGCCTCGTGCGCACCGAGCACATGTTCTTCAACGAGAAGCGCATCAACGTGATCCGCGAGATGATCCTCTCCGACACGAAGGAAGAGCGCATCAAGGCCCTCGACAAGCTGAAGCCGATGCAGCGCGACGATTTCTATGGCCTCTTCAAGGTGATGGCCGGCAAGGAAGTCACGATACGCCTGCTCGATGCCCCCCTGCACGAGTTCCTGCCGCACAACGCGGCCGAGTTCGAGGCCTTCTCCCAGCACATGGCGGCGCGCAAGAGCGCGAAGAAGCTTTCCAAGGCCGAGATCCAGGCGCGGATCGATGCCCTGGGCGAATTCAACCCGATGCTCGGCCATCGCGGCTGCCGCATCGCGGTGAGCTATCCCGAGATCTACGAGATGCAGGTCCGGGCCATCTTCGAGG
>CAVZVX010000173.1:0-10259 GCA_963778775.1 uncultured Spirochaetota bacterium | reverse complement strand
ACTGATTCCTTTACCGTCTCCTCTGGAGTGTATACCGATGAGAATCTATCAGTCGCTTCCAATGCGAGCGTGTTCACATGGGTAACTCCATCCGCGACGCCTGCCTATGCCGCCGTCGTCAATGGGGGTGTAAATGCGGGTTTATGGGAGATTGTCGGGAATTATATCATTGATCCCAGCGCTTCGCAAATTCCTCTGCCCGTATCGGTATCGGCCGCTTGGGTAAATTCGCTCTCCGCAGGGGAATGGTGGAACGGCTTGGGAGGCTCCGCTCCGGAGCTCTGGCTCAACACCAGCTCGGCATCTATACTACGAACGGCACCCAACGGCTCAGGCCTCGGGCGTCAAGACATCCGTGGCCTTCGGCGCGACGATCGACGCGACTTCGTCCGACCTGAACCCCGACCTGGTAATAGCGTACCACGGCTCCGATGTCGGAGTCGCTTTTTCGGACACGCCAAGCACGACGGCCGCGGGCTCGACATGGACCATCGCCAGCCTGAACTCCTACCTCAACAGCCCGGACGGGTCTTCGTTCAAGAACCTCGTCACCGATCCGAGCAGGTTCGTCAACGCAGCGAAATTCGTGTTCGACAACAGCGCCAGTTATGGTTACATCGCGACGTCTCTCGGAAGTTATTATTACAACGCAAGCGTTCAGAAGCAGATCGGGAACGACCCCATTACCTGGATCAAGAACCAATTGACGAGCGCCAGCCCCTACGCCTTGATCGCGGGATTGGGCGGCAAGAGCGAACCCATTACCTCCCTTGCGCTCGATGGTCCGCCGACTCCGACGACCCTCTATGCGGGAACCGATGTCGGCCTTTATTCGACCGCGTTGGATTCTAGCGGCACTCCAGCCAATCCCACCCTCCTACCTGTGGCTAATTCTACGACGGCCATACAAAAACTCGCCGCCGCGACCTATAGCGGCGCATCCTATGTCGCCTATATCGACGGCAAGGGAAGCCTCGTCGTGCTGAAGGGAGGCACTTCGACAATTCTGAGCTATCCCTTCTATTCCTTCACCGCCCTTCCCACCAGCGTAACCGATTTGGTCTTCTATAATACCGGGACTGCCTTGGAACTCGTCGTCGGCTGCCAGGACGGCTTAGTAGTGATACCCATTCCCGCTCCTAAAGATAAAAAAGTCATAATAAAAGAGGGGCTGCCGATGTTCCCCGGCAGCCCCTCTTTATTTCCCGTATTATTCGTACCCCGTGCTGGCCGGGACACGGGCGTCGCAGGCTAGAACTCGAAACGCAAGCCGGCGCTGAGGCTTAAGTCGTTCGCCGCTATGCCGGTAAGCGAAAGACTCTGAATGTTGAGCAGCGGATTCTCCATGTCGAGGCTCGCGGAGAGATGGAGGATCACGGCGAAGATCCGGATTTCCAGTCCACCCCCCAGCCTGGCGTCGACACCGTCATCGGTTGCCGTGGGATTGGACGTGATGGCGGTCGAGACCGGAGTCAAGTACTATTGGATGTGTCGGATATCGTGGCATTCATATTGATATCGGAGGTGACGATCGCGTGCCGATACCATACGCCGACGTTCGCGAAGGGCGTGATGACCGGCAGTCTCTTGGATATGGCGAACTCGAGCCCTACTCCATAGACTTGCGTATCGAAGGTGGCCGGGCCCACGAGGTTGAGGTTTTCGGTGCCGCCGATATTCTGGTCGAGGTTGACGCTGGCCCCGAGATCGACCTTGCCATAGGCCCCGCCCAAAGCGAGGGACATGGCCGGGAAGCCGCCCCGGTCATAGAAGAGAACCTTGCGGAGCTTGACGACGATGCTCGTCGCGGAAAAGTTCACGCCCGAGATGGTGGAGCCCGAAGACAGGGAGCCGAACAGGGGGCTCGTAAGGGCCTGGGGGATATAGATCCCGCTGGCGAGGAGTTCGAAACCCTGGGCGATGCCGAAGCCAACGCCGAAGGACAGGTTCGGATAGGGAAAGATCTGGTGAGATGCCTTGTAGGCATCGCTCGATCCGACCGCGTTCTGGATGAGGGTCGGCATGGGGGAGACGAAGTTCCATGCATGGGAACTGTCGTTCAGGACGGTAGCGATGCCGTTGCCGAAGTCGGCGCCGATGGCAGGCAGGGTTATGCTGCCATGAGGGAAGTCTCCGGCGAAGGCCGCCTCGCCCACGATGTCGCCGGCGAGAGTGGCCTGGAGAAGCTGGGGAGCTATATCCGACCCGATGCTCGTCATGAGAGCGGTTATGTCCCCGTTGAGAGGCTGTATGACTGAATCGAGGTTACTCTGCGCAAAGGCTCCGGCGGAAAGGGCCGCGAGTAGGACGGTCAAACACAAGGCTCGCTTCATAATGCCTCCCTGGTTCGTAAATATACCATAAAATATCCTCGGATACGAGTTTTACGCATGGTCGAATGGCCCGATCGAGTCCGTAGGATTCTCGTGAACTTAGTATAGGCGAAACTCATGCCCCTGCGCCATAGGAGCCGGCGCCCGCTTTTCCTCCAGCGGCGGACGCGGGCGGACAGGGCGAGGAGGTACCAGGACGCGTGGGGCAGCCACTGCTCGGCCCAGCGCCAGTTGTCGGTCACTCCCGCTTTCGAGTTCCCGCATTCGGCGGGCCCGACGAACTCGATGCCTTCCTCGTCCTCGAGACCGCCCGTGATGCCGTTGCAGATGCCGCCCGGCGCGTTGAGGAAATCGAATCGGCCGTCGAAGCAGTATTGGATGTTGTTGCGTCCGTAGCCTTCTATCATGCAGGCGTCGAAGGGGTTGAGCCCCATGATCCAGTCCAGCTGGTCGGTCGCGTACCTGCCCAGCTCCATCGCGAGGCTTTCCTCGGCGACCGCCGACGCGAGGAGGGTCGCCGAGCAGGCGAGGGAGGCGAGGCGCGCGTTCTCGCCCTGCCACCAGGGCCTGGCCCGCGAGTTGTGGGGGAAGAAGAAGCGCCGCTTGATCGATCCGTCGTCCTCGTCCCGGAACTGGAAGCGCGCGTAGCCGAAAGGGTTGGCGACCTCGCGCGTCACGGCGAGCTCGAATCGCATGGCCTTCTCGCAGGCACCAAGGGCCGAGGCCGCGCGTGGCGGATCCTTCTCGATCCCGGCGTAGGAGAGGAGGACGAAGACGGGCATTCCGGCGTCCGAGGCGTGATGGAAGGGCCGGCCGGGAGCGGCCTCCCAATAGGCCCTGCCTTCGCCCGCGTCGACGAGACGGCCCATCATCCGCGCGGCCATGCCGCGGGCCTCGAGGAGGTAGCCATACTCGAAGGTGGCGCGGTAGAGCTCGACGAGGGCGGCGAGGGCGCAGTACTCGTCGAGGAGGTTCCATCGGCCATCGTTGGCATAGAGCTCGTTGTCCCGCTCGAGGCGGGCGTAGGCGGCCTTCGCGGCCCGGATATACTCGTCGCGCGAAAAGGCCGCGCCAGGGTAGTAATGCCTCGAGGCGGACGCGAGGGAGGCTATCGCGAAGCCTCCGCCGGAGCGAAAAGAGACTTCGTAGCTGCGATCGGTCACGGTCTCCTCGGCGGCCGTGGAGGCTTCGCCGAACTGGGAGCTCGAGCCGCGGTACTCGAAGTCGATCCGCCTCTTCTGCGACACGATGTCGAAGGCGCCTTCCCTGCCGATGGATCTGTAGAAGGAGCCGGAGGGCGAGCGCATGCGCATGAGGAAGTCCGCGCCCCAGGTGCCCTCGTCGAGCAGGCGCCGGGATATCATGGAGTATTGCTCGCCGCCCGAATCCTCGAGGAGCTCGAAGACCCTGAAAAAAGCGTAGGCGGAGAAGGCGGCCTGCTGAGGATTGAAGAAGCTCGAGTGCGAGAGATGGGAAAGGTGAATGCCGTAGTCTCCGGTCGCGTCGAACCAGCCCCCATGGAGATCCAGGAGGCCGCCCTCCCGCGTAGCCGCCGAGCGCTCGTCCCTGCCAGCCCGCGGCCTATCGAAATCGAGGCCGCGGTCCTGAGCCTGCCATTCGCCCGTATCGCGCTGCGCCTTGAAATAGTAGCCCACGCCCGAGATCATGCGCATCTCGATGAGCCTCTCGCGCAGCTCAAAGTAGGCGGAACGGAGGGGACCCTCAGAAGTCGCGAGCTCGATGCGGAATCGCCCTTCCCCGCGCAGGGGCGAGAAATCGAGGCGCCAATAGCTGCCCGTCCGCCACGAGGCGACCGGCCCGACGTAGACGGCCTGGCCGGAGAAGGCGGGGCGGCCGCTTACCGCCTCGATCACCGAGAAGGCCCCTGCGTCGAGCCCTTCCTCGGCCTGCAATACGGCTTTCTTCGGGCCGGCGCTCCGGTATCCGATGTGATTCGTCAGGAGCAGCATCAGGCGAGTCTAGTTCCCGCCGATCAGGGGGGTCAAGCGCGATCGGGCGGACTCGCGGAGTCCGGGCAAAGCCATTCCGTCGGCTCCCCTTGGCGGGAGCGATTCTCCTTGTCCTTCTTGGCGCGATACAGCGCCTCGTCGGCCTTCTCGATGAGCCTCTGCCCCATGGATTGGAAGTAGGCCTGCGAGATTGACCGCGGCGCTCTTTCCGGATCCCGGGCAGGTATCCTGAGCGTTCTGAGGCCGATGCTGACCGAAAGGGGAAGATCGCTTTCGGCGCCGGGCAGCGACTTGCCCTCGAGGAGCCGGAGGATGGGCCCGGCGACGACGACCGCGCCCTCGGCGTCGGACTGGGTCAGCGCGAGGGCGAACTCGTCCCCGCCGTAGCGGCCGACGATGTCGGTCGCGCGAGTGGCCTGCCTCAGCGCTTTCCCTACCGTCATCAGGGCTTGATCCCCGGCGAGATGCCCCGCCGTGTCGTTGATCTTCTTCATCTCGTTCACGTCCACCATGATGAGGAGGGAGAGGTGCTCTCGGGAGCGAAAGGCCGACCTGAGCTCGCGGAGGAACCACTTGTCGAAAAAGCCGCGCGCGAAGGCGCCCGTCAGGGAGTCGAGCGTAGCCATCGCGTAGAGCTGGGCCTTCTGGATGGCCGCCGCAAGAGCTCCCGGGGCGGCTGCTCGCTAGCCTAACCCGTCTGCGGGATCACCTGGCTATAGGGATTGAGCCCCTGAGCCGCGCCACCGTTTCTTCCTCGGCGAGGCCCGACATACGGTAATCGAAGAGGACCAGATCGATGTGTCGCCGGCTAAGCGCGTCGAGGGCCGACCGACCGTCGGCGGCTCGGGTGACCTTGCCTTGGGCATCGGGGATCGTCCTCGTCTTTTCAGTATTGGCACCGCTACCCTCGACTGTCAAGTTTCGACGCCCGCCTCCGTCTCTGCTCGATGTCGGGGAGAAGGCCGGTAATCAGGCCAATCAGGGGGAGGAAGGCGCAGAGGCGGTACACGTGCTGGATGCCGCTACGGTCGGCGATGCCGCCCAGTACCGCGGAGCCGATGCCGCCCATCCCGAAGGCGAAGCCGAAGAAGAGCCCGGAGACCAGCCCCAGCCTGCCCGGGAGGAGTTCCTGGGCGTATACGAGGATAGCCGAGAAGGCCGAGGCCAGCACGAGGCCGATGAGAACCGATAGTATGGTGGTCCAGAGGAGATTCGCATAGGGAAGAGCCAAGGTGAAGGGGGACACGCCCAGGATGGATATCCAGATGACGTACTTCCGGCCGAATCGATCCCCTACTGGTCCTCCGATCACGGTGCCGGCGGCGACGGCGAACTGGAACGCGAAGAGGTGCAATTGGGCGGATCGCACGGGCAGGGCGAAGCGGTCGATCATGAAGAAGGTGAAATAGCTGTTCATTCCCGCCAAATAGAAGTACTTCGAGAAAATGAGGACGAGGAGGATGACCACCGAGGCGACGACCCTGTTGCGGGAAAGCGGGGGCCGGTAGTCGTCGAAGACCGCGTCCCGTGACTTCTTCCTCGCCGCGATCGTCCCCGAATACCACTTTCCGACCCTCGCGAGCACCGCGATTCCGACGAGGGCGAGGAAGGTGAACCAGATGACGCTCGACCTTCCGCGGACCGAGACGATCGCGGCGGCGAGCAGGGGGCCCAGGGCCGAGCCCGCGTTGCCCCCCACCTGGAAGACCGACTGCGCGAGGCCGCGCCTCTCGCCCGAGGCCATGTTGGCGACGCGCGAAGCCTCGGGATGGAAGATCGACGAGCCCAGACCGACGAAGCAGACCGAGAGGAGAAGAAGGCCGAAGCTTTGCGCCAAGGATAGGGCGGCGAGTCCGACCAAGGTGAACACCATGCCGCAGGCCAGGGAATAGGGTTGGGGCTTTCGGTCAGTTATCGAGCCCACGACCGGCTGGAAGAGCGAGGCGGTGAGCTGGTTCGTGAAGGTGATGAGTCCTATCTGGGCGAAGTTCAGGTGGAAACTGCTTTTGATGAGGGGATAGATCGCTGGGATGATGGATTGCATGGAATCGTTGAGAAGATGCGAGACGCTGATCGCGATCAATACCGGGAATACCGTCGCGCCGGCCGCCCGAAGCGCCGCTGTTCCGCTAGTCGTTTCGCTTTCTGCTGAGCTCAAATATGAGGTCTCCGTTTCCCGCGGGTTTTCCTTCGGGCTGTCACCCTATCATACTTGTAGCGCCATTTAAATCCACGCGAGAAGGCAACCGATGTAATGCTCCCGCTCGAGGCTCGCGAGAACCTTCCCCATTTGCCTGGCGATGCGCGAGTGCTTACATTCAATAAATGAAATATTTACGTATTCCGGCCCTCGCCTCGCTCCTGTTCGCGTCGAGCCTCTTCGGCCAGTCCGTCGGGAAGGTCCTGGGCGTCGAAGCCGGTTATGGCTATATCGCCTCGAGCGCGGACTTGAATCCGCGATCCGCGAGCGGACTCGTCCTGGGCCTGCGCTACGGCTACCTCCTCCTCGACAAGCCCTCCATGAGCGCCTTGCTCTCCTTGGCGCTCGGATACGACGCTTTCCCGCAGGGAGCCGGCTCGATGTCCCTTCAGGCCTTCGTTTACGGGCTCGAGTACGAGCATACGCTCTTTCGAACGAGCCCGGTGGCGCTGTCGGTGGAATACGGTCTCCTATTCGACCTTCTGCTCGAAGGCGGCCGTCAGGGCTACGCCTACGGAAACCATACGCGGCTGGGCCTGGGTCCCGACTTCAGGCTGGGAGCGAAGGACGACCTCGAGCTGCTCGCCGACTACAATTTCGTGGACCTGCCCTACTTCGAGCTGTCCTCGGGGGGATTCGGCTATCCTTCGATCGCCTTGCGCTATCAGATGCGGCTCTGAGCGCGGACTGCGACTCGCGACGGCTTGGTGCCCCGGCAGGCGAAGCCTCGGATGAACTCCAGTATCGGCTCGCGCCAAAGCCGCCCCGGTCTCAGGGCGTAGGCCCGGTCCATGACCGAGCAGACCTCGAGGATGACGCGGCGAATTTCGGCGGCCGCTTCGAGACCGGCGGATTCCGCGGCGAAGAGGTCGCGGACGAAGGCCTCGGCCTCCTCGTCGCCGAAGGCGGGAAAGCGCCGCTTCAGGTAATAGAGCGAGGCGCCGACGCAGTTGACGCTGTGCTGCTTGACGAAGAGGACGCTCTCCGTGATCGCGAGGGCTTCGCCGCGAAGGCTGCGAGTCCAAAGCTCGACCTGCTCGGCGTCGAAGCCCCGCGCCCGGTGCGTACCCAGGCGACCGACGATCTCCGAGGCGAGGAGCCAGTTCGCGACCACGAGGATCACGTGGAGGCTCGGGACGCAGTCGAGGTGGGGATCGACGGCGTGGATGACGGCGAAGCGCAGGTTGTAGTTCTTCGCGGGCCTCGTGGTAGTGGTGTGCACGGTCCTGTAGACGCTTCCCGTCTCGGCGTACAGCCTCCTGATGGCCTCGAGGAAGTCGACAATGTCTCGTCTTGCCGCCCGGCCGTAGAAGCGCCAAAGCCTGTAGAACGTAGCCATCCAGAGCTGGACGAATTCCAGGTACTTCTCGACGCGGCTCGGATCGAAGGGAATGGCCGCGTCCAGGGGATGGTCGACGTTGATCACCGGGCGGAGCCGCAGCAGGGCGTTCTCGAATTGCGGGAGGAAGAACGAACGGAGGGCCTCCGCGGCCAAGCGCAGGGCGCAGCGGAGGAAGCTCGGCCTGGACAGCGCGAGGCCGAGAGGCCTCGCGTAGCCCAGCGTACCTTGAAGGCGCTTCGAAAGCATCGCTATCGTCGCTCCATCTCGTGAGATCCGACAATGCTCGTCATGGTGGAGGATTCTATACCCCGGTCGAGGCTTGGGCAATCTCGGCCATAGAAGGAAAAGCTTTCATCCGCGACGTCGGCGAACGGCGCCCCTTCGCCGTAAATCCCGTTCAAATCCATTTCTAGGTAAAATCACCTAGTACTGAATGCGTGTTTTGTCCGATTTCGCGCGAGATTTTTCATGATTATGCTGAATAATCCGGTTTAAGTAATCTGTCTTATGTTAAGGAGGATTCTGCATGAAGCGAAATTGGAGTCTTGGCCTCATTCTTCTGACGTTGTTCAGCGTCGTCATGATGCCGCTGTCCGCGCAGAAGAAAGTGATCAATCTTTGGAGCTTCACCGACGAAGTTCCCAAGATGCTCGAAAAGTACAAGGCGCTGAATCCGCAATTCGCCGCGGATTATGACATCAAGACCACCATCATAGCCACTACGGACGGCGCTTACCAGCCCGCCCTCGACCAGGCTTTGATGGGCGGTGGCAAAAACGCCCCCGACCTGTACTGCGCGGAGTCCGCGTTCGTGCTCAAGTACACCCAGGGCGACGCCGCGTCATTCGCCGCTCCCTACAAGGATCTCGGCATAGACGTGGCCGGCCTTCTGAAGAAAGCCGACATCGCCCAATACACGGTGGATATCGGCACCAACCCGGCATCGAAGCAGCTCGTCGGGCTCGGCTATCAGGCCACCGGCGGGGCGTTCATTTATCGCCGCTCCATCGCGAAGGATGTCTGGGGCACCGATGATCCGAAGGTGATCAAGACGAAAGTCGGACCGGGATGGGACAAGTTCTTCGCGGCAGCTGCCGCGTTGAAGGCCAAGGGCTACGGCATCGTATCCGGCGATGGAGACATGTGGCACGCCGTCGAAGGCGGCTCCAAGCAGGGTTGGATCGTCAATGGCAAGCTCTTCATCGACAAAGACCGCGAAGCTTTCCTGGATCTATCCAAGAAGCTCAAGGACAACGGCTACGACAACGACACCCAGGACTGGACCGACGCTTGGTTTGCCGACATGAAGGATGCCGGCCCGAAGAAGATACTGGGTTACTTCGGACCCGCATGGCTCATCAACTATGTCATGGCCGGCAACTCCGGCGGCAAGAAGCCCGGCGAAGGCACCTATGGGGACTGGGCCGTGTGCGAACCGCCCCTCGGCTTCTTCTGGGGCGGCACGTGGGTAATCGCCAACAAAAACACCAAGTACAAGAAAGTCATCGGCGACATCATCAAGTGGATCACCCTGGACAGCTCCGAAAACGGTCTCCAGACCTTCTGGGCGAATGGCACCCTCAACGGGCCCGGCGGCACCAAGGACACCGTCGCTTCCGGTACCGTCATGAAGGTCGCCAACGGCACGCTGCCGTTCCTGGGCGGACAGAACATGTTCGACGTGTTCGTTCCCGCGGGCAAGTTCGCCACCGGCGCGAACAAGACCCAGTACGATGAAACCATCAACAACATCTGGCGCGGTCAAGTACGCGAGTACACTGCCGGCAACAAGTCCCGTGAGCAGGCCATCACCGACTTCAAGCAGCAGGTGAAGGATCAGCTCGACATCGACTCCGGGATGTGATCTGAATGAAGGGCGTGGGCGGATGTTGTCCGCCCACGCTGCTTTTTTTTGCGTTTTTCGATAAAATAACCATAATGAAAACGCTCTATATCCGACTGGAGGTTACCGGCCTATGCAGCGCAAGAGCGTAAGCTACGCGAAATATGGTTATATTTTTTCATTGCCGTTCGTGGTGGCCTTCGCGGTTTTCGCCGCGTGGCCCCTGATTTATACGGTCATCATCGGGTTTACCGACCTGCGCGGCATGGGCAAGGCCGATTTCCGTTTCCTGGCGAATCCTTTTGATAATTTCAAAACCATCATCGAAAACCCGTCTTTCCAAAAATCGTTGTCTACGACGGCGCTGATATGGGTCATGAACTTCATACCGCAGATAATATTGGGTTTTTTGCTTGCCGCCTGGTTCACGAATAGGCGCCTTAATATAAAAGGCCAAGGCGTATATAAGATCCTGATCTATATGCCGAACATCATCACGGCGGCATCGATAGCCATTTTGTTCAACGTGCTCTTCGGATACCCGATGGGGCCGGTGAATGATATTTTACAT
>CAVZVX010000172.1:0-7475 GCA_963778775.1 uncultured Spirochaetota bacterium | reverse complement strand
CGGCAGGGGACCGGGCGCAGGATGGGTTTTGGCAGCCTGAGGAATTCACGGTAGCTTTCCACGAAGTATAGGAGGCCCCGGCTCCTCTTCTCGATGGAATGGAGGGCTGCCTGGGCGTCTCCCCTGGCCTCCTCGGCATCCAAGGCCTTCCGCGTCGGGTCTCCTTCCTCGAACAGCTTCGCGAGGATCGAGCTCGCCGTGGACGCCAGCGAGGAGATCGGGGTGATCGAGTTCATTATCTCGTGAGTCAGCACCCTCGCCATTTTCTGCCAGGCGTCGATCTCGTTCTCCTCCAGCTCCCTCCTGATGTCCTGGAGGGTGACGAGTCTGAATTTTTCCCCGAGCAGGATGAAATCGCTCGCGGATACTATCACGTGGAGCCGGTCCCGCTCGGAGCCGAGCTTGAAGGATTCCTTTTCGCCGTTCCTCATCTCCGTCAACTGACGGGGCAAGTCCGAGTCGAAGCGCTCCAGCTCGTGGATGTTGCGCGGGGCGCTGATTCCGAGCATGGCCGTGAAGGCCTCGTTGCAGAGATCGACGGCCCCTCCTTGGTCGAAGACGAGTATGCCGACGCCGATGCTTCCGGCGACGGCGCGTATGTACTGGTAATGCCTCTCCCTGTCCAGGTTGTGGCTCCGGAGGATATCCATCACGCTTTCGTATTCCGCCTTCAGGCCGTCGAAGGTAGAGCCCCGGGGGAAGACGAAATCCTGGGTGTAATCGGCGTTCCGCAGGGCCTTGAAGAAGAGGGTCAGCGCTCCGTTGGCCCTCTCGATGCCGGCCGTCAGGAGCCAGCATTGCGCCAGGAACAGGGCTCCCGCCAGCGCCGTCGTCATGGGATAGCGGGCCTCGCGCAGGAGAAAGGCGAAGGCCAGGGCATTGGCGGCGATCAGGATCGTCCGGGCCGCGATCTGGGCCCTAAAGCTTCTGAAGCCCATGCTTCCGGATCCTTCTGTACAGCGAAGCCCGTGTCAAGCCCAGCTCCCGGGCCGCGCGGCTGATATTGCCCGAGTTCCTCTCGAGGCTCCCGCGGATCGCGGATCTCTCGATGCATTCGAGTTCGGCACCGTCTCGCGCTTTCCCCTCCTGGGTCGGGACGCCCGGCGGCCCCCGGCCGCCGAGGAAGAAATCCTCCGGCCGCAGGGTCTTCGAGTCGCCGATGATGACGGCTCGCTCGATGGCATGCTTCAATTCCCTGACGTTGCCCGGCCAGTCGTATTCCTCGAGGCGCGCCAGGGTCCCTGGCGAGGCCTTCTTGGGATCGATCTTGTACTTGCGGCAATAATGCGAGGAAAAATGGTCGACGAGGAGGGCGATGTCCTCCCTCCTCTCGCGGAGCGGGGGAAGGGGGACCTCGATCGTATTGATCCGGTACAGCAGGTCCTGGCGGAATTCCTTCCTCGCGACCATCTCGTACAGAGGCATGTTGGTCGCGCAGACGAGCCTGATGTCGATTGGCCTCGGCCTGTTCGATCCGACGGGGGTGATTTCCCGGGCCTCGATCGCCCGGAGGAGCTTCGCCTGCATAGGCAGGGAGAGGTTGCCGATTTCGTCGAGGAAGAGGGTGCCGCCCGACGCGGTCTCGAAGCGGCCGATCCTGCTTTCCCTCGCGCCGGTGAAGGAGCCCTTCTCGTGCCCGAACAGCTCGCTCTCGAAGAGGCTCTCGGGGATCGAGGCCATGTCGAGGCCGATGAAGACCTTGTCCGAGCGGCTCGACTGTCGATGCAGGGACCTGGCCACCAGCTCCTTCCCCGTGCCGTTCTCGCCGAGGATCAGGACGCTGGCGTCGGTGGCCGCCACCTTGCGGACGAGGTCGAGGATGACCCTCATCGCGGGGCTGTCGCCGACCATCTCCCCCGATCTCTGGTCCATGTCGGAGAGGAGCTGCCTCTGCTGGGATCGCAGCTGCCTGACTTCGGTCCTGGATCGACGGAGCGCCAGGACCATCGAGAGGGTGCCGAGCAGCTTCTCGTTCTTCCAGGGCTTGAGGATGAAGTCCGCGGCCCCCTCCCGGCCCGCCCGCACCGCCAGGTCGACGTCGCCGTAGGCGGTGATCGGTATGACCATGGCCTCCGGATCCTTCTCGCGCATTCTCCTCAGCCAGCCCAGGCCCTCTTCCCCGTCCATCGCGTTCTTCGAGAAATTCATGTCGAGGAAGACCGCGTCGAAACTTTCCTTCCCCATGGCCGCCGCCGCGCTCCTCGGGTCGGCGAGGCCGAGGACGGAGTGGCCCTTCCCTTTGAGCAGGAGCTTGAGCGCGAGGAGGACGTCGGGATCGTCGTCGACGATCAGCACCCTGGCCGCATCCATGGTTCGATACTAAACCCGTCTATTCGTACCGTATAGTGTTCGCCGGATTCGCCCTGGCGGCACGCAGGGTCTGGGCCCCCACCGTCACGACCATCACGGCCATCGAGGCCAGGCCGGCCTCGAGGAAAACGATGGGCCCGATCGGGATGACGCGAGGATATTGGATCAGGGCGAAGACGGCGCGGATCAGGGCGAAGGCGAGCGGCCAGGCGACGACATTGGCCAGCGCGATCAGCTTGGAGAAGCCGAAGAGGAAATGCAGGACGATCTGCGTCGAAGTGGCGCCGAGGGCCTTGCGCACGCCGACCTCCTTCGTGCGCCGCTCCACCTCGAAGGACGCGAGGCCGAAGAGCCCGAGTCCGGAGAGCAGGAAGGAGAGGATCGTCGAGATGTCCAGGACGCCCTCGAAGGAATGATAGTAGTCGTCCAGCTGTCCTCTCATCTCTTCGTCGACGTATCTATACTCGAACGCGTAGCCGGAATTGAAGTCGTTCCAGATGCTCTTGATGCCTTGCAGGATTCTCGCCTGATCTCCGCCCTGCAGCTTGATGATGATATAGTCGTAGTGAACCGGGCTGGGTCCGAAGACGTTGTTGATCAGCAATGGAGAATTGGGTACCAGGATGAGCGGCTTCACCCTCCGGGACGGGAACAGGTAATTGAAGTCCTTCGCGATTCCGATGATCCTCCCCCTGACGGGGTCCGGCCAGATGAAGCCGTCTACTCGTAAGCCGAATTGCCGCGCCGCCGCCTCGTTCACGATGAGCTGATTCGACCCGTTATTCTCGTAATCGGGATCGAACTCTTTGCCCTGGGCGAGGCTCACGCCCAGGACCTTCAGGTAATCCGGGTCCACGGCCAGGATGTCGCAGTACCGGACCGTTCCCTCGATCCGCAAGGGGAAATCCTTCGCGTACTCCCCGTCCTTCCAGGCCGCCAAGGAGGTCGCGGTGACGCCGACCACTCCCGGGACGCTCGCGATGGCCTTTTTCAGGTCCGGGAATTTCGACTCGACCTGGAGGATATTGAGGCGCGCGACGACCATGTCCCTGGAGTCCTGCCCGATATCGGCGGTCCTCTCCGCCTTGAACTCCTTGAGGACCGCCGAGGACGCGACGAACATGCCGATCGAGAAGACGAATTGGATGACGACCATGGTTTCCCTGAAGCGTCGCGAGGAGGGCGTCCGCTGCCCCTTCAGCGTGTGCACGACGCTGAAGGAGGAGAGGTAGACCGCAGGATAGAGGGCCGAGAGGAGGCCGACCATGAAGGTCACGCCGATGACGGCCGCGAGGTAGGCGGGGTTGCTCAAGTAGTCGATGGTCAGGTCCCGGTTGATGAGATGGCCGAAAAAGGGGAGCAGAAGCTCGACGATGACGAGGGCGAGCCACAGGGATATGAAGCTCAGGCAGACCGACTCGACGATGCATTGGAGCCGGAGCTCGGTCCGGGACGCTCCCAGGGCCTTGCGGATGCCTATCTCCTTGGCCCGCGTCATGGCCCGCGCGGTCGTGAGGTTGACGACGTTGATGCAGGCGATGGCGATGACGATGATGCCGAGCCCCGCGAGGAGGAGGATAAAGAGGAAATTTCCCCGTTTCTCGGAAGGAGCGTCGAAATGGGAGAAGAGGTAGACCTTGTCCAGGGCTTCGCAGCTCAGCTGGAAGCTCTTGTATACGGACCTCATGGCATTGGCGGGGATCTCGTCGAGGACTTGGCTCAGGCTGCGCCTGAAACCGTACAAGAAGGCGTTGCTCTTCAGCTTGATATAAAACGTGGCCAGCAGAGGGTTGCTCATGGGATTCGCGTTGGCCCCATGCTGGCTGTTGTAGTATTGGTACACGTCGGCAAGGTATTTTTCCATGGGGCAATTCATCAGGAAGCTGAAGCGCAGGGTGGAATTCACCGGCAAGGGCGCCAGGACGCCGGTTACGGTGAAGTAAAGTACCTTGTCTCCCAGGTCATAGGCCGAAAAGCTCAAGGTCTTTCCCATCGGATTCTCGTTCCCGAAGTATTTATGCGCCTTCTCGGCCGTCAGGACCACGGACATGGGCTTCTCGAGCGCGGTCGTTGGATCCCCGGAGACGAGGGGATAGTTGAAAATCTTCAGGAAGGAGGAATCGGTGATGAAGATTTCGCTCGACTCGAAGAAGAAATGGTTGTCGTAGCCCAGGAGGGCGTCGGTCAGGTTTACCTGGGTGAGATTCTCTATCCCCTGATTCAGCGACAGGAGGGGATTCTTTACCCGCGCGTCGAGGTTCGGGGAGAAGAACTCCCTGCCTTCGACCGACGCGGCTTTCACGAGGAGCCGGTAGATTCTTTCGTGGCCCGCCAGGAATTTGTTGAAGGAGAACTCGTTTTGGGCGTACAGAAAGATCAGGAGCGCGCCGGAGATCCCTATCGCGAATCCCATGATGGTGATGAAGGAAGTGAGTCGGTTCTTCCTGATATTCCGAAGGGCGGTGATGACGTAGTTTTTGAACATGCTAGGCTCCGGCGCCCTCGGAGACCACCTTGCCGTCGAAGAGATGGATGACCCGGCTCGAGTATCCGGCGAACTCGGAGGAGTGCGTCACCATCACGATCGTCGTTCCCTCGCGGTTGAGGTCAAGCAGGATGTTCATCACCTCTTCCCCGTGCCGGGAATCGAGGTTGCCGGTGGGCTCGTCGGCGAGGATGAGCCGCGGGCCGGCCACGATCGCCCGCGCGACGGCGACGCGCTGCTGCTGCCCCCCGGAGAGCTGCTGCGGGAAGTGGCTCTTGCGGTGCCCGATACTCATCTTCTCCATGACGAACCGGATCCTGTCCTTCCGCTCGGACTTCGGCACCCGCATGTACAGCAGAGGCAGCTCGATGTTCTCGTAGACCGTCAGCTCGTCCACGAGGTTGAAGCTCTGGAAGACGAAGCCGATGTTGCCGCGCCGGAGCTCGGCCCGCCTCGCCTCCGAGTAGCCCGAGACTTCCTCGTCCAAGAGGGAGTACTCTCCCCCGCTCGGGCTGTCGAGCAGGCCGAGCAGATTCATCAGGGTGGACTTCCCGCAGCCCGACGGCCCCATGATCGACACGAACTCGCCCTTCTCGACGTCGATCGAGACGTCGTCCAGGGCGTAGGTCTCCACTTCCTCGGTCCGGAACACTTTCTTCAGCTTCGTCGTCTTTATCATCCTTCGCTCCTGTTCATTTGAGGCTTATCCGCTGCAGGCCGTTGAAGCCCGAGTAATCCGAGACGACGACCCTGTCTCCCGGCGAAAGGCCGTCCACCACCTCCAGGTAATCGGGATTGCTGCGGCCGACGACGATGTCCTTCTTCGTCGCCGAGCCTCCCGACGCGTCGACCACGTAGGCGTACCTGCCGCCCGAAGTCTGTACGAAAGGTCCCTGCTCCAGCATCACCGCCGGGCGCTTCTCGCCGAGCTCCATGCGCACGAGGAAGCGCTGGCCGATCCGGACGCTCATCGGGGCCGCGTCGAATTTAAAGTCCACCTCGAAAGTATTATTCTTCACGTCGGGGGATATCCAGGAGATGCTCACGGGGCACGCGGCATCCTCGCCTTTGGCGTCCGGGTAGGTGAGGCTCCCCTTGCTGCCGACCGCGAGCTTGGGAAGATAGTACTCGTCCATCTCCGCCTTCAATTTCATGGAATCCATGATGTCGAGCTGGGCTATGCGGGCGCCGGCTTCCTTGATCTCGCCCACCGACGCGCTGAAGGTCGCGATCTGGCCGAAGGCGGGGGAGACCACCGTCAGGCTTCCGATCCTTTCCTTCAGCCTCCTCAGGTCTATCTTCGATCTTTCGATGGCGTTGGTGATCTTCTCGTCCTGCTGCTTCATCAGATCCAGGTCCAATTCGCCGGATTTCACGAGTATCTCCCGCTTCGCGGTCAGATACTCCAGCTCCTTCTCCGCGTTCTGAAGATCGCTTCGCGATACGGCCTTGCCGTCGAAGAGAGCCTTCTTGGTCGCGCAATCGTCCGAGGCCACCTCGATCCGATGGTCGAGCTCGAGAAGCTGCTCCTTAGTGCGGTTCTCGAGCTGCTCGAGCCTGATGCCGCTGCCCTCCTGGTCCTGCGTCTCGTCCCGGAGGGAGGCTTCCTTCAGCAAGAGCTGGGATTCCAGCTCGTCGTTCTGCAGCGTGATCAGGACCTGTCCTCTGTTGACGATGTTTCCCTGCTCCGCATGGACGGCTTGGACTATCCCGTGTTCCTGGGAGTCGATGTACATGCTCCTGGCCGGCGCTACGTAGCAGTCGATCTGGAAATACTCCTGGAAGTCCCCACGCTTTACCGTGGATATCCTGATCTCGGATTTCTTGACCGTTTGGATCGGCTTCCTGTCGACGATCGTGAGCTGATACGCGAAAACGCAGAGCAAGCCGAAAATCAGGCTGCCGCCGATAATCCAGCCCAGAGGCAGTTTCTTCTTTGCTATGACTCTGTCCATACCCATGGATTTCCCCGCAGTAAGCTATGCATGGAGCATGCCAGAACTTGTAATTGTTTTCTATAAAGCTAGTTGTGATTGTACCCAAACTAACGTAAGGGGCAGGAATGTACGGAATCGGCAAATCATGTTCGAAAACGGACAGTCTGAATCGATAAAGTTGTGGGAGGGAAACTGCCAGGTTATCTCTGAAAAGGAAATAATGCATTTGGCATGTTTATTGCGGAATGAATCGCTATGTGTAATGGTACTGCACGACAATCCTCCAGGCTGATAGCGGTATCGGCCATCGTCCTTCTCCGAGCGCTCGCTTTCGGCGAAGCCGCGCCCGATTCGCTCACCGTGGACGAAGCCGTTCGGGCAGCTCTCGCGAACAACCTCTCCATCCGATCGGCGGTGGTCGAATGCCGCATAAAGGAAAGGGCGAGCGAGTTTTCGTTCGACAGCTTCCTGCCGCGGCTCTCGGTCTATGCTTCGATATTCGAGCTGAATCAGACTATTCCGGTTCTTGAGGCGGTACTTCCGAGCGGCTATAATTGGTATTTCGTTCCCGAGAGGCCGAACCTCAGCCTGGGCTTCTGCATTCAGGAGATATTCAGCCCCAGCTATCCTGCCTCGATGGGGGAGGCTGCCCTTGAGTACCGGGAAAGCCTCCTCTCGAGGGTGCAGGCCGAGAAGAGCGTGACGGTGTCGGTTAAGAAGTCCTTCTACCAGCTTCTGGTACA
>CAVZVX010000171.1:0-56563 GCA_963778775.1 uncultured Spirochaetota bacterium | reverse complement strand
TCTCTCTCTCTCTCTCTCTCTCTCTCTCTCTCTCTCTCTCTCTCTCTCTCTCTCTCTCTCTCTCTCTCTCTCTCTCTCTCTCTCTCTCTCTCTCTCTCTCTCTCTCTCTCTCTCTCTCTCTCTCTCTGTCTCACCATTTCACCTCTCTCTCTCTCTCTCTCTCTCTCTCTCTCTCTCTCTCTCTCTCTCTCTCTCTCTCTCTCTCTCTCTCTTTCATTTTTCTCTCTCTCTCTCCTTGGCATACGCACTCCGTGGTCTTTACCGCCCAAAACCTGCGTGAGGCTGTTGTTGCTGTGCGGGAAGGAGAGCGTCAGGTACTTTTTGCGCACCAACTCCCCCCGCTCGCGGAAATCCGCCTCGCCAAAGTCGCACTGTGACTCGCCGGGGTGCCAGACCAGCTCCTGGCTCGCCCGCAGGGCCCGCTGTGCGCGGAGAGTGTCCTTCACGTAGCGCTGGACGGCGTTGTACGCGCGTCGTAGCCCGGCGATTCGGTTTTGAGCCGATCGTGGATCCTCTTCGCCGTATGGCGCTGCTTGTGCCATCGTCCTTGGTCCTCCTCGAGCCAGGTGTCGATCAGCTTCTTATGCGGGTGAGCTTCGATGCCCGAGCCGCCTCGTTGGGCGGTCGCGGCGAGAAATCTTCCTGCACGAGGTATTTCCTGACCGTCTTTTCATCGACGGACAGCTCTCGAGCTATTCCCGCCACCGATTGCCCATCTCGGGCCATCTCCTTGATACTGTTGATCTGGGGCATGTTGAGCACCTCTCTTTATCCTCCCCTGTCGTTGTTAGCCCTTCGACCGGGGATTGTGGATCCTAAGGGAGCAGCGTCTCAACTGCCCCTGATTTTTTCCGGGAATTTCCCGTGGCGAAATCAGGGAACACCTCGTGGCGTTTTCCGGGAATTTCAGCTTACATTGAACAGTGGACCGAGAGCGGCTCCGTCATCCACCCCTCTTTCATGGTGCCCGCCGCCGTGGCGGTCCGGATCATGAGTGAATAGTCCCCGGCTTCAGTTTCGGCGGCAACTGCAGAATTACGAGGCGGGGAGCCACGCTCGCGTAGACGGAGCAGCGCGTGAGCGGGATCGGCGTGCCCATGCTCAGGAATACGCCCTGCTTCCTCGTTGGCCGGATCGAAGGCGAGCCGATAGCCGCGAAGCCGAATCGTATCGCCTGCGACGAGGGTCGCGTCGGGCGTCTTCCCGACGGCTTCCATGCAGACGATATTGGGCTGTCGCGAAGAGCGCGTATCGTCGCGCAAGACGCGAACGGTCCTGGCTATCCTGGCCTCCGTCGATCGGTCGGGCCTGAAGCGCAACCGTACGCCGTGCCCTTGACGGCCCTTGCCAGGCCTGAAGGATTCGTCGGTATTGTCGATGGTACCCACGGCGCAGAGATAGAAATCGCCCAGCCCCGTCTTGACGAAATTGCCGTCGGCTACGAGCTCCGAGACCGTCTCGGTCAGGAGCTTCAAGCAGGCGACGATATCGGGCGCGGTAAGTGTAGTGCGCGCCTTGGACATGATATTTACGAGCTGGTCATGGCTTACCGTAGCCCCATGACTCGTATGGAAGCGGTAATCGCTGTTCCTGCCGATCAAGGTGTTTTTTGCGCGCTCACGATCAGCGGCATGGGATCCCCCTTGCAGGGTCGATAGATGCAAAATCTCTATTCTTTGCCGTGTATCCAGCCGGATATGGATGAAATCTAGCCGGATACGATTCGTATCCGGCTAAAATGACCCGTATCTAACTAGATACGCGTCGTATCCGGCTATAAAACTTCAACATCAAGCTAAATAAAGATAAAAAAGCACTGGTCCAGGAGGATTTATTCACTCATACTGGAGTCGATTATAAGCCAATCCAGGGCCTACTTTGAGTGAATCAAACAGACATTTCACGGCATTGTTGTCGACTACCTGGATTATCGCTAGTTTCTCATTCAAGCATTGGGAGGATGTACGTCAGATGACTACACGAAAGCCAGCGATGCTTCCGGGAGAATGAAGACGGTGGTGGAAGGCATCGGAGCCAACGTCAAATCGGACAGCGAAGGGATCTACAAACTAGCCAAGGACCTCGTAGGAATGCGCGACGACATGAAGAGAATCGACGAACTCGTTTCCGTCGGCAGCAAACGGGAAACCGTCGACACTCCCCGGCTCATGGTGCAGCATCTGCTTTGGGTGATAAAGGCCAGACTCGCCCTTGACGGGCGACTCCGGCCGAAGCCAAGAGCCTCGGCGATCATGCAAAATGCGACTTGGGGAAATGTATGGGGTCGAACGACGCCGACTCCGTGAGGTCTGTGAAGATGTTTAAGGAACTCGATGTGGCGCATCAGCGTCTGCACGCGATGGCGAACGAGATCATCTCTTCCGCCGAAAACGCATTGGTCGAGGAAAACGAACATCGGTTCGACCAGCTTCTGGAAACGTCCAAAAAGGTCATGGATATCTTTCCGAATTGGAGTGCGCTGGACCTTCGCGAGCCGCACCCGCGCCAGGTAAATCCGCGCCTTTCCCTTGTGCGACGAATAATAGCTGATCCACAGGATGCCGCGATGAAAGACCATCCCAGGATAGCCGCAGTCCCCTCCGGAAGGGAGCTCGAGCATCGGGCGCAGGGATGTATCGGTCATCGAGCAGACGGCGACCGATGGTTTCCCTCGTCTCCAGATCCTGGTCGCGGCTACCAAGCTTCCCCCGGGGAGGACTATGAAGTTGGGCCCGCCTAGCCGCTCTCCGGTCTCGCGCCAGCGCCATGATCGGTAGGGGGGAAGGCTCGTGCCGATCCAGGCTTTGCCATTGCCTCCCTCGCGGCGGACGAGGGCGATGGCCTCCCGTCCCCGAAAGCGCAGCGTGGCCTCGTTCGGCTTGCCCGGAATGCCGAGCTCGGTCAACTCGCGATAGGCGAGGCCGTCCTCGCTCTCGAGTAGGGCGACGGTCCACCTGCTCTGGCTCGGCAGGCGATAGCTTATCCCGTAGCTCCTCCCCCGGGCGCGATCGACGCGCCAGAGCCAATCTCCCTCCTCGGCGATCGGGAGGGGAGGGGACCAGGAAAGGCCGTCGGAGGACCGGCAGACCCGCGGCCTTCGGCCCTCGTAGCGGCCCTTCCGTACCGGGCTGCCGCCCATGAGGAGCTCGAGTTCCCCTCTCGGGGCCATGGAGAGCTTGGGGTCGCGCAGGTCGATGCCGCGCTCCGCGATCAGGGCCGCGCTCTCCCAGGCGTGGCCGTCGGGCGAGCGGAGGACGCGGATCCTGCCCGCGCAGAGGGCGTGCGAGGCCCCTTCGCGGAAGGCGCACAGCCATTGGCCGCGGTATCGGGCGAGATCGGTGAAGGCGTTGTGCCGGGCCCCTTCCCGGATCATCTCGACCGAGACGAGCTCGGCTTCGCTCTTCGGCATGGGGCGGCCTATTCCGTCTCGAACTTCCCGATCTCGCTCTCGAGGATCGTGATCGCCTGGGAATTGTCGGCGCTCATATCGGAAAGGGAGACCGCGGATTTGAGTATCTCGTTCATGCCCGCGGCTATCTCGGAGATGCCGTCCCGGTATTGGATGGCCAGGTCGTTGATCCTGCCCGACGAGCTCGTGATCCCGCTCGCGCTCGCGTTCATCCCGACGCTCGCGTCCCGTACCTCCTGAGTCACCTGGACCAGCTTCGAAACCTGGGCCGTAATCTGCCTGCCGCCCAGCATGGTCTCCCGAAGCCCGGCCAGGGTCTCGTTCATCCCGGAGGAGACGTCCTTGATGCCCGAGAGGATCCGGACGATGAGACCGTTCATCGTGCCGGTCTGGACGGAGGTGGACTGTATGGCGGCGACCATGACGTGAAGGGAGGAGCTGATGGATTTCGCACTGCTCGACGAGGTTTCGGCCAGCTTCCGGATCTCGTCGGCGACTACGGAGAAGCCGCGGCCGTACTCCCCGGCGTGGGCGGCCTCGATCGCGGCGTTCATGGCCAGGAGGTTGGTCTTGCTCGAGACGTCGTTGATGACGTTGATCAGGTCCAGGATCAGCTCCGTCGACTTGGAGATTTCCTGGATCGAGTCGACTGTCAGCCTCAGGTTCTGCTCGCCGGCGGTGGTCATTTCCGCGAGCTGGTCAGCCAGGGCCTTCTTCCCTTCCGTGGCCTTTTCCATCGCCGCGATGCCGGCGATCATCTGCTGGACGGCGGCCGACGAATCGCTGACCGAGATCGATTGATCGGCGATGAGCCGAGCCACGATGTCGATCGTGCGGCTGATGTCGGTCGCGCTTCGGCCTGAGGCCTCGATCTCGTCGTGAAGCAGGGCGATCTTGTCGTTCATCGCGTTGACGGTGGCCGTTATCTCGTTGATGGTCGCGGAGACTTCGCTCGAGTTGGAAGCGAGGCTCGAGCCTATCCCCCGCGAATTAGCGGCGACCTTCTTGAGGTTCTCGATCGATCCGTTCAGGTTCTGCGTAAAGGCGTTGAAATTCCGGGCTATTTCCCCGAGCTCGTCGTTCGACGAGTCGGAGATCCTTTGATTCAGGTTTCCCCTCGACATGAGGGCGAAGGAGGAGGAGAGGCCGCCCAGGGCCTTCGTAATCCGGGAGGCGACGAGGAAGACGAGGAGGGCGTAGATGCCGAGGGCTACGAGGATAGCCGCAATCGAGATGCCCGATATCAGCGTCAGGACCCCGTAGAATTCTTCGGTATACGAGGAAATCACGAGGGTGGCGTCGTATTCCGGCAGATACTCGAAGATGGCGAATTTCTGCCTCGGACTGGTCTCGCCGGGGTTCGCCCAATAATAGTTGATCCTGCCGTCCTTTTTCGCCAGGATTTCCTTGAAGATATACTTGCCCCTGGCGTCTGGAGTCTCGAGCATGTTGCGGTTCTCGAGCGAGGGATGGACGAGCATCGTCCCCTTGGGGTCGAGGACGTAGGGATACCCGGTCTTGCCTATTCTTATCGAGAGGAGATATTTCCCGATGTCCCGTATGTCGATTATGTCCTTGAATTCGTCCTTGTACGAAGTGGCCCAAACGATGATGTCCCAGGGCTCGAAATAGGTCATGTACCCGACCTTCTCGCGGGGGGCGGTTTCCCCGGGATTCATCCATGGATACTCGATGAAGCCGTTCTTCATCTTCATCGCCTGCCTGATCACGTCGATCCCGCTGACGTCGGCGCCCTCGAGTTTCGGATGGAGGACGGCAATGCCCCGGGAGTCGAGTCCGACGAGGTAGCCCGTTTCGCCTATCGTGCCGAAGTAGGAGCCATAGTACGTTCCCTTCAGCCTCGCCATCGCCTCGCTCCGGCTCAGCGCCCCCTTTTCGACCTGATCGAAGTAATACGCGATAAGGCCTTTCGCCTTCTCGGCGTTGCCCCGGAGGTAGCTTCGAATCGAGCTTTCCATGGAAGCGTCGATGAGCTGCCGCGTCAGCTTCATGGTATTGTCGAGATCCTGGTCGATGTTGCTCCTGATGTAATTCGAGACGGTCGCGACGAAGGTGACCCCCAGGGCTATGAAGATGACGAAGGTCACCGCGCATGTTTCCAGTACCATTTTATTGCGTAGTTTCATCGCTTTCCCCCGGGTGGCATGAAGTCGTGGACAATTGAAGTTTTCCGATGCTTGCGATTATTTTAACCTCAAAGGGAGCCGAGTCAAGCCACCGGCGATCGGGCGGACGGGCGACTTTCCCCCGATCCGCGCTGTATACTGCCTTCATGCCGGCCTTTCCCGCCCTGCGCATGCGTAGCAAGGTGCTCGCTCTCTGCCTCTCCTGCACTCTCCTCGCCCTTTGCCTTCAGGCCCTGTTCTTCCGATCCACGGCGGCCTCGATGCTCTACGAGCGCGAGCGCGAATCCAGCCGCCGCCTCCTCCAGAGCATGCAGGACGAGCTCTACATGTGGATCAAGTCCTACGAGAACGATCTCATCAAGGTATACAATCGCGTCGAGTTCCTCCGGGACCTGGCCGGGGGCATACCGAGGCGGGAGCTGCGCTCCAAGTATCGCCGGATCGCCTACGATCTGGCCGTCTCGGTCTTCGACCCGGCCCAGGAGGTCAACGCCGTATACGTCTACGACGCCGACTACGACCTGGTGAGCTCCTATCGGAGCGCCTCGACCCCGCGCTTCAACTATCCGGAGGATATCTACGAGGATCGGGCGGCCTATAACGCCGACCTCGTCTCCGCCTACGTCCGCTCCGACCGAAGAGTCATGCTCGTCTCGAGCTATTACAATGAAAGCCGGCAGAAAGACGTCATTCGCTTCGCGATCAAGATCTACGGGAACGACATCAAGACGAAGATAGGCTATATCGTCTGCGACGTCGATTCGGGCGGCTTCCTGCGGATCGTCGAGAAGTACGTGTTCTCGAGGGGCCAGGTCCTGTGGCTCCAGCCGTCTGGCGACAGGCCGGCCTTCCGTTACGGCTCGCCCTTCGGCAGGGAGGTCGCCTACTACGACGAGTCGGTCCGCGGGATCGCGGCGGGAGACCGGAAGGACCCGGGCGGGAACTCCGCGAGAGGCAGCGTGCTCTTCGACATTCCCCAGGAGAAATACGATCTTACGGCCTATTCCCTGACGCCGCAGTACCTGCTGGAGGAGAGTCAGCGGGAGTTGACGCGCAATCTGGCGGTGATCGTCGTTCTCGTCGTCGTCGCCGCCCTGGTTTCGGCGGCCCTCGTCGCCCTGTCCCTCACGAGGCCCCTGACGCGGATGTCGAGGAGCCTGAAGCGCATCAGGGACGGGGAAACCGGGCTGAGGCTCGAAGGGCTCAAGTCCGACGAGATAGGCGAGCTCGGGAGGGCCGTGAACGAGATGCTAGACAGGATCCAGAGCCTCATCGCCGAAGAGTACGACGCCAAGCTCCTCCTCAGGCAGACCGAATACAAGGCCCTGCAGGCCCAGGTCAATCCCCATTTCCTCTATAATTCCCTGGACACCATGAGCGGGCTCGCCCTCTCGCGGGGCTGCGACGAGGTAAGCGCCCTCTGCCGCGCCCTTTCGAACATCTTCCGCTACAGCATCGACATGAAGGACGATCTCGCCACCGTCGCGAGCGAGATCGTCAACGTCAAGAACTATATGTACGTGATGAATGCCCGCTCGGGCCACGCCGCCAGCCTCGACATCCGCATCGATACCGCCCTGCTCGCCGAGAAGGTGCCGAGGCTCTCGCTCCAGCCCCTGGTGGAGAATGCCCTCCTCCATGGGCTCAAGAACAAGAGGGGGGAGAAGAGCGTGGTCGTCGAGGGTAGGGCCAGGGAGGGCCGGATCGAGCTCGCCGTCGTCGACAACGGCGTCGGCATGGACGCGCGCGAGCTCGAGGATTCCTTCTCGGGCGGGGCCGGCGAAGCCCTGGCGCAAGACTCGTCCATCGGGCTTCGGAACATAGACGCGAGGATCAAGCTGCTCTTCGGCGAGGGATATGGGGTCAGCGTCGAGAGCGAGCCCGGGGCGGGCTTCAGGGTCTCCTTCGCGGTACCCAGGAGCGGGGAGGAAGCGCGGGCATGAGCCAGGCGGCGTGCAAGCTCCTCATCGCGGACGACGAGCCCTGGGTCCGCGAGAACCTCGTCGGCCTCGTCGATTGGAAGGAGCTTTCGATCGAGCTCGCCGAGCCGGCCGAGGATGGCGAGGACGCCCTGCGCAAGGTCGAGTCGGGGAAACCGGACATACTGATAACGGATATCGACATGCCCCACATGGACGGGAACGAGCTCATCAGGCGAGTCAAGAAAAGCCATCCGGGCCTGCAGGTCATCGTCCTGAGCGGCTACGGCGATTTCGCCTATGTCCGCGACGCCCTTCTGCACGGGGCGTTGGACTACCTGCTCAAGCCCGTGACGCGGGGGGCCCTCGCCGACGTCCTCGAAAAGGCCCTCGGCGCCCTGAGCTCCGAACGCGAGACGGAGCGCGAGGCCGCCGATTCCCGGGCGAGGCTCCTCGAGGCCACCTCGATCCTTCGGGACGGCGAAATGAGCTTGGCCATCTCCGAAGAAGACTTCGAGCTCGGGGCCGAGCGCGCTCGGGGCGGCGCCATCCTCGACCTGGACCTCGAGTTCGCTTCCTTCACCCTCGTCGTCGCCAAGTTGACTTCTCGCGGCGACGGACGGAGCTCCTCGGCCGAGATTTCCCGACGCGGCCGGGAGATCAAGGCGATCCTCTCCGCCATCGCGCGGGGATCGAAGCAGGTCGTCTTCCACAATCTCTTCGCGCGGAACGAGTTCGTCCTCCTGATCGAGATCGATCCCTCCGGTCTCGCCCGGCTCCTCGGGGAGCTCCCCGACAGGCTCGAAAAACGCACAGGCCTCAGGGCGAGCGTGGCGGCGAGCCGCTCCTACTATTCCTTCGACAAGCTTCGATCAGCCTATCTCGAGGCTCGCGCCTCGCTCATGGGAAGGAGTCTCGGCGGCGCCAGAGCCGCGCGCGCCGACCCCGACGCCTTCGAGCCGGAAGTGCGGAGGCGCGTGACTCCCGAGCTCGAGAGGCGCCTGGAATTCGCCCTCGGCTCCAGGAACAAGCGCCTGGCCCGCGACCTCATTTTCGAGGAGATCGGCCTCCGAGGCTGCGTGAAGGCCGGGTGGCTCCTCATCGAGGCCAAGCAGACGGCCGAGTACGTGGCGGCCATGATCTACCATCGAGCCGATCCGGGCCCGGCCTCCTCCCCCTCCTCGATGCTCGCGATGGACAATTTGACCGAGAACCTGGGCATGGCCTTGGACGGCGAGGACATCCCCGAGGCCTGCAGCGCGCTCGAGCAGCTGCTCGACGAGGCCTTCGGGGAAAGCGTCGACTCGGGCGCGAGCGACGGCATGATCGGGGTCGCCAGGCGCGCCAGGGACTACGTCGACGAGCACTATTTCGAGGATATCTCGCTGACGTCGGTGGCAGCCTTCCTCCATACCGATCGGACCTTCCTCTCGAAGGCCTTCAAGCAGGTGACCGGATGCAACATAATGCTGTCGATAGCCAAGAGGCGCATAGAGAGGGCCCAGGAATACATCAGGCAGGGGGACCAGAGCCTGACGGACATCGCCGATCTCGTCGGATACGGGGAATACGCCTATTTCAATCGCGTCTTTCGCAAGGTCGCCGGATCGAGTCCGAGCCAATACAAGGCCTCTTTCCAGGGAGGCGGACGATGAAGCTCGCCGCGGCTTCGGGCGGAGGGGGCAGGGGAGCCGGCCCCGCCCTTTGCCTCCTCGTCCTCGCTTCGTTGGCGTTCTCCGTATCGCTCGGGGCCTGCGCGCGGAAAGGCGAGGGCGCGGATCGCGGCGCCCTCGGCGATGGCGGGTCGAACTCGGGTCCGGCCTCGACCGTCCCCCGCAAGGTTCGCCTATCGGTCCTGGCTGGGCAGTCGACGCCCGATCCCGGCATCGAGGGGATGATCGACGACGTCCTCGAGCGCGAGCTCCCCCAGGTCGAGCTGGAATGGGAGCGCGTGGACTGGGGCGAGAAATTCGAGTCGCAGATGCAGGCGGAGTTCGCCGCGGGAGAAGTCCCCGACATCATGATCGGCAAGGCCCAGGACGTCGCGACCTATCTGCCCTCCGGCAATCTCGCGCCGATACCCGCCTCCGTGCTTCGATTCGCGCGGAAGGAGGCCCTCGGCTCGGTATCCTCGGGCGGCGAGGCCTATGGCGTTCCGTACAACGCCTTCTATCAAGGGGTGTTCTATAACCGTGACATGTTCGCGCGCCTGGGCCTGAGCCCGCCCGTGACTCGCGAGGAGCTGGCGGCGGCGGTCCGAAAGATCCGCGCCGCGGGGATTACGCCCTTCGCGGCCGAATTCGGTGAAAATTGGTACGCCGGAAACGTCGTGATGCAACTCGCGATGGGCGATGTCTTCAATCGCGTCCCCGACTGGGGAGACAGGTTCCGCGCGGGCGAGGTCTCCTTCTCCGGATCGAAGGAGTACCGCGATTGCCTCCTCGAACTGCGGGATATCCTCCGCGAGTCCTGGCCGGACGCCCTCGCGATCGATTCCTCCGAATGCGACGAGCGCTTCGCGAACGGCCGGGCGGCGATGTACGTGACCGGCTCGTGGACCCTGCAGACCGTGAACGCGGTAAACCCCGGCATGAGGCTGGGCGTATTTCCCTTCCCGAACTCCGGTGGCGACGCGAAGCTGCTGTTCGAACCCAACATGACCTTCATGCTGAGTTCCAAGACGGCTCATCCCGACGAGGCGGCGCGGGTCCTCGAGCTGATCTTCGGCAACCGGGACCTCGCTTCCGAGATATTCGGCTTCACGCGCAGCTCCTCCCTGCTCACGGACGCGAGCTCCGAGGTCCAGCTTCCCTTCCAATCGGACGTGGATCGATTCAGGCGAGAAGGCCGGGTGGCGGACGTGACCGTAGGCAATACGCAGCTGATCTGGTCCTTCCAGCAGGACATGGCCGTCAGGCTCGGGGAGTGGCTCCAGGGGAAGGCGAGCCTCTCCTCGGTGCTCGACCACGCCGACGGCGACAGGGCCCTGAGCGGACCCCGCTGAGCTTCCCTCCGATTTTTCGGTTTTGTCCTAGCGTTTCGTTCCGTTTCGTCCTAACCGCTTTCCCGGGAACCGTCCTACCCTGCACGCAGAGTCCAAACAAGGAGGACGAAGAATATGAAGAGAAGAAGCGTAGCG
This sequence comes from uncultured Spirochaetota bacterium, assembly GCA_963778775.1. Classification (GTDB taxonomy): domain Bacteria; phylum Spirochaetota; class Spirochaetia; order Treponematales; family Rectinemataceae; genus UBA1306. Next base: position 45,949 of record CAVZVX010000171.1, on the reverse strand, counting down.
TTCGCGGCGGGCATGGCCTTGGCCATGGCCCTCGCGCTGCCCGGCGCCTTCGCGCAGGGAGCGGCCACGACGGTCAAGATCCTGGACGGCCAATCCACGACGGACGCGGGGATCGAGAAGCTGATAGACCAGGCCGTGGCCGCCAAGTACCCCGACCTCAAGCTCGAATGGGAGATCGTCGGCTGGGGAGACGCCTTCCAGCCCAAGATGCAGCAGTACATGCAGTCGGGCCTGCCCGACATCATGATCGGCAAGGGCCAGGACGTGGCTACCTATGCCGGACTGGGCGTGCTCGCCGACCTGAGCGGCAAGGCCTACCTCAAGAATGTGCTGCCTGCGGCCGTGGCATCGGGCTCGTACAAAGGCAAGCCCTATGGAGTCGTGTTCAACGCCTTGTATCAAGGCGTCTATTACAACCGCAAGTTCTTCAAAGACAACAATATAGCCATACCGAAGACCCAGGCGGAGCTCCAGAAAGTCATCGACAAATGCAAGACCCTCGGCGTGACTCCCTTCGCCACTCACTTCAAGGATCTGTGGAGCATCGGAAACATCACGATGCAGTTCGCGATCAACGATGTATTCAATAAGACCCCGGATTGGGGCGATCAGCTTCGGGCGGGCAAGGCGAGCTATGCCGGGTCTCCCGAGATGAAGGCCTGCTACGGCTACAATAAGCTCATCTACGACAACACGTGGAAGGACGAGACCTTCTCCCTCGAGCAGACCGCATGCGATGCCCGCATGGTCCAGGGCAAGGCCGCGATGAAGGTATCCGGCTCCTGGTCGATCCAGAACTTCCTCGACGTGAATCCCGACTTCGACTTCGGGATCTTCCCCTTCCCGAATCAGACCGGGAACGCGAAGCTGATCTACGAGCCGAACATCACGCTGATGGTGAGCAAGACCACGAAGAACATGAGCGCGGTCGACAAGGTCTTCAACGTGATTACTGGCGACAAGACCCTCGATCAGAAGATCTACGACCTGACCAAGACCGCCTCGATGGTCAAGGGCGCCGGTCCGACCTTCAAGAACCCCAGCCAGAAGGACATCGACGCCTACGTCGCCAAGAACCAGCTCGTCGACGCAGGATCCGGCAACAATCAGCTCGTTTGGGGCGGATTCCAGGACGAGAACGCCAAGGACATCGCGGCCTGGCTCCAGGGGCAGGAGACCATCGACCAGGCCCTCCAGGCCTCGGACGCGAGAAAGGCGAACAGCAAGCCGTAATACCGCATCCATCGACCCTGGTTTCGCCGGGGGCGCCGCACTGCGGCGCCCCAGCGTCGCACTGCGGCGCCCCCGAATTTCCGCGAACGGGAGATACACGCATGGGAAGATCTTCGTTCGGGCGCGGCTCCACGCTGCAGTACGCGACCCTCGTCCTGCCGGGAATGCTCATCTTCGGCATCGGCATCCTCGTCCCGATGTTTCTGAGTCTCTATTACTCGTTCTCGAGCTGGAACGGCTTTACCCCCAAGATCCCTTGGAACGGGCTGTCGAACTACATCCGAATCTTCGAGGATCCCCATGTTCGCGGCGCATGGTGGTTCACCGTCGAATTCGCCTTCTGGAACACGATCATCCAGAATGCCTTCGCCCTGCTGTTGGCCGTCGCCTTGGACGGAAAGCTGAAGGGCAATAAAATATATCGGACGATATTCTTCATGCCCTGTCTCGTCAGCTCCATCGTCGTCGGCTTCATCTGGCTCCGGATGTACTCCGACGTCCTCCCGACTATCGCCGGGAACCTGCGTCTCGGGGTCAACCCGAGGCTCTTCGGCTCGCCCAAGACGGTGCTTTCCGGCTTCCTCGTCGCAAACAATTGGCAATGGATCGGCTATTGGATGCTGATCTACCTGGCCGCCCTGCAATCCGTCCCGAACGAGCTCTACGAGGCCGCCCGCGTCGACGGCGCGTCGCGATCGAGGCAGTTCTTCCGGATCACGATCCCGATGCTCGCCCCCGCCTTCACGATCTGCATCGTCGGCATCTCGATCGGCTCCCTCAAGGTCTACGACCTCCTCGTCTCCTCGACCGGCGGGGGCCCGGGCTTCGCATCGACCTCTATCATCTACCTGATCTACAATACCGCCATTTCGGGCAGGCAATACGGCTATGGATCGGCCCTGTCCATGACGCTCATCCTTGTGCTCCTGGCGATCGCCGTCGTCCAGCTTTCGGTCCTTCGCCGGCGGGAGATACAACTGTGAAAAAGCGAAAGGACAAGGGCCTCGTCGAAAAGAGGTATACGGCGGGGACCTTCGGCCTCCAGGCGCTCTTGACCGTCGTCGCGGCCCTCTTCCTCCTGCCCGTGCTGATAGTGATAGACTATTCCTTCAAGAACAAGAGAGAGCTCTATCTCAGCAGCCCCCTCGCCCTGCCGCAGGCGCCGAGCTGGGATAACTACCGAAGCGCTATCGATCGGCTCTCCATGGGCAGCACCTTCCTGAACACGGTCCTCTACACGGTCGTGTCCGTCGCGATAATGGCTGTGCTCTCCGGCGCCGCGGCCTGGGCGATAGCCCGGAACAAGGGCCGCTTCTTCAAGTTCTCCTACATCTACTTCATCGTCGGCATCCTGATCCCCTATCAGGCCCTCTTCCTGTCGATCTACATCATCGGCTTCACCCTCCATCTCACCAATACAGCCTACGGGGTCATCCTGATGTACGTAGCGACCGGGATGTCCTTCGGCGTCTTCATCATGACGAGCTTCGCGGGAACCGTACCCGTGGAGCTCGAGGAATCGGCGAGGCTGGACGGATGCTCGATCTATCGCATCTATTGGAGCATCGTCATGCCCCTGCTCAAGCCCGCCTTCGCCACCCTCGTGATCTTGCAGGCTTTCCAGGTATGGAACGACTACCTCATGGCGAGCCTCTTCGTCAGCAGCGCCAGGCTCAAGACCCTGACCGTGGCCATGCAGGCGCTCTTTTCCCAGCAGGCTACGGATTACACAACGGCCATGGGAGCCATCGTCATGACCGTGGTCCCCATAGCGGCTCTTTTCATGGTTCTTCAGAAGTACTTCATCAAGGGCATGACCGTCGGGGCGGTCAAAGGATAGGACAATGAGCATGCGTCATTCGAGCTGGGCGGCGACGCCCCCCATGGGCTGGAACAGCTGGGATTGCTACGGAGCCGCCGTCCTCGAGGACGAGGTGCGGGCCAATGCCGAGTACATGGCCGCCAAGCTGCGTCCCTTCGGTTGGGAGTACGTCGTCGTCGACATCCAGTGGTACGAGAGCGGCGCCGAATCCTCGAAATACCGCAAGTACGTCCCTTTGGAGATGGACGCCTGGTCCCGCCTCGTTCCCGCGGCGAAGCGCTTTCCCTCCGCCGGGGGCGGCGCGGGCTTCGAGCCCCTTGCGGCTTTCGTGCACGGCCTCGGGCTCAAGTTCGGCATCCATATCATGCGCGGCGTACCCAGGCAGGCCGTCCATGCCGGGGCGCCTATTCTCGGTTCCACTGCCACCGCCCGCGACATAGCGCATCCCAATTCGATCTGCCCGTGGAACACCGACATGTATGGGGTCGATCCCGAGGCCGACGGGGCCCAGGCCTATTACGATTCGCTCTTCGCCCTCTATGCCGGATGGGGCGTGGACTTCATCAAGGTCGACGACATCGCCGCCTCGCGGCTCTACGGCTCCCACCAGGACGAGATAGCCCTGATACGCAGGGCCATAGACCGTTGCGGGCGGCCCATCGTCCTGAGCCTTTCGCCCGGACCCGCCCCGCTGGATTGCGCCGGCAACTACGCCCTGCGGGCCAACATGTGGCGGGTGACCGACGACTTCTGGGACAAATGGGAGCTCCTCCTCGACATGTTCGACCGCTGCGAGCGCTGGTATCCGCTGGTGGGGGAGGGGCATTGGCCCGACTGCGATATGCTTCCCCTGGGCCATATCGGCATCCGCTCCACGGAAAGCGGGGCCTCGGACCGACGATCGCGCTTCACCAACGAGGAGCAGCGAACGATGATGAGCCTCTGGTCGATATTCCGCTCGCCCCTGATGATGGGCGGCGAGATGCGCGACAACGACGAGCGGACGCTCTCGCTCCTCTCGAACCCGGAGGTCATAGCCGTCGATCAAGGAGGCTCGAGGCCCAGGCCCATGGCCATCGAAGGTCGCCCGATCGGCATCCGCTCGCGCCCGGCGATCGTCTGGAGCTCGGAGGGGCCGGAAGGATCGACCTACCTCGCCCTCTTCAACGTCGGCGAATCCCCTCTCGAGGTCCGCGCGACCTGGGCCGAGCTGGGGCTCGAGGGCGAGAAGTATGGTCCGGGACCTCTGGGAGCGCAGGGACCTGGGACGCGCCGATGGAAACGTGGCGGCGAAGCTTCCGCCGCACGGATCGGCCTTGTTCAAGTTGTCGAGATAGGGAGCGTCGTCTTACTGAAACATGGATACATAGATCTAAATATATTCATGAGATATTTACTGACCCGGCAATTAAACAACTGATGTAAGCATCGGGAAAGGGCCGCACTGCTAAGCCCTTTTTCGAAGCGATGACTTATATTCAATTGCCGGGTCAGTATCTTGATTTGTGACATTTTATTCCACATTTCAGATATAGCCAAAGCGACCAAGTTTGAGAAATCTCTTAAGGATGCAGGATACGTTTGTTTTTGGCGGAAAAATTGAAGTTTCCATAATATAGTTTTCCTAAACGCCTTTATCAAAATTATTGTTAAGTTTTTTGGTAACCGAGGGTCTTGCAAAACTCGGTTAGTTTTGCAAGACCTCTTGCAGTTTCTCGCGTTCCTTGGTGTTTGGATGAAGCGCTGCGAATCGTGCGCAAGGTTTTGGTTGCTTTTGCAAAAGTCGTCTGACTTTTGCAAAAGCCTCAACCATAAGGAAATTTTCACTAGTAGATATTTTGGATATTAACAATATGTCTACGATTTCGATTGCATGGTTGTTGCCACGGACATATACTGTAACCAATTATCTGATGGGCCCACTCGTTCATGTTGTTTCGGCACAGGATGAGTAGCCCATCTTACATGTGCACGCTCGGAATATTTTGAGAATAACTTTGCTCAAATAGCTAATGGAATGAATTTCTTTAAGATTTAGACCCGGATAAATTCTCCCCTCCTTCTAAGCTCCTTATGCTCTGTTTAAGGAACTTTTTATGCGATATTCATATATAAGTAGTTAGCTGCTATATTATGCGCAATTCCTATAACGTTCTCCAGCACGCCCGGGCCTCCGGCCGTCGGGCGCATATAATCAAATAAGAAGGAAACATGAACTACCAACAAGGGTCTGAATGGCACAAATGGGATTTGCATGTTCATACACCAGAATCTATTGAAAATCATTTCAGTGGTTCTTCAATGGAACAAAAATGGGATACATTTCTTGATGATTTGGAGCATCTTCCGGAAGATATTAAAGTACTCGGAATAAACGACTACTTGTTTATAGAAGGATATAGGAAAATACTAACATATAAGGCAGCGGGAAGACTAGACAATATTGATACAATTTTTCCTGTTATCGAATTTCGAGTAAAAAAATTCGCGGGACATAAGGAATTTAAAAGAGTTAACTTTCATGTAATTTTCTCTGATAGCTTATTACCAGATATTATTCAAAATCAGTTTTTAAATGCTTTGCAAAGTAAGTACGTACTTTCTCCTGGACTAAGTGGTGTAACTTGGAATGCTTCAATAACCATTGATAGTTTAGCAGATCTTGGAAAGCAGATTAAAGCAACAATACCAAGTGACGAATTAAAAAACTTTGGAACTGATTTAGTTGAGGGATTCTGCAATTTGAATTTAGATGAAGATGAAATAATTAAGCTATTAGAAACAAATACGTATTTGCAAAATGATTTTTTGCTTGCAATTGGAAAGACGGAATGGGATTCTTTGCCTTGGGGTGAATCCAGTATTGCAGAAAAAAAAGACATTATTAATAAAGTAAATTTGGTATTCATTTCCTCAAATAATATAGCTGCATATAATAAAGCGAAGGAAAAGCTAGTAGAGCAAAAAGTAAATCATAATTTACTAGATTGTAGTGACGCACATTATAATATTGGCTCAAGTGAAAAGGATCGTATTGGAAAATGTTTTACATGGATTAAAGCCGACACAACTTTTGAAGGATTACGTCAGGTGCTTTATGAGTTTAAGGATAGAGTTTTTGTTGGGGATGTTCCTCCGTCAAAAAAGAAACTAGATCTAAATCCTACAAGATATATAAAAAAAATTGAAATTAAAAAAATAGATTCATCAATGAAAGAAATATGGTTTGATGCAATGCCTAGTATCGAGCTAAATAGTAAACTTGTTGCTATTATTGGGAATAAAGGAAATGGAAAGAGTGCAATTACGGATATTATTGGATTAATAGGTAATTCGCATAACTATGATGATTTCTCATTCTTACGACCAACAAAATTTCTGAAAAAGAAACCGTATGATCGAGCATCAGCCTATACAGCATGTATGGAATGGTATTCTGGGTATAAGACTGAACCAGTTAGTCTTTCAAGTTCAGTTGATTATGGTTTATCTGAAAAAGTAAAATATCTACCTCAAAATTTCCTTGAAAACATATGTTCTGAAGATATTGATAATGTGAGTTTTGAAAAGGAATTGAAAAACGTAATATTCTCACATCTAGATGAAAGCGATCGTTTAGGGCAAACTAATTAATACGGTATACCCCCAGCTTTGCTGGGGTGACTCCTAGAGTTTGACAGTTACGGGAATAAAAGAGAATCTCCTGACGTGAACCGCCAAAGTTACACGAACAGGAGATTCTATGGATCAGTATCAGAGTCTAAATCACACAAAGTGGGATTGTAAATACCACATCGTATGGATTCCGAAATACCGGAAGAAAAAGCTTTACGCAGAATTGAGAAAGTTGTTGGGTGAAGTATTACATGAGTTGGCCAGTCACAGAGAGTCAAAAATTCTGGAAGGACATCTGATGGTTGATCATATCCATATGTTAATCGAGATACCGCCAAAGTACTCGGTAGCCCAACTGGTCGGCTATATGAAAGGAAAAAGTGCGATTCATATAGCGAGAACGTTTGAAGGAAGGCAGAAGAACTTCACCGGGCAGCATTTCTGGGCGAGGGGATATTTTGTCTCAACAGTAGGCTTGGATGAAAAAATGATACGAGACTATATCAAAAATCAGGAGAATGAAGATAAACGCCAGGATCAACTAGACCTGATGGCCGATTAGGCCGCCACCCGTAGGGTGGCTCCCAATAAAACCGCTTTGAGCGGTTCACACATCCCAAGCCTCCACCTTTGGTGGAGGTCTTTGACTAATACGGTATACCCCCAGCTTTGCTGGGGTGACTCCTAGAGTTTGACAGTTACGGGAATAAAAGAGAATCTCCTGACGTGAACCGCCAAAGTTACACGAACAGGAGATTCTATGGATCAGTATCAGAGTCTAAATCACACAAAGTGGGATTGTAAATACCACATCGTATGGATTCCGAAATACCGGAAGAAAAAGCTTTACGCAGAATTGAGAAAGTTGTTGGGTGAAGTATTACATGAGTTGGCCAGTCACAGAGAGTCAAAAATTCTGGAAGGACATCTGATGGTTGATCATATCCATATGTTAATCGAGATACCGCCAAAGTACTCGGTAGCCCAACTGGTCGGCTATATGAAAGGCAAAAGTGCGATTCATATAGCGAGAACGTTTGAAGGAAGGCAGAAGAACTTCACCGGGCAGCATTTCTGGGCGAGGGGATATTTTGTCTCAACAGTAGGCTTGGATGAAAAAATGATACGAGACTATATCAAAAATCAGGAGAATGAAGATAAACGCCAGGATCAACTAGACCTGATGGCCGATTAGGCCGCCACCCGTAGGGTGGCTCCCAATAAAACCGCTTTGAGCGGTTCACACATCCCAAGCCTCCACCTTTGGTGGAGGTCTTTGACTTTGATGATTATATTGAATATAGAACGAGTGAAATCAACAATAAAATAAATGGACTTCGCATTCGACTTGGTGAAATAGATATTGAGATAGAAAAATTAGAAAAGATGCAGCATCCAGCATTTATTCAGAGATTAGAAGATCTGAAAAGAACAAAACAAAATGAACTAGAATCGCATAGGAAGAACATTCCAGAAATTGTGGCTAAGCCTGATTCTGATATTAGTGTAGTACAAAAACAAGAAGAAATATCAAAACTACTTATTGAGTTGAATACTCAAAAAGAAATTATTGTTAAAAATATTGAAGAGAAGCGACTAGAAATAGGGAATCTAAACATAGAAGTTGCAGATATTGATAACGCACTAAAAGCATTGCAGGAACTTGAAAGGAATGTAGAAAATACTCGAATTAGATTAAGACCGATATTTAGTAAGTATTCCATAGATGAAAATGATGTCTTCAACTTCACTATTAACAAAGACATATTGGAAAAAAGAATAGCTAAGAATAGAATTCGTAAACAAGAGATTGAACGGGAAATAGACCTAGATAATGAGTTAAGTATTATTCATTCTTTGACTAGTATTGAAAGAAAAATTGAGCAAAGCAAAAATGAATTATCTGAACCATATCGACTATATCAAAAATATATTGACGATAAGCTGATTTGGGAAAATAGGGAAAAAGAAATAATTGGAACTGAGAATATTGACAATACAATAAGCTATTATGAGGCTGTTGGAAAAAGAATAAAAAGTGAATTGGTTAATGAAATTAATCAAAAAGAACAAGAGCAACGAAGATTTTTTCAGGAAATATTTTCTGCAAAGCAAGAAATTATTGGTATTTATAAATATGTCTACGGACCTGTTATGGAATTAATAAACGATAATAAAATAGATATGGATGACTATGCGATTGAATTTGATGCGGAATTATCTGTTTCAAAATTTGAAGAATACTTTTTACAATACATTAACCAGGGAAGTAAAGGCAGTTTTCGTGGCAAAATAGAAGGTTTTGCAGAAATAAAAAAAATAATCGATGTCGCAGAATACAATACCCTTGAAGGAATCGAAAAATTAATTGATAACATTATCGAACACTTAAGGTATGATTTTCTTGATGGAAGAGGAAAAGAAAAACGATTTATTACTGATCAATTACGAAAAGATATTAGCCTTTCTATTTTTTATGATTATATATATGGTCTTGATTATTTACTTCCAAATTATCAACTCAAACTTGGAGGCAAAAAATTATCTGAGCTTTCTCCGGGTGAACGTGGTGCTCTTTTATTAATATTCTATTTACTGCTAGATAAGGGAGAGATACCTTTAATAATAGATCAACCCGAAGAAAATCTTGACAAACAAAGCGTTTATAACATCATAGTTAAGTATATAAAGAAAGCAAAAGAAAATAGACAAGTAATTATCGTTACACATAATCCTAACCTTGCAGTTGTGTGTGATGCGGAACAAATAATACGTGTTCATATTGAAAAAGAAAATCAAAATAAACTTACATATATCTCTGGATCAATTGAGAATAAAGAAATTAATAGAGAAATACTTCGAATTCTTGAAGGAACAAAACCGGCTTTTATTAATAGAAAACAAAAATACGAAAATGCGAACAAAGATATATGATTTAGAATTAGATGTAGTTTTACTTACTAACAATAAATGAGTGAAAATATGTTTTCCATGTTCACGCCTCGCCCTCCGGGCGTTCGGCGTGCAGCTGATAATTGAGACGAATAATACAGCAGTTACAGCCTGCCCGCAGTTCGCCCATTGTTCTTGGTTATTTGGAGTCTTAATTACTTACTTGGTTTCTAGGGGGCTCCGAGTTCTGCGCGCTGCAGCGCGTGCCTCACCCACAAGCGACTGCGGATGCACAGCATCGAGACGGTCGATGGCAGGCTGTTTGTGCAGTTCATCGCCCTGATCCTCATGAGCGAGCTAAGGCGGGCTATGCGGGAGTCGAAACTCATCGAGTGGTACACGGTCCGTGAACTCCTCCTAGAGATGGATCCATTGACGAAAATCCGCTACGAGGGGAAATATGGTTCAATACTGACTGAGGTTACCAAGTCGCAGCGTGAGATCCTGACGCTCCTGAAAATCGACCTGCCCAAGTCTGCCTAGCTACAAAAGGTTCGGGATTTCAGGAATGTATGGTCTAGGATTTGGCCTACCATGATCCTTGTAAAAATGCGATACACGAATTGCGCCAGGCCAAAGGATCATATTTCAGATTTGAAGAGCAAAATATTCAATGAAGTCTTACAACTTCTTGTTTGAATCGCTATGGGTCTAATTCCCCGCAGCTCTGCTGCGCGATTTCCAACGTATAGAAGAACAATCCTATAGAACGCCCCTGCATTGGCGTTCGAGATATAAAGAGCATAAACAACTAATATTCAAATCAACTGACTACATACCTCGCAGCTCTGCTGCGGGGTAGTTGATTTCTGAAGCATAAAATTCGCCAGAATTATAAAGTATTGAAAGAATGGATCGTTGAGTGATTATATAATTAATACGGTATACCCCCAGCTTTGCTGGGGTGACTCCTAGAGTTTGACAGTTACGGGAATAAAAGAGAATCTCCTGACGTGAACCGCCAAAGTTACACGAACAGGAGATTCTATGGATCAGTATCAGAGTCTAAATCACACAAAGTGGGATTGTAAATACCACATCGTATGGATTCCGAAATACCGGAAGAAAAAGCTTTACGCAGAATTGAGAAAGTTGTTGGGTGAAGTATTACATGAGTTGGCCAGTCACAGAGAGTCAAAAATTCTGGAAGGACATCTGATGGTTGATCATATCCATATGTTAATCGAGATACCGCCAAAGTACTCGGTAGCCCAACTGGTCGGCTATATGAAAGGAAAAAGTGCGATTCATATAGCGAGAACGTTTGAAGGAAGGCAGAAGAACTTCACCGGGCAGCATTTCTGGGCGAGGGGATATTTTGTCTCAACAGTAGGCTTGGATGAAAAAATGATACGAGACTATATCAAAAATCAGGAGAATGAAGATAAACGCCAGGATCAACTAGACCTGATGGCCGATTAGGCCGCCACCCGTAGGGTGGCTCCCAATAAAACCGCTTTGAGCGGTTCACACATCCCAAGCCTCCACCTTTGGTGGAGGTCTTTGACTTAACGGACCATATTAAATAATAATTCAAAGGATTTGGAATAAAACTCCATAGCAGGATAGAGAAACTGAATATTTCCACATGGATAGCTTATAAATTCCGTCAGATTGGCTCATGGATTCCGTCGGATTGGCTCATAGATTCCGTCGGATTGGCTCATGGATTCCGTCGGATTGGCTCATAGATTCCGTCGGATTGGCTCATGGATTCCGTCGGATTGGCTCATAGATTCCGTCGGATTGGCTCATGGATTCCGTCGGATTGGCTCATAGATTCCGTCGGATTGGCTCATAGATTCCGTCGGATTGGCTCATAGATTCCGTCGGATTGGCTCATAGATTCCGTCGGATTGGCTCATAGATTCCGTCGGATTGGCTCATAGATTTCTCAAAATTGGCCTATAAACTTTATCACTGTCTACTCAATGTATTAAAGCATAGTTTACTATTAATATCCAATGGATAGTATTCAATTATTATATTACGAAATCTAAGATGTTCATGCCCACGCCCCGCCCTCCGGGTGTTCGGCGTGCAAATGATATGGAAAGCAAATTGCACAGCGCCTAAAAAGCCCACCCGCGCTCCTCGCTTTGAATCCTAGGGTGCTCGCGATCGGGAATGACCACTGTGACGGGCATTCCCATTATCAATTCGGTGCGCCTCATAGATCGTTCCTTTTCTTCAGAGGCCGGCCTGCTTCAACGCTTCCTGAAGCGACTTCTCGTAGGCCACGCTCGTGAACGTGGCGCCGCTGATCAGGTCCACCTTCCAGGTATTGCCTGCCACGGTTTCCTGGATGAGGTGCGGAACCGCCACGCCGTTGATGTGCTGGGAAAGCCCATTCTCGTTGGGAAACTCCAGCACCTGCACGTCCATGACCCTGCTGTCGCGCACGGTGGCCCGAACTTTCACGTAGCCGTAGTAGACGTATTCCCGCCCGCCGGTGAACGTCTTGCCGACGGCCGCGGCGTTCGTTACCTTGGCCTGCGCGTCGGCGGCGCCTCCCACGATGAGGTCGAGCGCCGACACCGCGGCTGCCGTGGTCATCCTCTTTCGTGTTTTGTTTTTCATCGCATCCTCCCTGCTATCTCAATCGATACGATCGAAGCGCCGTACGACAAGGAGTCGTGGCGCTTCGAACGAGATTCTCTTTTGCTACTGCCCGGGAGTTTTCGACTGTACGATGAGCACCTGGTTGCCGTCCGGGTCCTCAAGACTCATCCATTTCACTCCAGAGCCCGGGCCATACAAGTCATCTTTGACTTCAGCGACCTTCAGGCCTTTTGCGCTGAGCTCTTTGTGGGCGGCCGCCACATCGGAGGTCGTAAAGTAAAGCACGACGGTGCCTGGCTCAATCATCACGGGCTTCGTGAAGTTCGCCGTTACGGTCGAGAGGTTGATGGAAACCCCGCCCCCGGGTAGCCCCAGGGCAACCCATCGCTGGCCGGCCTGACTGTAGTCCTTGGTGGCCTTCAGGCCGAGCGTCGTATAGAACTCCTTGGCCTTGTCCATGTTGCCGACAGCCATGGTGATCATCATGACCTTGTCGACGACCATACCTTGGGAATAGGCAACTGGCATTGCCGCCAAGGCCAGAAGAAGAGCAAAAAAAGGTCTCATACCCTTTCCTCCTTCGACGAAGCGGCTTCGTCCGGATTTCAACGCCGAACGCTGCTTCGCCGTATGCGATTCACAATGTAGTCGTGGCAAGCACGCCAAAAGGGACAGTACGCGGGAAATATTCCAGGGCTCGAAGAGAGTCGGCGGCGTGGTGGCTAAAGTATGGCTACGCGCCAGACGTGGCCTCGCCCGGATCCTGGCACGACGCAAATGCTCCCGAACTAACATCTGACGATCGTTTTTCAAAGCGTTAGATTCATAAGCAGAGGAGCAAAGAAGTATGCCGACAATCCATTTTGAAGCCGAACTGTTTACAGTCGGCCCATGGACCATTCTCAGGCTGCCTGAAAGCGCAAGTGCGCAGCTTCCATCACGAGGCCAAACGATGGTGCAGGGAACCATCAACGATCTCCCGCTTCGTACTCCGCTCGAACCGGATGGTAAGGGGAGCCACTGGTTCAGAGTAGGCAAAACGATGCTCAAAGCTGCCGAGGTCGCCGCAGGCGACATGGTGGCCTTGTCGATTGAACCCGTCAAAGAATGGATGGAACCCGTGGTGCCGCCGGATTTAGAGAACGCACTTGCAGCAGCCCCACAAGCACACAGTCTCTGGCGCCATATTACGCCCATGGCGCGCTGGGAATGGATCAGGTGGATACGTGCAACCAACACGTCCGAAACACGCAAGAGACGGATAGAGGTAGCCTGTTCGAAGCTCATGGCCGGCGAACGAAGGCCGTGTTGTTGGAACCGCAACCTATGCTCCGAGCCTCAGGTGTGCAAGAATGGGGTGCTCGTTTCAAGGAAATGAAAAAGAATATGCCTCTTCATCGAAACAGTATGGAGGCGGGCGCACAACAGCTTCCACTAAGGCAGTTCCGTATCGGATTTCCCAGGTTGGCAAAGGTGCCCCTGCTTGTCGGTAACCTGGCGTACCAGCCTTAACGAGACTTGGCCCTCAACCCATAAGCGTTCTTGATTTTACCAATGATATTCCGTCTGTGGTTGTCGGACTTGCCCGTTTCCAATGCCGCGATGCACTGGCGCTCGCTTAGGAGGGAGCCGACGCCGGCAGGACCTGGTATCGAAGCGCCGCCACACCGGACTTGAACATTCGACTCTCCTTCAGGGCCAAGCTCTGGCGCGCTTCGACCACCGGGAACAAAGGCCGCCCCTTGCCTAGGACGATCGGCTGGATCCGAATATGCAGCTCGTCCACCAAATGCTCCTTCCAGAGGGCGGCCAGAAGGCTCGCGCTGCCGAGGAAGAGGATGTGGCCCCCGCTGCCGTTCTTCTCCTCCCGGATCACCTCGGCTACCGGTCGGGGCACGAAGCGGGTATTCTCCCAGTTCGAGACGGTGAGCGTGCGAGAGAACACGAGCTTAGGCAACTCGGTCAGGAGCCCGGCGATGGTCGGTTCATCCTGCCGGGCTTGCGCCGTGGGCCAGTACTGCAGAAATAGCTCGTATGTTCGGCGGCCCATGACAATCGACCCCGCGCCGCGCAGAAGGTTCCGAGACCACTCGAGCGACTCCTCATCGAACCCGAACCAGTCGATCTCGTCGTTCGGGCCGCTGGAGTAACCGTCCAGCGAAAGCAGATTATCGGTCACCAATCTGCGCATTCGAATCCTCCTCTGCTGCCGAATGAGTCCCGCATATTGTATCTCAATGAGCGTCCCCCGGAATAGGTGACGCAGGAATGTCGTAGCCGATACGGCGTCCCATACTATGGAGTATTGCATTAGACTGGATTTCGCGCACTGATCGCGCACTAAAAGAAGCCTTGCAAGATAACAACTTGCAAGGCTTTTTTTTATCCCCAAGGGGAATCGAACCGCCGTTGGCGGGATATAAACCGGCCGTCCTCGGAGTGGCTTGTAGGTTTCGGCCTTCCCAGCACTTCATGAAATTCGCTTCGCAAGCGGGTGGCCTACCGCGAAACTCTGCTCCGGGTTCGTTCAATGTTTTCCGTCCTCGGCCTCCGGCGATTCCCCCGAATACTGGACGATCAGGCCGTGGAGCTGCTCGGCGATGTCGTTCAGGCGATGGGTGGTCTCCGAGGTATGGGTCGCCGAGTCCACGAAGTTGTTGACCCCCGCTGATATCTCCTTGAGGGCCTTGACGATCTGGTCGAAGGCTACGGACTCCTCCCTGATGGAGTCGTCGATGTCGGCGGTGGCCTCGGCGGAGGATTCTGCGCCCTCCACGATGCCCGTGAAGGATTGGCCGATGCCGGAGGCTATGTCCCAGCTCTGCTCGAGGGAAACATAGCCCTCACGGGCCACCTTCACCACGTTGTCGGAGGTCGAGATCAGGGCGTTCACGCGCTCGCGGATGTTCTTGACGCTCGCCATCGTGGAATCGGCCAGGCGCTTCACCTCCTCGGCCACGATTCGGAAATTGCTTCCCGCCTCGCCGGCGGCCACGGCTTCCAGCGAGGCGTTGAAGGCGATGATGCGGATATGGGTGGCGATGCCGTCGATCATCTTGACGATCTCGGTGATCGAGCCCAGCTGCTCGTTGAATTCCGAGATCATCGAAATCGATTCGGAAATGCGGCCAATGACCGCTTCGAGCTTTTCCAGGGCGGTCTTGACGTTCGACACTCCCTCTTCGGCCTTCCGGGCGGTGGCCTGCGAATCCTGGTGCACGGACGAGGATTTCCGGGAGATCCGGTTGAGCAGGCCGTTGGTGTCCTCCATCGTGGCGACGATCTCCCGCACCGCCGCGGCCTGCTGGTTGCCGGTGACGCTGACCTCGCGAGTGGAGACCGCCAGTTCCTCGGTGGAGGAGCTCAGCGCCTTCGAGCCCTCGTGCAGGTGGAGGAAGACGCTCCGCAGGATGGAATTCTTGTCGTTCAGGTCCCGGGCCTGGTCCCGCGCGGTCCGGGAGACCCGCTCCTGGTTGATGGCCAATTCCAGGAAGACGCAGACCACCAGCCATTCGTAACCGTAGACCAGGGTCCACGCGTAGGGGATGAGGTCGCGCGAATCGTAGCTCATGTCGTAGAGGCTGGCGGCTATGGCGCCGGCGTAGCCGATGCAGAGGATGGCGTAGGGGCGGATGCCCTTCCTGCTCACGGCCACGGCGATGAGCGCTAGGCTGAAGACGAGGTTGGGGGTGATGACCGCCTGCGTAGCCAGGTGGAAGGCGGCGTTGGTCGCGTCGAAGCCGCGCTGGACGAGGACCAAGGCGGAGGCCGCGACGGCCGCCGCCAAGGCCGTCGCCTTGATCCACCGCCGGGTCGCCAGGATCGCGGTGCTTTCCATGACATAGAAGGAGAACATGGTCACGCAGAAGAAGAAGCCGACGCGTCCGATCTTGGTGAGGAAAGTGTCGGAGGCCGCCTGGTGGTTGAACACGACGTTCACGTAGGCCATGGCGAAGAAGCCGCAGAAGAAGGCGAACCAGAGGAAGCGCCTGTCTTTGTCCCGGCCCAGGAGGAACACGGACAGGAAGTAGACGAGGAGGAGAAGGCCTATGGCGAAGCCCCCGGCCACCAGCTGGGACATGAAGAAGTTCCGCCAGTAGACATAGGAGGATCCCTCGCGCGAGTCGGTCAGGCCGAGATCCATGAGGGGGCTGCGCTCGAGGCCGACCTGGGCGTCGACCTCGATATGGTTCTTGTCCCGCAAGACTCCCGGCGGCAGGGTGATCAGGCTGGAGGAGTACATCCGCGTCCTGTCCCGATCTCCGTCCTCGCCGTAGCGATGAAGGAGCTGGCCGTTGAGGTAGAGCCTGTAGGGAAAGGCGCTCGGGCCGATGACCAGAGCGGGCCAGGTGGGAAAGGGCCGGTCGTCCAGGTCGAAAGTCATGAAGAATCGGCAGGTCCTGAGGCCGGAGGCCTCGCTTTTGGGGAGAAGGCCGCCCGGATAGGGCTGGGGCCCGCGGCCGTCGGAGGCGTCGAGGGTCGCCTGGCCGAATCGGGCCCGGTTGATTTCCGAAAGCCTCGTCTGGCAGCCCGTCCCGATCAAGGATGCGGAAAGCAGGGCAAAAGCCAGCAGCGCGTTCGTCTTCGTCATTGCCGCTCTCCTTTCGCCTTGTCGGCCCGATCGTAGCCGAAGCGGGCGAGGACGCGCTCGAGCTCCCCTATCAAGCCCTGGACCTTATCGACTTCGCTGCCGCTTATCTTCGTGCTCGCGAGGACCTGCTCGGCACCCTCCGAGATCTGCTTGAGGGTGAGGAATATCTGATCGAAGGCCTCGTTCTGCTCCAGCAGTATCCTGCTGATCCCGCCCGAGGATTCGGAAGTGCTTTCCGCCGAGTCGCGGATTCGAGTGAAGATGTCGTTCAGGTCGCCGGACAGCCGCATGCCTTCCTCGATCTTGACCGTCTCGTCCTCCGACGTCGTCAGGAGGCGGTCGGAACCCCGTTGCAGCTGGCCGACCTGGCCCTTGATGCCGACGAGGGATTCCACCGTGCCGTTGGCCAGGCGTCGGATTTCCTCCGCGACGATGCGGAAGCTGACTCCCGCAGCGCCTGCGGAGGAGGCCTCCAGCTCGGCGTTGAAGGCGATGATTCTCGTCTGGTTCGCTATGTTGTTGATGATCTCGATGATCTCGCCGATGGAGGAAATCTCCTCGGTGAGGTCGCCGATCTCGTTCAGGGTCTGGAGGTTCGCCTTCTTGATCTCGTCGATCTTGAGGACCGTATCCTGCACCTTGCCGAAGCCTTCGTCCACGAGGGCGTGGCTCGCCCGGGCGTTGCCCGAGAGGAGCTCGGCCCGATCCTGGATCTGCCGGTTGATCTGGTTGGAGCCGTCCATCGTCCCGACCATCTCCTTGACGGCCGAGGCCTGCTGCGTGGTGGCCGCGACGGTCTCCCGGATCTGGGAGGAAAAGCTCATCACCGTCCCCGAGAGCCTGCCCGAGGCGGATTCCATCTGGGAGAGGACGAGGCGGAAGAGATCGAAGGCCCGGTTGATCCTGTGCGCGGTCATGGCGTATTCGTCGCCGAGGTCGGTGGGGATCCTGCGCGTGGTGTCGCCGCGCTCGACCATATCCTCGAGCGCGGTTCCGATGGCCTTCAGGCGCTTTTTGTGGAACTGGCGGCTGAAGACCAGGATGGGGCAGATGGTCAGGATATTGAGGATCAGGGCGGCCATGATTCGGAAGGTGAAGAAATCGACGTCCCTCGGTCCCTGGCGGATAACCAGCAGGAGGAAGAAGATTCCGGCCGTGGAGATCAGGGTCGGGGCCATGAGGGGTAGGCTGTCGAGGGTCGTTTCCAGCCTGCTCCCCCCGGCTGCCGCGTAAACCGAGCTCTCGGGTGGCAATTCCTTCACGAGGGTCTCGACCAGTCTGGAAGTGGCACTTTGGAGGTAGTAGTAGATGACAAGGCCGGCGATGAAGCTGGAATAGAGGGCGAAGACGAAGGTCGCCGCTATATGGGAGAAGAAGTCGAATTCCGCGCTGATGAGGAGGAGGGCCGCCGCGGTCGATACCAGCATTCGGGCGAACACCAGGCCGGCCTGGAGCAGGGGAAGCCTGGAGGCGAACGAATAGAAGCCGGCTAGCCCGGCTCCGTCCAGGACGCCGGAATGCCACGCGCTCAGGCTCGACCTGATCCTCCTGCCCAGGAACAGGTTGAGGGGAAGGGCCAGGCAGACCTGGTTGGCTGCCATTATGATGAGGACGCTCACGAGGAAATCGCGGACCGACACGCGCGAGAAGTCGATCATGAAGCCGCCATAGGCGGCCGCCAGAGGAGCGCCTACCGCGTTCGCGAAGAGCTCCGTCAGGTAAAACCGCCTCACGAGGCTCCCGTCGCTGCTTTTGGATGGCTTTTTCATCGGCGCCCAGTATAGATCGCGCCGCGTGCCGTTGTCACGTGGACTTTTCTCCTTGAGAAGCCCGTCGACATGGGCTAGAATGGGACGCCGGAGGAAAAATGCCGCAAGCCAGGGATCCTGCCCTCGTCAGAAGCGCAATCGTCAGGATCGCCCTCACGTCGCTCCTGATCCAAGTCCTGACCCTATACTCGAGCGAGTCCTTCAATTGCGTCTTCAACAACCGTTTCGACTCCCTGGGCCTGGGCTTCGTCGGGCGCCTGCCCTTCGTTTTCAAGCCGACGGTGTTTTTCGTCTTCCTGGCCTCCTACGTATTTCAGTTGGCCATCATCCTCGTCACCCTGCGCCCGCTATTCGACTTTTTGACGAAAGGGGAGCGCTACGATCGGGCGCGGCTCTCCGCGATCAAGCTCCCCTGGCGGATCGTCGTCATCCAGTCCGGCACCTGGATCCTGGGCACGACGGGATATTTCATCCTCTGGAATTGGCGGCCCGAGAGCGGAATACCCTATCCCCTGAGCGTCGCGCTCAAGATCGCCTTCGGTTTCATGGGCTCGATGTACAACTGCGTCTTGGTCAACATCCATCTCCTTCCCGCGAAGCGGGCCCTGGGCATCGTCGATATCCGCGCGGGGGAGAACGACCATTTCGCCCGCAACAAGGACGTCTTCATCGTCTTCTGCGCCGCCTTCCTCATAGTCGTCCATTTCATGTACTTCTCCTATTACCTCATGCATCCGCGCTCGGAGCTGGCCCGGCCCTATCTGTCCATCGCCGCATGGGGAGCCTATTTCATCGCGGCCGCGATAGGCCTGAGCCTGGCCTCCAGGTTCGAGAACAAGACGCAGACGCTTTTCCTCAAGCAGCGCATCTCGAGGCTGCTCGACTCCGAGACGAGCTCCGAGGACGACAAGGTCCAGCTCCTGAATTTCGACGAGATAGGCGACATCGCCGCGCTTTTCAATCGCTTCCTGGACAAGTTCCGCGGGCTCCTGGACCAGATTATCTCCTCCGCCCTCGTCCTTTCCAATTCGGTGCAGGATCTGTCCACCACGACGAAGGAAGTCACCTCCACCTCGAACATGCAGGCGGCGGCGGTGAAGGAAGTGGTGTCCACCATGGAGGACTCGAACATAATCACCCAGTCCATAGGCGGCTCGATCACGGAGGTCACCCGCATCGCCGTGAAGACCAGGGAGCGCGCCGATTCGGGCACGGGCATCGTCCAGGAAACCACCGACAAGATGACCGAGATCAGGAAGAAGAACACCGATACCATATCCGGCATCCGCTCCCTGACTGAGAAGATACGCGCGATCTGGGATATCGTGGACATCATCAACGACATAGTGGAGCAGACGCGCATCATCGCCTTCAACGCGGCCCTGGAGGCTTCCACCGCCGGGGAGGCCGGGCGGAACTTCCGCATCGTCGCCGAGGAGATCAAGCGCCTGGCAGATTCGACGAGCCAGTCCACCGCGGAGATCCATTCCCGCATCACGGAAATCCAGAAGGCCGCCAACAACCTGATCGTAGTTTCGGAGGAGGGGACCGAGCGCATCCGCCAGGGGCACGAGCTCTCCGACAGGCTCCATTCGGTGTTCTCGGAGATCCTCGCCTCGGCGGACGTTTCCGCCACCTCGTCCGAGTCCATCGAGCACTCGATTCGCCAGCAGGCGAGCGCCTTCGAGCAGATCCTCGTCACCATGAAGGAAATCTCCCACGGCATCGACAACCTCGTGGTGACTCAGCAGCAGACGGCGTCCACCGCCGAGGCCCTGAAGGTGATGGCCGGAAGCCTCAAGTCTCAGGCCGGACAGTTCATCGTCGGCGAGGATCGGAGCGAGGGATGACGAGCGACGAACTTACGAAAGCCCTGGAAGACGGACCCGAGGAGGGAGTCGATAAAGGGGAGACCCGCGCGGAGACCGAGCGCTTCTTCATTTTTTCGGTCGGGGAATCGCGATACGCCCTGCCCCCCGCCGCCATCCACGAAATAGTCGCCGACCTGGAGGTCTTCCCCCTTCCCGCCTGCCCTCCCTACGTATCCGGTCTCATCAACTGCCACGGCAAGCCCCATACAGTCTTCGACCTGAAAGTACTCTTCGAGAACGAGCGGCAACCGACCTCCAAATTCCTCATCCTCAACCTCGAGGACGACGATGCGGCCTTCGGCTGCACCGAGGTGATCGAGATCGCCGAAGTGCCTCGCTCGGCCGTCTCCGCCTTCTCGGAAAACGACGCGGAGAGCCGCTTCTGCTCGGAGACCATCAGCCTCGAGGGAAGGCGGATTCCCGTCCTCTCCGTCGGCGTCATACGGCGCCAGCTCGAGAACGACCTTGCCTAAGGCGACCTTGCCTAAGGCGAGCGTGCCTAAGGAACTGAGCGTGTTCCATTTCGACCTGGGCACGGTGGATATCCTCCTGGCGGCCTCGGATTTCTATGCCGCCGCGGCCCAATCGGATTGTCGGCTCGAGACGGAGTCTCCCCTCGACCCTCCGCGCCTCGTCGCCAAGGGCCGATCCCACGAATGCGTCCTTCTCGAGCCCCTCTTCGTGCGGCTTTTCTCTCCCAGCCTTCCG
Organism: uncultured Spirochaetota bacterium; assembly: GCA_963778775.1. Classification (GTDB taxonomy): domain Bacteria; phylum Spirochaetota; class Spirochaetia; order Treponematales; family Rectinemataceae; genus UBA1306. Next base: position 24,826 of record CAVZVX010000171.1, on the reverse strand, counting down.
GCCGACGGCCCGGAGCCCACGGCCTTCCTGATGAGGCGACCGGAAGGCGGGCGCGCCTTCCTGGCCGCGCGGTCCTTCGAGATGATATCCCTGCCCCTCGCCGAGTTCCGCCTCTTCCCGCGCGGCCTGCGCGCCCGTCTTGCCGCGCGCGGCCTGGCGGCCCTTCGCTTCGAAGGCGGGAAGAGGATGCAGGTCCTCATGAACCTCGGCGTCGTCGAGCCTGGGGCGGGCGATGGAGGTGCGGCATCAAGGTCCTCATAGCCGACGATTCGATCCTGATACGGAATATCGTCAAGGAACTTCTGTCCTCGGATCCGGCCATACGCGTCGTCGGGGAAGCCGCGAACGGCGAGGGCGCCGTCGATCTCGCCCTGGCGCTCAGGCCGGACATCGTCATCATGGACATCGACATGCCCATCATGAACGGCCTCGAGGCCACCGCGCAAATCGTGAAAGCCTCCTCCGTGCCCGTGCTCATATTCACCCACAACATGGATCCGGAGCTGCCCTTCAAGGCTCTCGAGCTGGGGGCCGCGGATTTCCTGCTCAAGCCGGATTTCTCTGACCTCAACAAGCCCGAGTACGTCGGCAGGTTCATCGACCGGCTGCGCGCCATCGCAAGCCGCCGATCGCGACAGCAGCTTTCGGTTCCGGCCTTCGACCGGAGCCCGGGCGCGGAGGCGCCGGCCCTCCCTCCTCGCGCCGACGGGGCCGCCGCTCCCTCCCGCGACGGCGTGGATGTGCAACCCGTCTATCCGACTGCTCGTCCCGCCGTCTCCGTCATAGTCGTGGGCGCGTCCACCGGCGGACCTCAGGCCGTCTCGCGATTCCTTTCCGGTCTGAAACCGCCCTTTCCGCTTCCCATCGCCCTCGTGCAGCACATCGAAACCGGCTTCGACCGGGGCTATGCCGATTGGCTCTCCGATCTGACCGGCCACCGCGTCGTCCTGGCCGAATCCGGGATGGAGCCTGCGGCGGGCTCGGTCTACGTCGCTCCTACGGATAGGCACCTGCTGTTCTCGAGATCGGGCTTCGTCCTGGACGACGGCACGAAGGTCCTGAATCAGAAACCCTCCGTCGACGTCCTGTTCCGTTCCGCCGCGGAGCTCTACGGCGGCCGCGTCCTGGGCGTCCTTCTGACGGGCATGGGCTCGGACGGAGCCGAAGGCTGCGCCGCCATCGTGGCGGGCGGGGGCTTCACCGTGGCGCAGGACGAGACGAGCTCCCTCATATTCGGCATGCCTCGCGCGGCCATCCTCCGCGGGGCCGCGTCGCTGGTGCTTCCCCTGGATCGCATCGCTCCTTTCGTGGCCTCGGCGGCGGAGGGTCAGTCGTGACGGTAGATCCCGGCCTCGCCGCCGCCCCCCCCTCGAGCGCCTCGTCTCCTGGATAGAGACGGAAACGGGTCTCTGTTTTCCCGAAGTCCATCACGAGACGATCCGCAGGGTCGCTCGGGCGAGGAGCGCGAGGCTCGGTCTCGAGGCCGATGCCTACGAGGAGCTCCTCCGCTACGACGCAGCCGAGAAGGAAGGGTTCTTCAACGAGATAATGATCGGGGAAACCTACTTCTTCCGCGACGAGAAACATTTCGCCATCCTCATTTCCGATATCCTGCCCGGGCTCATCGGCGAAGGAAGGGAACTCCGCCTCTGGTCTGCGACCTGCGCGACCGGGGAGGAGGCGATTTCCCTGGTCGCCGCGGTCGAGCAGGTCAAGGCTCGGCTCGGGGCCCAGGTCGGATACAGCGTCCTCGCCTCCGACATAAACCGGGACGCCCTCGCTCGCCTGGAGACGGGCCGCTATCCTTCCAGCTCCTTCCGCAGCGACGGGAAGTCCTTGCACGGCCTCCTCGACCGCTGCGGGGCGATGGAGGGAGTCGAGTGGCAGGCATCGGCCGATTGCCTTTCCCGGATTCGGATAAGGCCGCTCAATATCCTGTCCGGCGACCTCTGCGAGCCCGACTCGCTCGATATCGTCTTCCTGCGCAATACCTTGGTATATATGCAACAGGAGCGGAAGGACAGGGTCGTATCGCGCGTCGCCCGGACCATACGCCCGGACGGCTATCTTTTCCTCGCCTCTCCCGAAATCCCCAGCGTCAGGCACCCCCTCCTGGAAACCGTGGAGGGCATCGGCGGCTTCTATTTTCGCAGGCTCCCGGTCGGAAGCGCCCGCGTGAAGGCTTCCACGACGGCAGTCGCCGCGAGCCTTCCCGCCCCGCCCCTCGAGCGGGAGCAGGGGCGGACGGGACCCGAGGCCGGCAGGACGGAGAGCTCCCTCTCTTCCTCGATCCGCGCGGCGGACCTGGAGAAGGGCCTCGAGCTCGCCTCCTCCTGGGCGCGAAATCCCCGGGCGAGGGAAGAGTCGGCCGAGAGTCCGCCCGGAACGGAGGCGGCGCTCATGATCGAGGCTATCGTAGCCGCCATCCACGCGAACCGCTTCGACGATGCGGACGCGCTCTTGACCGCATTCGAGGCCCGCGCCCGGGAGAGTCACGTGAGCCAGTACCTCCGGGCCCTGTCACGCAAGCACCAAGGCCACCAATCCGAGGCCCTCGAGCTCTGGGAGCGCGCGAGGACCTACGAGCCTCGGTTCTGGCCCGCGCTCTTCCAGGCCGGCTTCGGCTACGGTAAAGCCAATCCCGAGCGGGGACTGGCTCTCCTGCGCGAATGCCTCGAGGCCATGGAGGGCGAAGAAGGCGAGGGAAGGTACTTCATACTTCTGGAAGGATTCGACGCGCCCTATTATCGACGCATGGCCGAGCGCATGCTGGCGCGGGCGAAGCAACGCTAAAGCCGATGGGGGAGCCATGGCGATTTCCAAGACGAAATATCTAGCGCTCTTCCTGGGCGAATTCCGGGAGAACCTGCTCTCCGCCGAGAACCAGATCATCCTCCTCAAGAACGACCGGCTCAACGAGGACGCCCTATCCACTCTCCTGCGAACCCTTCACAACATGAAGGGCTCGGCCCGAATGCTCCAGTTCGGCAATATCGAGAGCCTGGTCCACGGCACGGAGACGATCTTCAAAGGAGTGCGGGACGGCCGCTATCCGGTCGACGGAAGAGTCGTACGGTTCTTCTTCGTCGTCGCCGATCGCCTGAGGTTCGCGGCGGACTCCATCGAGCGGGGGGAAGGCGACGCGATGCCGGACCGAGAGCTGCTCGTCCAGGCTTGCGAGAGGCTCGGCGCGAACGAGGCCTTCGATCTTACCGCGATACCCGCACTTCCCGCGTCCGGGGGCGACGAGGGGCGTGAAGGCGCGGAAGGGCCTCGCGATGCCCCTCGGACGGAGGCGGCGAAATCGGAGGAAGGGGAGGACGAAGGGCGACCGATCGGTCTCGACTCCTCGATCCGAGTGGATTCCGAGACGATCGACAGCTCCATCAGCCTCGTGAATACCCTTACCGTTCGCCAGCTGAGGCTCAGGGCGGCCAACGATCAGCTGGAGTCCATGGAGAAGAGGCTCACGGCTTCGTATAGCGCGCCTAAGGACGTCAAATCCCTTCGTCAGGAGCTCGCGGGCCTGGCTCGCGTCATTCGGCACTACCGCAGCCAATACTCCGAGCAGCTTTTCGAAATCGAGCGCGGCGCGCAGGAATTGCGGGACACCGTCATCGGAATGCGCATGCTTCCCCTGTCCGCGATCCTGGAGCGCTTCCCGCGCATGGTCGAGGAAACGGCCTCCGCCACCGGCAAGGACGTAGGCCTCTCCATCAGCGGGGATTCGGTACGGATCGACAGGACGGTGCTGGCCAAGCTTTCGGATCCCCTGATCCACCTGGTGCGGAACGCTATCGACCACGGTATCGAAAGCCCGGAAGCCAGGGCGAAGGCGGGCAAGCCGGCACGGGGCGCGATCCGCATCGAATGCAGGACGGAGGGCAGTCGGATTGCCATATTAGTCTCCGATGACGGGGGCGGGCTGGACTATGGCGCCATCCGGGCCAAGGCCATCTCCCTTTGGCCGGAGGACGAGGCGGAAATAGCGCGAATGGCCGACGAGGATCTCGTCCGCTTCCTCTTCCGCCCCGGCTTCTCGACCAAGGCGGCGAGCAGCTCCCTCTCCGGGCGGGGGATCGGGCTCGACGTCGTCAAGACCAATATAAAGGCCGCCAAGGGACAGATACTCCTCGATTCAACGCAGGGCAATGGCTGCCGCTTCACCCTCCTCCTCCCCGTCTCGGCCTCTACGATGGACGGCATGTTCGTGCTCTGTTCGGGGAAGAAGTACTTCATCCCCGCCGCGGCCATCGCCCGTACCCTCCTGGTCGATCCCGCGGACTGCTTCCGGATCAGCCAGAAGGAGATGTTCAACCTGGAAGGCATGAATATCCCCCTGTCGGACCTCGCCCTAGGCCTGCAGGTGGAACAGCAGGAGCGGAAGGCCAAGAAGCTTTCCGTCCTCCTGGTCCGCGGGACCTCGGACACGGCAGGCATCGTCGTCGAGCGGATCCTCGGCTACGATTCCTTCGTCTATCAGCCCCTCCCGCCCGGCTTGCGCCGCAACAACCTCGTCCAAGGCATCGTATTCGACAGCTCCTTCAACATCATACCCATACTCAACATGTGGACCGTGCTGGATCGGCTGCGCTCGGTGCGCGCCATGGATACCCACCGGCGCCTCGTCGCGTCGACGCGGCAGGAGAAGCCGACGATACTGGTGGTGGACGATTCCATCAGCACGCGCGAGATCGAGATCTCCATGCTGGAATTGGAGGGCTACGAGGTCGTCGGGGCCGTCGACGGCGTCGACGCCCTGGAGAAGATCCGCGGCGGCCGATTCGACCTGGTCGTGTCCGACCTGAACATGCCGCGCATGGACGGCCTCAAGCTCCTGGAGAACATCCGCAGCGACGAGTCGCTGAAATCCCTGCCCGTGGTCTTCGTCAGCGCGGTCGACGAGCCGGAGACGAGGAAGAAGGCCTCCTTCCTGGGGGCGGACAAATACATCCTCAAATCGAGCTTCGAGCAGGACGACCTCGTCGATACGGTCCGCGAGCTCCTCGCCGGGTCCGGGGCGCGCCCGTGAACGGCAAGAGCATCCTGCTGGTGGACGACTCCGATCTGGTGGCGGAGATGGTGGGGGAAGCCCTCGAGGAGTCGGGCTACGACGTGTGCCGCGCCAGGGACGGCTACGAGGCCGTCGAGCTATGCTATCGGACCGTGCCCGATATCGTGATCATGGATATCGACATGCCTCTGCTCAAGGGCTATCAGGCCAGCCGCCTCCTGAAGACGCGGCGCGGAGTCAAGGACATCCCGATCATCATGCATACCGCCAATTCGGAGGACAAGGATCGGTTCTGGTCCTACGACTCCGGGGCCTGCGCCTTCGTGGTCAAGGATTTCGAGCACATCGGCCCCCTCGTCGAGACCGTGGGGGAATTCATTCGGCACGACGCGCCCGACCTGGCGGCCATCAGGGAGGACGCGAAAGGCATCAGCAGGGAGTCCATCTCGGAGCTCCTCTCCAACATGCTCGACAAGGAGCTCTTCCATTCCACGGTCAAGAACCGGCTGGCGGCCGCGGCCAAGAGTCTCGACTCGCTCTCCGGCACCGTATTGCGCGTCCTCGAGCTGCTGGACCTGGCCTGCGAGCGCCACGTCGGAGCCGTCATCCTCGGCTCGGGCCGGGATGCCCTGCCGTACGTCTACCCCATGGAATGCGTCAACAAGGAGATGGCCGACGACTTCCTCGCGGTGGCCCTGGACGACTTCCGCGGCCTTTTCGGGCTCGACAACCTGGCGGATGCCTCCTACTTCAACACCGAACACCGCGCCGATTGGACCAAGATCCGCATCGAGAAGGACAAGCTCTGCTCCTATCATTTCGTCCCCCTTCGCGGAGCCGGGGACCAGATCATCGGGAGCCTCCACGTCGCCAATTTGAAGAACAACTATTTCTCCGAATCCACCGTAGAGAGCATTTCCTCCTTCGCCTCGGAAGCCGGAGTCATCATCCACAACGCCATGCTCTTCAAGCAGGTGGCGACGATGGAGCGCGAGATACGGAGCGTCTTCTCGAAGTTCGTGCCCCAGGAAATCATCGACGACCTGATCGCCCGCAAGGCGCGGACCTCGATGCTGGCGGGGGAGAAGCGCGAGCTCACGATAGTCTTCTCGGACATCAGATCCTTCACCGCCCTTTCCGAGACCAACCCGCCGGAGATCGTCGTATCCTTCCTGAACCGCTATCTCGAAACGATGTGCGAAATCATCGCCGCGCATGGCGGCATGGTCGACAAATTCATCGGCGACGCGATCCTGGCGGTATTCGGGGCGCCCAAGAGCTGGCCGGACAACGCCATGCGAGCCGTCGAGACGGCCCTCGCCATGTCGAAGGCCCTCGAGAGCTTCGATACCGAATCCATCCGCCTTCCCCCATGCGGCCTCGACATAGGCATCGGCATCCATCTGGGCGACGCCATCGTCGGCACCATCGGATCTTCCAGCAAATTCGATTACACGGTCATCGGCGACACCGTCAACCTGGCCTCGAGGCTCGAGGGCCTTTCCAAGCAGTATCGGACGAGGATACTCGTATCGGGGCGCGTGGTCCAAAAGATCGAGGCGGAAAGAATCGAGCATCCGGCCTTCAAATTCCGCGAGATCGAGGAGGTGATCGTCAAGGGAAAGGAGGAACCGACGGTCGTCTATCGGCTGGAGGACGAATCCAACCACTGGCTCGACGACGCCGAAGACGATTTGTACAGGAAGGGCCTGTCCATGTATAAGTTGCGCAATTGGAAGACGGCCACCGATTACTTCGCCGCCGTCCTCGCGACGAAGCCGGACGATCCCATCTGCCACATGTTCCGGGACCGCTGCGAGGAGTTCCAGGCCGCGCCTCCGGGGGACGATTGGGACTTGGTCCAGCGCTACCTGACCAAATGATCCCAGGCTCGGGATGCGCTTCGATCCGTCGCCGCATCGTAAGGATTTCGACATGAACTTGTAAGGAAAAACCGTTTCCATTACCCGAACTCCGGTGGTAAATTGGGGATGGAGGCCACCAATGAGACGCTTCCTGGACAATATCGAATCGGGCCGAGGTTCGGTTCGGATCGGGGAGGGCGCGCGCCGGAAATCATGGCTCGTCCTCGGCTTGCTGTCCCTGGGGATCTTCGCCTTCGGTCAGGCGGCCCTGCCGGCCGGCGGTTTGAGCCCCACGGCGCAGGACCTCGTCAAGATGGCGCAGGCCGGAGTCGGCGAGTCCATCATGCTGACCTACGTGCGTACGAGCTCGGCGCCCATTTCCCTCTCCGCCGACGACGTCGTGGCTCTCAAGGCGGCCGGCGTGCCTCAGAGCGTGATCACGGAAGCCATGAATCGGAATGCGGCATCCCGGAATCCGCTTCCCCTCTCCGGAACCGGGGTGGCGGAAGACCAGCTCTTCAGGATGCGCTTCGGATATATTTTCTATCAAGGAAAGATTTACCCCTACCAAGGCGGGTTGAACCCCTATCTCCAAAAGATGCTGCAAACGGATCCGGCGGCTCAGGTCGATATCCGTTCCTTCAATCGCCTCAAGACCACCTCCCGCATCATGGGCTGGGGCGGGCTCAGTCTCGTGCTGGGCGGGGCGATCTACGGGAACGTGTCTATGAACGAGGGATGGTACGATAACAACGTCAATGCCGGGATAGCCTTCGGCGCCATAGGCGCCGGATTGATCATGGCCATGATCGATGTCATCACGAATCAGGCGGCATACTTCAGCCTTTACAACGGACTCTCGCAATACAATCGAGACCTGATCGCGCAGAGCGCCGGGAGGTGAATACCATGAAGAGAATCGTCTTCTTGCTCGCTGTTTTCCTGTCCTTCGTCCCGCTCGCGGGAATCGCGGCTCAGCAAGCCGAAGCTCCGGTTCCACAGGCCAAGGCCGATCTACTCAAGATGGCGGCGGCGGGGGTCGGCGACGATATCATCCTCGCCTATGTCCAGCATTCCAAGGCGGTCTTCGATCTTACGGCCGACGATATAATCACCCTGAAAAACGACAAGGTCGGCTCGTCGGTCATACAAGCCATCCTGAATCACGATGCCCCGGCGACCGCGGCGGCCGCTTCGTCCGCCGCGGCGCCTACCTTGAATTCCGACCCGGGAGCCATGCCCGCGCCCTTAGTCGAGGCTGTGCCGGTAGCCCCGGGCCCCGACTACGAGTGGATGCCCGGCTATTGGTCTTGGGGGGACGGCAACTGGATTTGGGTGTACGGCAATTGGCGGCCATATGGGAGTTGGCGGCCATACGGCTTCTATGGCTGGCATCGCCACAGGCGGTTTTGGTAGAAGGCCCTCCCGCACCATTCCCGTAAAACCGAGTTGCCACGATCTCGTCCGCCCGTATATACTCCACCCTTGAAATCGGATTTTGGCTTGGAATCCTCAGAGTGGCGCGACCGCGCCTACGAAAGGACCTTCGAGGACGTCTTCGCCGCGCTCGAGGCGAGGAGGAAGGCGGATCCCTCATTCACGGTAGGCGACGCCGCCGGCACCCTGAGGCATCTGTACGTCCAGGAAGGCAGCGACGACGGTTCCAGGGGAATGCTGCAGGATGCCGTCCTGGCGGCCACCATCGCCGCTCATGAGCAATTCATAAGCATATGGAAGGCCGAGGACGCGTCGACGGTCGGCCACGACAGGAGTACCCCATGAAAGTAGAGATCAAGCGGGTCGAGAGTCTCCGGGAGCTCAAGGCTTTCGTCAGATTCCCCTATTCCATCTACAAGGGCGATCCCTGCTGGGTCCCGCCCCTAGATATGGACGATCTGACGACTCTCAGGAAGGACAAGAATCCAGCCTTCGAATACTGCCAGGCCGAGTACTGGATGGCTTTCGCCGACGGCAGGGCGGTAGGCCGCATCGCGGGCATCGTCAATGACCGAGTCATAAAGAAATGGGGCAGGAAGTACGCTCGCTTCGGTTGGATCGATTTCATCGAGGATTTCGACGTCGCCTCCGCCCTCGTCAAGACCGTCGAGGACTGGGCCAGTTCCAAGGCCCTTGAGGGCATCTGCGGCCCCTTGGGCTTCACCGACCTCGACAAGGAAGGGATGCTGATCGAGGGCTTCGACCAGCTCGGTACCTATGCGACGGGCTATAATCGGCCCTATTATCCGAAATACCTGGAACGCCTGGGCTACTCCAAGGACGTCGATTGGATAGAGTTCCGCATCAAGACGCCGGACAGGATCCCCGAGAAGGTGCAGCGCGTGCAGGAGATCATCACCAAGCGCACGGGCGTTCGACTCTACGACTGGAAGGACAAGAGGGACCTCGTCGCCAGATACGGCCATCAGCTCTTCGAGCTCATCGACGAGGCCTACAAGGATCTCTACGGCACCTGTCCTTTAAGCGAGGCGCAGATGCAGTTCTATATCAAGACCTACCTGGGCTTTGTCGACGCCCGCTTCACGAAGGTGATCGTGGACGAAAAGGAGGCTCTCGTCGGTTTCGGCGTGGCCATGCCCAGCCTCTCGCGCGCGGCGCAGAAGGCCGGCGGCAGGCTGCTTCCCTTCGGCCTCGTTCATTTCCTCCTCGCCCTCCGTCACCCGGAGGTAATCGACATGTACCTCGTCGCCGTTAAGCCCGAATACCAGGAGCGCGGGGTGGTCGCGGTCATCATGAACGCGCTCAACAAGAGCGCCATCGAGGCGGGGGTCAAGTACTCGGAGACCAATGTCGAGCTCGAGACGAACGTCAAGGTCCAGAGCATGTGGAAAGATTACGAAAAGGTCCAGCACAAGCGCAGGAGAGCCTTTATAAAGGTGTTCTAGGGAACGGCGGCTTAGTCTATGTTCGCCGCATATACCCTGTCGAAGTCCTCCTGCACGCGGAAGACTATGTCCATGATGTCCGGGTCGAAGTGGACCTCGCGCTCCTGCCGTATCTTTCGTATGGCCGTTTCGTGGCTATAGGAGGGCTTGTAGCTGCGCTTCATGCGCAGCGCGTCGTAGACGTCGGCCAGCGAGACGATGCGCGCGGGGAGCGGGATCATCTTCCCCTCCAGGTTATAGGGATAGCCGGAGCCGTTCCACCATTCGTGGTGGGATAGGGCGATTTCCCTCGCCATGGGGTTGGGATAGCTCGAGAGGATGAAGGCTCCGTTGATGGTATGCTCTTTCATGATCCCCCACTCGAACTCGCTCAAGGGCCCTTCCTTGTTGAGGATGTTGTCGGGCGTCCCTATCTTGCCCACGTCGTGCATCGCGGCGAGGAATCCGATGTCGGCGATGAAGTCCTTGTCTACCTCGGGCCATCGAGGATCGTTGAACATCTCCTTCGCGATCAGGCTGGTGTAGAGGTTGACGCGCTCGATGTGCTTGCCGGTATCGTTGTCCTTGAGCTTCGAGGCCTCCAGGAGCGAGGAGAACATGTCCCTCAGGAACTTCCTGTTTTCCGCCGTGACGTCGTCCATGTAGACCGAATAGGCGCCCGGCTTATCCCTGAGCCGTGCCTCCGCCGCCCCGCCGTCCTCGGAATAGAAGGGGAAGATGTGGACCTTGGTTATGACCGCGGCCGCGTTCTTGGCTTTGTGGGAGATGGTTCCCTTCCATGCGTGTCCCGCCTCGTCGCGGCCCAGCGCCTCGCTGATGGAGCGGGCCGTTTCGGGACTTATGGATCTCGACAGGGTGCCGAAGAAGCTCGGCGATTCTGGATAGCCGAAGGCCTTGAGCAGTTCCTTGAACGACTCGTTGCGGAATACGAATCCCATGGACTCGTCCAAGAGGGCGAGCGGCTCGGGGATCTGGTCGTAGCTATGGATTACGCTCCTCGTCCCCGCTTCGGATAACAGAGCAGAATCCGAGGGGATCGCCTTGGCCTCTTTTTCGACCTCCGGCAGCTCGTCGACGGATTCGAGCTCTTCGATCTCGTCCTGAGCATCCCAGGAATAGGAATTTTCCATAGACTCCCGTACTTCCGATCTCCGAGAGACCCGATGCGGCCTCTCGGAGAAGGATCATTGGCTACGAAGCCGGCTCCTCGGCCTCGCTCGGTCTCAAATAGAGGGGGCCCTCATCGGTCTTCCCCGGCCCTCCCGCCCGGAATGCGCTGAGTCCCAGCATGGCGATGGCGCGCGCGGCGGGCGTCCTCGCCCGTTCGTCCACCAGGAAACCGCTGCGTTCCAAGGCGTATCCGCGAAACAGCTCCGCGTCCGGGCCGGTCGCCAAGGCCCTAGGATAAGTATCAAGTAGCGCGGCCAGCTTATCAAGCGGAATATCGAGCCAGTCCGTCGCCTTCCGGCCGTGCAGGTAAACGGCGGAATAGATTCTTCCTTTCCTGCCGTCGATGATGGGCGCGACCGCTCCGTCGAAGCAGTCGTAGCCCCAGGCCAGCGCATCGAGCGTCGGCACCGAGATCCAGGGTATGGCGAGGCCGGCCGCTATGCCCTTGGAGGCCGCCATGCCGATGCGAAGTCCCGTGAACGAGCCCGGGCCCCGCGCGCAGGCGACGAGGCCGAGCTCGGACCTGAGGGTGAGGGACCGCGCGAGGCAGGAGTCCGCCAGCTCCATTATTCGCTCGGCGTGGCGCAGGCCCAGGTCGAGCGAAGCTTCCGCCCAGCCGGAATCCTTCATCAGGGCGACGGACAGGATGTCGGTCGAAGCGTCGATGGCCAGGACGTTCATCGTAGCGAAGCTTCCAAGGCCTCGCCCTCGATTCGAAGGACCCGGCTCCCATCGTCATCGACCGATATATCGACGGCTTGCGCCCCGGGCGGAAGGGAGGATGCCACGCGCTCGCTCCATTCGATGAGGCATACCCCGCCCGAGTCGGTCACCAGGTCCTCGCCGCCGACGGACTCGAAATCCGCCGGCCCGGCGAGCCGGTACGCGTCGATATGGTGGAACCTGAGCCTTCCCTGGTATTCCGAGACGATCGTATAGGTGGGGCTGGTCACCTCGTCGATCACGCCGAGGCCTCGCGCGAGACCCTTGGCGAAGACGGTCTTGCCGGCTCCGAGCCCCCCCGTCAAGGCTATCACGGTGCCGCCGGGGACGGTCTTCCCCAAGGCTTCGCCGAGAGCTAGGGTTTCTTCGGGCTTGCGGAGCCGGATCTGCCTCAGGGCAGTCTCCCGGAACGCTCCATCTCGACGACATAGTCCTTGATCGCGTGGATAACTGGGAGGGTCGGCAATTCAAGGGCATCGAGGAGGTGTATCCTCACGTCGGGCGGGCCGAGCGGGCCGTGCTCGAGCGTGATGGAGACGTCGCTCTCGCTCTGTCGCTCGTCATATTCGATGACGACGACGGCCGTGAGCTCCTTGATATAGTGCAACGGCGAATCCCTTCTGGCGAGATCCCGAAGCTCGACCACCCTCATGCTTCAATTGTAGGTAGGGTCGGGCGTCGGAGTCAAGACAGCTCGGCATGCGCCTCAATCCGCGTATCCGTAGACGTAGGACAGTATCGCGTTGAGGCCCTGGCGGGAGATCTTGACGAACTGAACGTGCATCACGCCGCCGAAATTCCTCGCCTGGGTCATCCTGATGACCTTGGCGAAGGCCGCCTGAGCGCCGCCTCCGCCGGGATTGAAGGTGATCTTCACGAACTCGCCGGCCGCCAGGGGATTGGCGGTCTGGATGCCCAGGCCGCCGGCCGATATGTCGACAATGGTCCCCGGGTAGGGAATATTCTCTACCTTCGCGGCGCCCCGCTGCCCGGCCTTCGGCGCCTTCGCGCCGGATTTGACCGCGGTCACGGCCACTCGGTAGAAGGTGCAGGGGGCCTTCATCTCGCGGCGAGCGTGGCGACGGGCAGGCAGGGCGCTCACCGAGTCGCTGTGCGCCAGCACCATGGCGTCCTTTCCCCCCAACTTCTCCCAGCCGGCGACGCGCGTCGCGAACTGGTAGCCCTGATGGCTCTGAGCATAGAAATAGCAGGTAAGCCGGGTTCCGCGCCGGAAGCGGAGGGCGTCGCCGTACGAGTCGGATACCGGCTCGACCGCGAGGCCGTTCGGCTCTACGGCCAGTATTATCGAGGGGTAGGACTCCTCGCCGGGCGCGATGAAGGTGAGGGGAGCTCCTCGACCGAGCTGTCTCGTGCTTCTAACCGTTCCGCCCCGCGCGCTGACGCGGGTCAGTCGCTCGCGCACCGCGAAGAGCCGAGCCTTGCGCTCGTCGGCGTCGGTCTCGGAGTCGGCGGCCTTGTCTATGTGTCGGTAGGCGTCCTTGAAGAAGGCATCCAGCTTCTGCTGGTTGCGGAAGACGAATTCGGGATTGGAGAGGGAGAGGGCCTTCCCGAAATACTCGAGGAATCGTACGTCCTCCTCGGGAAGGCCGGCGGATCGCGCGGCCCTTCGGAAGGAATGCTTGTCGAAGGACGAGCGCCGACCCAAGCCTCCGGCGTTGTTCCTTATCACGACGATCAGGATGACGACCAAGATCGCGGCGCCGATTACGATCATCGTGCTCGAGAGGCCTGCGCCGCCCGTGGAATAAAGGTTGCTGCCCAGCTGGATCAGTACAGGTTGCGCGGTCATGACTCGGGAAGCGCCTCTCGCATCGCCCCGAAGAAGCTTCGCATGCGCGGCAGGACCTCATATTCGGCGAGGTCGCCGATAAGCACCGCGTCCTTATGCTCGAAAGCGTCGGTGAGCTGGCGGAGCACGCCGTTGAATTCTCCGTAGAAGTCCGGCATAGCCGATCCGCCGACGAAGATGGAGGCGGTGTCGATCCCGCTCCTCCTGAGCTCCGGGATTATCCGTATCACCTTGTTGAAGATCTCGACGAAGTAGAGGACGGCTTTCATGGCCTGGTCTTCCTTGCCCGTTTGGAGCAGGACGGGAAGGTCGGCCAGCTCCCCGGACCTCGCGTCGAAGAGGGTCGCCGCGGCCCGCATCTCTTCGGCCGGGCGGCGGAGCTCGGCGAGCCTTTCGTCGAATACGCTTCTGAGGCGGTCGGACTGGGCGGAAAGCTCTACGCGAGCGGCCTTGTCGGGTTTGTCGCCGGCTCGGTCGAGGATGTCCGAGAAGAGCTGCACGAAGGAGAGCTCGTCGGCCGCGAAGAGTCCGGCGAAGGCTTCCTTCATGTCCCGCGCCCCGGTCCGGAGGCCTGGCCAGACGGCGGCCGTATCCTCGGCGGCCGTATCCTCGGCAGTGCGCTTGGAAATGGCGAGAAGCTCGAGGAGGGTCTCCAGGGCGCGAATCCTGATCGCGGCCGCGTCCTCGGCGCGTATCTCGACGCTCGAAACCGAGGAGGAAGGCATCTCGGCGAAGCGGGCGTAGCCCTCGGCATCGACTTCCTCCCCATCGACCTTGAGGGATACGATCACCGATCCCGCCCTATCGAGCAGGTCGTCGGCTCCCGAGAGAAGCTCTCCGAGATTGGCCGAATCCTTTACGTCGATGGCGAGGGGCGCCCCATTCACGGTTATCAGCATGTGGTTTCCTTCCTCGCGCCGTCATTGGCCCGAGTTCTGCTTCGAGAAGCTGTCGATTGAGCTGGAGGCGCTCTCCATTCTGTTGAGGTTCGCTTCCATATCCCCGTATTTTTGCTTGAGCTCGGACTCCTTGTCGGCGAGCTTCGCGTCGAGATTGTCCAGATCGCTCTTGTCCCTCCCGATTTGCGAATCGATGGTTCCGGTCTTGAGCGAGATGATGCCGCCCGTTTCGACGTAGGGCTTGAGCATGCTGTCTATCGCGTAGGCCAGGCCGGAGTCGACGACGAGGTCCCCGTTCGTGTCGTTGCCGAAGAATTGCTTGGCCGCCTCGAAGTGATCGGCGAGGGCCTTCGCCAGGGTCTCGTCCTCGATCTCGAGGTAACCGCGCATCTTCGAGACGTCGAAGCTCCCGCCGGAGCCCAGCTTGCTCGCGTTCGTCGAGATGCCGAGCTGGGAGAGGAGGGCCATGTCCGCTCCGTCCTTGGTAGGGTAGGGGGAGGTAGTAATGCGTTGTAGGGAACTGCCGAGAAGGTTCAGGGTCGAGTCGCCTTGGAGCGTCCCGAGCCTATCCTTGGCCGCTTTCTTCTCGTCGTCGGTAAAATAGGTGATTTCGTTTATCACCTTTTCGTCGTTGCGCGTGAGGACGTTGATCTGAGCCATGAGCTTGTTGTAGTTGCCGACGAAGGCCACTATCGCCGACTGGACGGCGTCGCGGTCGGGTTGGATCCTGAGCCGAACGGGCTTGTCGGAGGCCGCCTGGACGTTCAGCGTAACGCCCGGGATCGCGTCCGATATCGCGTTTTCCGGGCGCGTGATCTCGATTCCATCGAGGGCGACGACCGCGTCCTGGGCGGTCGAGATCGGGTTGAGGGGCCGGAATCCCCCGACCTCGGTCGGATCGAAGACCCTCGCCTTCAAGACCTCGAGGCGGCGCGTCGTATCCTTCACGCGGAAGCCGAGGGCCGAGATCGAGCCGCCGTAGGCGTCCAGCTTGACGCTGAGCTTCTGCGCTCCATCCCCGTCTTGGAGGTCGGGGAGAGGCCTGGAGCTTCCGTCGGGCCCGATGACGCTCGCCATCGACAGGTCCTCGATAAGGGGGGGGGCGGGAGGAGGGACCCAGTCGGGCAGGCCCGAGGCCGAAGGCGCGCCGGTCACGGTGATGCCTTCGTAGGTGGCCGAGCCGACCGCGCCGAGACTCGGGCCCGGCGGAGGCGAAGGGACCTGCTCTCTCGGGAGTCGCGTCATCCGATACTCGATCTCGAGTACCATACCCGCGGTCTTGGATTGCGGGTTCAGCTCGAGCTTGGCCTCTCCGCCCGCCGTCAGCGACAGCGCGCCGACGGTCGCGCGGACCGCCGTGGAGTCCATGGGATTGTCCCACCTGACGGCCTTCGCGGGATCGAGCTCCTGCCTCGACGTGGAGACGCGCTCGACGAGTCCGGCGTCCAGCGCGAGCTTGACCGCGTCGCCGTCGAAGCCGAGGCGGTTCGTTCCGCCGGTCTTCAGCGACTCGATGACCAGGGACTTGGTATCGGTCCTTCTGGCGACGACCTGCGCGCGCAGGAGGTCGCCTCCCTTCCTCGTAAGGGCGTCGGCGAAATCCTGGAGACTGCCCCCTCCGAATTTGAGATCGACTCTCTTGTCTCCGACCGTGAAAGCGTAGTCCCCGGCGGCCACCTTATAGTCCTTCGCCAGCTCGGAGGAGATGAGGCGATCGGCTGCCGCCGCGCGCTTTACCAAGATCGTCCTGTCCTGCTCGAGGGCCTCGCGCGTCGCCGTGGCGGTAAGGACCTCGTCGTCCGACGACTTCGCGATCCGCGTGTTGAAGGGATTCTTGAAGTTGTAGAGGTCCTGCGCTCCCTGGCGCAAAGTCCCGAGCTTCTGATTGAAGTCCAACCAGACCGTCTTTTGCGTCTCGAGGGCCTTGATCGCGTCAGCTTCCTTGTCGCGCGGAATCCGCTCGACCTTCATGAGACCGTCGATGAGTTTTTGGGTGCCGTATTTGTCGCTGGCCGTTCCGGGTATGGAGAAGTCGGACATTCTCGCCTCGAGGAATGATCGAGCTGGCGCGCGAAAACGGGAATCAGGCCGATTTGTCGAAGAGAAGGCCTAGCACTTCCCGAATATGCTCATAGACGCGCTGCAATTCCGCCGGCGGAATCTCCCTCACCACCTTATCGGTGTCGTTGTCGATGACCTTGACGACCACTTCCCCCAGCTTTTCGTTGAAGCGGAAGGATAGACGGCGATTGAAAGTCTCGCTGACGCGCTGAATATCGCGTATCGCGGCTTTCAGGTCCTGGGGCGATTCGGCAACGTACCTCGCGGCCCCGGCAAATATGGGACCGGGAAGAGCGGCGGCGGTTCGAGCGGGGATCGGCCCGCGCTTCGGGCCATCGATCGAAGCCGGCGTAGGAGCTTTGTATGGAAGATAGGTCGAGAGCCATGATCAGCCTCCGACGAAATGCCTGAGAGAAAAAGCGGGAAGGGGGCGCGTTCCCCTCCCGCCGGTTTCGCTTCCGCCCTTTCAGGCGGAAGCATCGAGGAATTCGAGAGAAGACGTCCAGAAGTCTCTCGTTACCTCATTTCCAATGAACGGATTCCGTCAGC
The DNA here is from genome assembly GCA_963778775.1 of uncultured Spirochaetota bacterium. Lineage (GTDB taxonomy): Bacteria > Spirochaetota > Spirochaetia > Treponematales > Rectinemataceae > UBA1306. The sequence goes on along the minus strand of CAVZVX010000171.1, from coordinate 7,832 downwards.
CTAGAAGCGTCATTACGTTCTGCGAGCGGGTGTTGGCCTGGGCGAGCATGGCGGAGCCGGCGCGGTCGAGAATCTGATTCTTCACGTAGTCGACCATCTGGCTCGCCATGTCGGTATCGCGAACCTGGCTTTCCGCGGCTTGCAGGTTCTCGGACGCGACCGATACGCCCTTCGCGGCCATCTCGAAGCGATTCTGGTAGGCGCCGAGGTCGGCGCGCTGCTTGGAAACGACCTTGAGAGCCGAATCGAGCGTGCCGATGGCCTGGTTGGCCTTGCCGGGATCGATCATCGAAACCATCCCGGAGGTGCCCTGCGCTCCCGTGATGCCGAGGGCTTCGGCGGTCATCGTGCCGATGAAAATCTGCTTGTTCTGATCCATGTTGGCGCCCACCTGGAACTGCATCACCTGCGGGCCGTTCCTCGCGAAGCGGCCGGTGAGGAGGTTCATCCCGTTGAACTGGGCATGGCTGGCTATGCGGTTGATCTCGTCTACGAGCTGCGATACCTCAACCTGGATCTGCATCCTGTCTTCGGAGGTATACACGCCGTTGGCGCCCTGCACGGCAAGCTCGCGCATCCTGTGGATGATATCCTCTGTCTCGCCCAAGTAGCCTTCCGTGGTCTGGATGAACGAAATGCCGTTTTCAATGTTCCTGTTGGCCTGATTGAGGCCGCGGATCTGGCTTCTGAGCTTCTCCGAGACCGCCAGGCCCGAGGCGTCGTCGCCCGCCCTGTTGATGCGCTGGCCGGAGCTGAGCTTCTCGATGTCCTTCGCTATGTCCTTGTCGGTAACGCCCAACAGGCGATTCGCGAACATCGCGCTCATGTTGTGATTGATGATCATCTGACCCTCCTTGAGGTATATCCGCGGCGGCCTTCCATGCCGTCGCGTTCCTTGCGCGCACGCCGACCGGGGAATGGGGCGAAGATTCGCGCCGTCCCATTCCGTTCGTCCCCGTGCGGCAAGGAGCGCGCCCCTTCTGTAGGGCGCCCTCTATGCCTGTGCGCGCGGGAGGGTTTTTGTCAAAGACCGACGGAGAAGGCGGACCCGAAGGACCGTCTTCCCCGTAATAATACTACGCTACTGGAGCAGCTGCAAGACCGATTGCGTCCTTTGATTCGCCTGGGCGAGCATCGCGCCGCCGGCCTGGACGAGAATCCGGTTCTTGGTATACTGAACCATCTCGCTGGCCATGTCGGTATCGCGTATGCGGCTCTCGGCGGCCTGGAGGTTCTCGGCGCCGACGTCGATGCCTCCTATTGCGTGCTCGAGGCGGTTCTGGTAGGCGCCGAGGTCGGCGCGTTGCTTGTTTACCTTCTTTAAGGCCTCGTCGAGGACTCCGATGGTCCTGTTGGCGGTGTCGGAGTCCTCAAGGTTGACGATGCCGCCGTTCCCGGTATTCCGTACGCCGAGGGACATGGCGGTCATCGTGCCGATGTAGATGCGCTTCCGCTGGTCCATGTTGGCGCCGACCTGGATCCACATGGAGCTGGTCACGGTGTTCTGGCCGTTATCGCGGGCGAACCTGCCGGTCAGGAGATTCATGCCGTTGAACTGGGCGTGGCTGGCGATCCTGTCGATCTCGTCCACCAGCTGGGATACCTCGACCTGGATCTGCATGCGATCTTCGTTGGTATAGACGCCGTTGGCGGCCTGCACCGAGAGCTCGCGAAGGCGCTGAATTATGTCCTGGCTTTCCTGGAGGTAACCCTCCGTAGTCTGGATGAAGGAAATGCCGTTGGCCGCGTTCTTGCTGGCTTGATTGAGGCCGCGGATCTGGCTGCGCATCTTTTCGGATACGGCGAGGCCGGAGGCGTCGTCGCCCGCGCGGTTGATCGACTGGCCCGAAGAGAGCTTTTCCATGTTCTTTGAGAGCGCATCGTTCGTCTCGCGGAGAGCCCTGTCGGCGAACATAGCGCTCAGGTTGTGGTTGATAATCATGAAGATCCTCCTTGCAGTATGTCCCGGCGCATCCTTGCCCCGGGTTTTCTGATCGAAAGCCGTCCTTTCGCCCGACTGGCGGAATCGGCCATGTGCGGGATCGGCTTGCCTGGCTGCTCCCCGAACCGCCTCCTTTCTCGCGGTGCCGAGCGATTCGACTCAAGCCGAAGCGCAGGCGTCCGACAATTTAAGAAAGGGATGGGAGTCTTCGGCCCGCCACGGGCCCGAAGCTCGCAGTCCCTCGCTTTGTATATCGGCGCATCCTCATCCAAACTTTAGGTCCTTCGGAAATCCCGCGAGGTTTCGCGGGAAAACTTCGGCTTGCCCGAGCCATCGCGAGGACGTACAATGCGAGCTATTGCGATTCGGAGGCTCCCATGAAATCGTCCGATTTTCTGCACGGCGCTTCAGACGGCAAGACCATATTCGTTCGCGCTTGGCTCCCCTCGGGGACGCCGAAGGCCCTCCTCCTGATCGCCCATGGGATGGCCGAGCATTCCGGCCGCTACGGGGGTCTAGCGGAGCTGATGACGGGCGCCGGCTGGGCCGTCTACGCGCCCGACCACCGTGGCCATGGCCGGAGCGCCGCGGCGGGCGAGCTCGGCTGGCTCGCCGAGCGCGATGGCTTTTCGAGGGTTCGCGACGATCTCCACGAGGTCGCCCAGAAGGTCGCGGCCGACCATCCGGGACTCCCCCTCTTCCTGCTCGGGCATTCGCTAGGCTCCCTCATCGCCGAAGCCTTCCTTGCCGCCTATGGAAAGATGCTTTCCGGCTGCGTGCTCTCCGGCGTCCTGATTCCGCCCGCGCCGCTCTTGCTCGCCGTGGCGAGACTCATCGCGACGCTGGGCTCGACCTTCAAGGGACAAAGGGCGCCCGCCAAGCTCCTCCACAAGATGAGCTTCGACTCGAACAATAGGGACTTCGAACCAGCTCGAACTCGAACGGATTGGCTATCTCGCGACGCGGCGGAAGTGGACAAGTACGTCGCCGATCCCCTGTGCGGCTTCGTCTGCGGCTTCGGATTCTATCGCGACCTGTTGGCGGGCTTCTCGTCGGTCTACGGAAAGGGCTCCGGTTTCTCTAATCTCGCGAAGAGCCTGCCCATCTTCATCCTCGCCGGAGCCGAGGACCCTTTGGGCGGCGCCCTCGGCTTCGTGCCCCTCTTGGCCGGGAAGTACAAGGCGGCCGAGCTTCAGGACGTCGAGACTCGGCTCTACCCGGGCGCCCGCCATGAGATCCTCAACGAGACGAACCGGGACGAGGTCATGGCCGATATAAAGGCCTGGCTCGAATCGAAGGTGGGCAAGGCCTAACTTGACCCGCCGCCTCGCTTCGATTGTATAATATCGCGCATTTCATCCATTTTTCCGCGAGGCCCAGCATTGCTCATCCGCTACCGCAGATCAGAAGACGGCAGGCTCCTGGCCAAGGCCGTCGTATACACCCAGGCGGAACACAAGATCGAGCGCTCGGGGATAGATCCCGACGCGCTCCGGATCGTCGAGCGTCTGCGCGAGAACGGCCACGAGGCCTATATCGTCGGCGGCGCCGTCCGCGATCTCTTGCTCGGCCGCATGCCGAAGGACTTCGATATAGTCACCGACGCTCCGCCTTCGCGCATCAAGCGGGTGTTTCGCTCGGCCCGCGTCATCGGGAGGAGATTCCGCCTGGTGCATGTCTACGCCGGGCCCAAGATCTTCGAGGTGTCCACCTTCAGGTCAATCGCCAATGGCACCGTCGGCAACGAATTCGGCAGCATCGACGAAGATGCCCATCGGCGCGACTTCACCCTCAACGCGCTGTACTTCGATCCCTACGATTCGACTCTGGTCGACTACGTCGGAGGATTCAAGGATATCGCCGTCAAGAGGATAGAGCCCGTCATCCCCCTCAAGACCATCTTCAAGGAAGACGCGGTCCGGATGATTCGATGCGTCAAGTATGCGGCGACCGCCGGCTTTCGAATCCCGCTCAAGCTCAGGATGGCGCTCAAGCGGGATTCGGCCTTGCTGGGCGCGGCAAGTCCCTCGCGCCTGACAGAGGAATTCCTCAAGATACTGGGATCGGGTTCTTCGGTGAAGATAGTCGAAGGCCTCGCTCGATTCGACCTGCTCCGCCATATCCTCCCCGAGTGCGCCGCCCGCATGAAGACGAGCCCCGCCTTCGTCGCGTCGCTTCGCGAGGCGCTCGGCGAGCTCGACGCGCACGCGAAAGCCGCTTCCAGGGATGCCGCCCTTTCGGTCTTCCTGGCCCATTACCTCAAGCCTTTCCTCGAGAGCGGGCCCGACCGCATCGTCGATACTCCCGACGCCTACCGCGAGGCCGTGCGCGAAGCGAGGCTCTTTCTCGCTCCCTTGAACCCGCCCCGCGTCGAGCTCGAAGCCGCCGTCCTCGTCGTATTCAAGAGGCGGGGCATATCGCCCATGCAGAGGCCGCGAAAATGGGGCGCCGAAAGAGGCGAATACCGGGTTGCCGATCCGTCCCGCAAAGATGCGGGTCGCAAGGATGCGGGCCGCAAGGAAGGAGGGCGAAGGGGAGGAGCGCAGCGCCAAAACGATAGGGGCGAGCCGCGTGAAGAAGAGGCCCCGTCGGAGCCTCCGCCGGGAGAGGGCGGGGCGATCCGCGCGGAAGGCGCGGCCGCGAGGCGAAGGCGCCGCAGGAATCGAAACAGGCATAGACCGCAAGGCGGACAGGTCGCTCGCGACCCACCGGGTGCATAAGCCCGTACCTTGACAAGTCTTCTCCTTATTTTCCAGAATGTCGTCGTGAGGATCCACAAGCTCGATGCCCTTTCGATCGAGGAGCTCTATGCGCTCGCCGATAAAACGGGACTCGATCTGCCTCCGGGATTGGAGCGGCCCTTCGTCGTCGAGGAGATCCTCGAGGCCCTCGAGGAAGATTCGGAGGATAGGCGCGCCGCTCAGGGCGAGGCGGTGCATATCGACGAGAAGAAGTATTCGGGGCTGCGAATCGGCGACTTCGATCTGGATCTGGACACGGGCGAGTCCCTGGCCCTTCGCTATAACGAGACCATGATAAGGGCCATCGTGCGGGACCCTTCCTGGGCATTCGCGTATTGGGACGTAGCCGATTCGGAGCTCGAGATGCTTCGCGGCGACGACCCCACGGCGGGCATATTCCTTCGCGTCTCGGAAATCGGGACGACGGGGGAAAACGGCGATTCGCAGCGGGAATACTTCGACATCCCCGTCGCGGACAACGACTATCAATGGTATATAAACCTGCCGCGCCCCGGTATCCGCTTCCGTATCGACCTCTGCGCCCGGAGAGGAGGCCAGGCGGGAAAGTTCCGAATCCTGGCCCGCTCCTGCGAAATCGAGTCCCCTAGGCAGGGATTCTCCGCTTCGGTACAGGATCTCGATCCCGCGTCCTGCGAGCTCCTCGTCCTGTCCGGCGCGGAGGACCTTTCGCTCGACGATTCCGCCGAGGGAAACCCGCTTCGAATCTTGCCTCCCGACCCCACGAGGTCGGGTAATCGCGCCGATTGAGGGATTCAAGGATGAAAACCGCCTACCTCGCCCTCGTCCTCAATGCGCATATGCCATTCGTCCGTCGGCCGGAGCATCCGCATTTCCTGGAGGAGCGTTGGTTCTTCGAGGCGGTTTCCGAGACCTATCTTCCTCTCCTTCGCGTATTTCGATCGCTCGAGGCGGACGCGGTGCCTTTCCATCTCACGCTGAGCGTTTCGCCCACCCTCGCCTCCATGCTCGGCGACAAGCTGCTGTGCGGACGCTACGCGGACTATCTCGACTCCCAGCTCAGGCTCGCCGCGGCCGAGGAGGATCGCATTGGGCGCGACCCGGTATTCGGACCTATCGCGCGGATGTACCGAACGCTGTACTCGGCCGACAAGGACGACTTCCAGGAGCTCTACGGCGGGGACATCGTTTCCGCCTTGGACTTCTACTACAAGAAGGGGAGGGTGGAGCTCGTGACGAGCGGGGCCACCCACGCCTTCCTTCCGATCTTCCGCGATTGCCGCGAGGCGGTGACCTCGCAGGTCGAAACCGCGATAATCGCCCACCGCAAGATTTTCGGGAAGCATCCGGCGGGCTTCTGGCTGCCGCAGATGGGATGGTATCCCGGCCTCGGCGACGTGCTTCGATCGTATAACGTGCAATACACGGTCGTGACGACCAAGGGCGCGATGCTCGGCGAGCCCACTCCCCGATACGGATCCTTCGCTCCGGTCGAGTGCCCTTCGGGCCTCGTGGCCTTCATCCGGGACGCCGGCGCGACCAAGGCCGTATGGTCCGAGTCGACGGGCTATCCGGCCGATCCCGTCTACCGCGATTTCTATCGCGACATCGGCTTCGACCTCCCGGCCGACTACGTCAAGGCCTACCTGCAGGACACGGACGAGCGGATCTTCACGGGATTCAAGTACTGGGCGGTGACCGGCGGGACGGAGGGAAAGCGTCCTTACTACCCCGAGGTCGCCGCGGCCAGGGCGATCCGGCACGCCGCGACCTTCCTCGCCGAGCGCAAGGCCTCGGCCTCGGCCGCTTCCGGCCTCATGGACAGGCCCCCGCTCATGGTCTGTCCCTTCGACGCGGAACTCTTCGGCCATTGGTGGTTCGAAGGCCCGGCTTTCCTCGAGGCCCTGTTCCGCCAGGCCGCCTCCGACGACGAGCTCGCCGTTTCGACCCTCGGCGACTATCTCAGGGACTTCCCCGTAGCCCAGAAGTCGTTGCCGGAATTCTCGTCATGGGGAGACGGCGGCTTCGCCGAGGTTTGGCTCGACGGCTCCAACGACTGGATCTACAGGCACGTGGCCAAGGCGATCGAGCGCATGTCGGAGCTCGCGGAGCGCTTCCCCGACGAATCGGGCCTGCGGGAGCGGATCCTCGATCAAGCGGCGCGCGAAGTCCTCCTCGCCATGTGCTCGGATTGGGCCCTCCTCATGCGGGCGGGCAAATCCGCGGGCTTCGCGCGGCGCCAGATCGAGGAGCCTATCGCGAATTTCGGCCGGATTTACGACATGCTCTGCTCGAATACGGTCAGTACCGAATGGCTCACCCGGCTCGAGAAGAGGAACAATCTCTTTCCTTCGATAAATTACCGAATGTTCAGGCGCAAGCGATGAAAGGGCCGGCATGGGCTCTGCGCGGACCCTACTTGAATCTCGGCTTCGCCCCGTGGCATCATTCGCCATGGTATAAAAGATATCCTGTCCACACCAGAATCAATCCGCCGCGGCCGGAGGGGGTTCCCTGGGCAGACAGAAATTTGTCATGCGCTCGGAGATGCAAAGGAGTTGGAGTCAAAGGCAAACGGACTACCCTCGGACCGTGATTCGCCGCAAGGACAGAACCACTTCCCCATCCGTTGGCTTGCCGAACATGGTGGCCGGCTGGAAGATGCTGAAGTAGATCATCCGGTCCAGGCGCTGCATGAGTTCCGGCGAACGCTGGCCGGAAAGAACGCGATACCCTTTGACGCGGCCCTCGGCGTTGATCTGGGTCACCAGCACCAAGCCGTTATCACCGGTGTTGAAATCCATGGGCGCCAGTCGCTGCACGCGCGCCGGCGTGACCACCTGCACGGTAACGTCGGGGATGTTGGTGATGGGCACCACCTGCGATCCCATGATCAGGCAAAAACAGATCACCGCCGTCAGCACTCCGCCGGTTGCCGGTATCAGCAACGGCTTGAGGGCATTTTCAAGACGCACCCAGAGGTCGGAAAGAGGATTTCGGTTGAGGCGTTGCGACACTTGCACGCGCAAACGCAAGGCCACCTCGGGGGGAACCTGCCGGCGCGGAAGCGCCCGCAACTCCTCGTGGATGGACTGCCATTGCTCGAGCTGTTCCTGTGGAGATGTAGATAAGGAAACAACACGAAGTTCAACCAATAAACTACATAAACA
>CAVZVX010000170.1:0-24425 GCA_963778775.1 uncultured Spirochaetota bacterium | reverse complement strand
TGAATCCAGAGATGAAGACGGCCTTCGACATCTTGGCTCGGACCTTCCCGACGAGGTCTTTGCGGACGTTTTTGGTCAGCCGCGCCAACGAGGCTGGCGCCGGGTTGAGCTGTGAAATTCCGGCGAAGTCGAACCGCAGTGGGCGAACATTGCCGCAACCGGCGTGCTGCTGCTTGGTCCGTTCTCCGGAGATTAAACCGAGGTTCTGCCGACTAACGCCAATGGGCGAATGGACTTTCGGCCGAAGACGCCTCCGGCTCCGCCTTCGCGGCCGCGACTCTCGTCCTGGATGATACGCTAGGCAAGGTTTCGCTGTCGCCCTACGTGGAGGTCCTGGAAGATCCGAGCGGGAAGCTGACGATAGGCGACGTATCGTCGAAAGAAGGGGCGGAGGGCTTCCGGGCGAGCGCCCGGGCCTCGCTGGATTATGGATACAGCGCCTCGGCCTTTTGGACTCGCTTCGACCTACGGAACCGGTCGGCGACCCAGCTCAAGTGGCTCATAAAGGTCGACTACTCCTGGTTCGACGAAGTGGAGCTCTTCGTCCCGAAGGGCGACGGCTCCTTCACGAGGAAGCGCGCGACATACAACGCCCCCGCGCCCGCGAGGGAAGTCAAGAACCCGCATATGGTCTTCAGCTTCGTCCTCGACTCGGGCCGCGAGGGCTGGTTCTATATGCGATACCTCGGCGACGACGTGATGGCCCTGGGAACGACCCTCTACGGCTACGACGCCTTCCTGACCGAGGATCACGATTCCCAGCTATTCTATGGCCTGATCTACGGGACCATGCTCATCATGGTCTTCTACAACCTCTTCCTGTTCTTCGTGCTGAGGGACAGGAGCTTCCTCTACTATTCCGGTTTCGTCCTCTTCTACTGTCTCAGCATCTTTCAAGGGAACATGCACTTTTACGAGTACCTTCCGCCCTGGCTCGACTTCCTGAGGTCGAATTCTTACTACCTGATTTTTGGGCTCATCGAGATATTCGCCTTCCTCTTCGCGAGGTCCTTCCTCTCGACTCGAAAGAACGCCCCGTTTTTCCATAAGCTCTTCCTCGCGTTCATTGGCCTCAGCGCCTTCATGGCGGTCGGCAATCGCTTTCTTCCCACCTTCGTCGAGGAGCCCCTCAGGAACTTCATCCTCTTCTCCGGTTGCCTCGCCGGCCTCGTGGCCGGCATAGTCTGCGCGGCCAGGGGAATCAGGGCCGCCCGCTTCTACCTGATAGGCTGGTCCCTCATCCTCATCAGCAACGTGGTCAGCGCCGTCCTCAACCTCGCCGCCCCCGATATTCCCCAGGGCCATCTGTATGACATCAACGGAATCCTCCTCGCCCTCCTTCTCTCCATCGGCCTGGCCGACCGCTACCGCCTCATCAGGATCGAGAAGGAAAGGGCAGAGAGGGTCAATCTCGAGCAGACGGAATTCTTCATCAATCTCTCTCACGAGATCAAGACGCCCCTGACCCTCGTCCTCAACTACCTCGACGAATACATGGAGCGCAGGGAGATGACCCCGGAGCTCGGCGTGATCAAGCGCTCCATAGACAAGCTTCTCTTCGACATGGTTAATTTCTTCGACGTCCTGAGGTTCCAGAAAGGCTTCCATTTCTACCGCCACGATAAAATCGTGGATCTGTCGAGCTTCCTTCGGGCCAAAGTCGAGCTCTTCAAGTCGACGGCCGCAGCGAACAGCCTCGAGCTGACGGGCGAGCTCGACGAGGGCCTCCTCGTCGAGATGGACCCCTCGGCCCTGGACAGGATCGTCAACAACCTCGTGGAGAACGCCGTCAAATACAATAAGCCCGGGGGAAGGATCGGTATCTCACTCCGCGCGGGCGGGGGCAGGATCGCGCTGACGGTGAGCGACACCGGCATCGGGATCGGCGCGGACCAGCTCGATAAGCTCTTCCTGCCCTACTACCAGATCTCCCATAAAAAGGGAAACGTCCAAGGCATAGGCATGGGCCTGTCGATCGTCAAGGGCATAGTGGACGAGCTCGGCGGCAGGATCGAGGCGCGGAGCGAGCCAGGCGCGGGAAGCTCCTTCATCGTCACGCTCGCCCGGCGCGAGCTGAAGAGGGGAGAGGCCGTCTCCGACGACGCCTCGTTCTTCTCTCCCCCGCCTCCGCGGCCCCTCCCGAAGAAGCCGATCGGCCTGGCCGTCAAGGAGCATGCCGCGCATAGCGTCTTAGTCGTCGAGGACAACGATGATCTCTTGAGGCTCCTGTTCGAGCGGATATCGGAGGGCTACAACGTCTACGCGGCCGCGGACGGCGCGGAGGCCCTGAGGACCCTTGAGACCATGCCTAGACCCGACGTGATCGTATCGGACCTCATGATGGACGTCATGGACGGCTACGCCTTATTCGACGCGGTTAACGAGAGCGAGAAGTACGCGAACATACCGTTCATCTTCATAACGGCCAAGTCCTCCCCGGACGAGAGGCTCAAGGGCCTTCGCAAGGGAGCCGTGGACTTGATATACAAGCCTTTCGTGATCGACGAGCTCGTCTCGAAGATAGACTCGATAATCCGCTACCAGGAGCTGAAGAAGGAGAATTTCGAAAAGGAGAAATTCGCCGCGATCGGCATGCTGATCGGGGGAATCTCCCACGAGATATACAACCCCCTCTCGGGGATAATCGCGCCGCTCGAGAATATCCGGAAATCGCTCCGCGGGACCGAATTGGAAAATAGCGAGAAGATCGGCAAGTATTTCGGCTATATCGAGGTCAATATCCGCAGGATCGAGGGCATCATCGCCAATCTCCGAGCCCTGTACGCGAACGCGGAGTTGGAGAAGGAGACCATAGGGATAGAGGACATCGTCGACGAGGTGTTCGGCTCGCTCAAGGCTCCGGCCGGCAAGGACCTGAGGCTCGTCAAGGAGCTCGCAGACGGCGCCCTGGTATTCGGCAACAAGGAAGCCCTCTCCCAGATACTGACGAATCTGGTTTCGAACGGCATTGACGCGATAGAGGAGAAAGGCACGGTCGCCGTTCGGGCTCGACGAGAGAAGGGAGGAGTCCGCATCGTCGTGAGGGACGACGGCGCGGGCATCGCTCGCGACGACCTCGACAGGCTGTTCGACGCCTTCTATTCGACGAAGGGAACGGGCGCGAGACTCGGCCTGGGGCTGTACATCGTGAAGGATCTGGTCCTCAAGATGGGCTGGAGCATCCGGGTAGATTCCGAGCCGGGAGAGGGCACGAGCTTCTCCATCCTCGCGCCCGACGCCAAGGCTGGAGAGCGGAGGGCCTAGCCCTGCCGGACTCTGCCGATCAGCCTTTGCCGCCCATCAGCTGCTGCTGGTACTTCTTGTTTTTCGACATCTTCTTCATCATCAGCCTCGTCTTCTCGAACTTCTTGAGAAGGCGGTTGATCTCGGCGACGGAGGTGCCCGAGCCCTTGGCGATGCGCGTCCGCCGGCTCGGACCGATGATGAGGTGGTTCTGCCTCTCCTTCCTGGTCATCGAGCGCAGGATCGCCTCCTCGCGCTTCATGCCCGCCTCGTCGATCCGATCGTCGTCGATCTGCCCGGCGAGACCCGGAAGCATCTCGAGTGATGCCCTTCATCGAGCCCATCTTCTTCACGCTCTGGATCTGCTCGAGGTAGTCCTCGAGGCTGAGGCTCTCGTCGGCCATCTTGCGCTCGAGCTCGGCGGCCTGCTTCTGGTCGAAAACCGCCTGGGCCTTCTCGACGAGGCCTACGACGTCGCCCATCCCGAGGATGCGGCTCGCGATGCGGTCGGGGTAGAAGGGCTCGAGGCCCTCGGGTTTCTCGCTCGTGCCTATGAACTTGACGGGCTTGCCCGTGACGGACTTGAGGGAGAGGGCGGCGCCGCCCCGCGCGTCGGAGTCGAACTTGGAGAGGATGACGCCCGTGATGCCGATTTTCTCGTCGAAGGTTTTGGCTATATCGGCGGCGGCCTGCCCCGTCATGGAGTCGGCTACGAGGAGTGACTCGACCGGCTTGACCGCGTCGCGGACGCGCCCGAGCTCGTCCATCAGGCCCTCGTCGATCTGGAGCCGGCCCGCGGTGTCCACGATGAGGACGTCGTAGAGCTCGCGCCTCGCCTTGTCGAGGGCGTTCTTCGCGACCTTCACCGCGTCCTTGCTCTCTTCCTTATAAACGTCCACGCCGACCTGGGCGCCGAGGACGGAGAGCTGCTCGATCGCCGCCGGGCGCTGGAGGTCGCAGGCCGCGAGAAGGACGCGCCTGCCCTTGTTCTTCAGACTGAAGGCCAGCTTGGCCGCGCTCGTGGTCTTTCCCGAGCCCTGGAGGCCGAGGAGGAGGATGACGCTCTGCGTGTCCGGGCCCCTTAGCTGGAGATCCTGCCTCGTGTCGCCGAGCAGCGCCACCATGCGGTCGTAGACGATCTTGGTGAACTGCTGGCCGGGACTGACCGCCTTGAGGACCTTCTCGCCCTTGGCCTCCTCGAGGGTCGCGTTGACGAAGCGCCGCACGACGCGGAGGTTGACGTCCGCGTCGAGGAGGGCGAGTTTGATCTGCTCGACCGCATCCTCGACGTTCTTCTCGCTTATGGAGGCCTTGCCGCCCAGGATCCTGGCTATATCGCCGAACTTCTCGCTGATCTTCTCGAGCATGGTGAGGGATTATCCTCTCCGGGGCGCCGGCTAGTCAATCGAGCAGGACGGTCGAGGGGCATTTAAGCTATACTTGGAGGCATGGAACGAATGGGTGACCCCGCATCGGCTCCCGACGAGCGTTTTACCTATCGCCACTACCGAAGCTGGCCCGACGACGAGCGTTGGGAGCTCATCGACGGCCGCGCCTGGGCGATGAGCCCCGCGCCGCTCCGTTCGCATCAGAAATTATCGGGACGTCTCTTCCATCGTCTCAGCGCCTATCTCGAGGGAAAGCCCTGTGAGGTCTACGCCGCACCCTTCGATGTCCTGCTCCCCGCAGGGGACGAGCCGGACGATGAGGTCGACTCGGTGGTTCAGCCCGATCTGGTCGTCGTTTGCGACAAGTCCAAGCTCACGCGCGCCGGTGCGCGCGGCGCCCCCGATCTCGTCGTCGAGATCCTTTCGCCCTCCAGCTCGAGAAAGGATCAGCGCGAGAAGTTCGAGCTGTATCAGAGTCGCGGCGTGCGCGAGTATTGGGTCCTCGATCCCGCGGGCGAGTGGCTCTGCGTCTACCGCCTCATCGGGGGCCGCTGGGAAGGAATCGGCCCGGGCACCTTCGACGACGGCGAGCTGCGCGAGCCGGGACGGGACTATGGTCCCGTATCCTCGCGCATCCTCGAGGGCTTTTCCTTCGATCCGGCCGAGCTGTTCGCCGAGCTGGATAAATAACGATAGGGCATTCTTCATCAGCCATGATCCTCAGCGCGATCCGCGATGTCGATGAGGATGCCCACGATCACGCAGGTCGCAGTAGAGATCCCGATGATCGCAGCCGGCGAGCTCGACTTGCAGCGTCGTGTGCTCGATGCCGTAGCGTTCGCATAGCAGGAGGTGGATCGCGTCCACGAGCCGATCGCAGCCATCGAGAGTACGATTGTCGCTCACCTGTACATGGGCGGAAAGGAGCCGCATGCCGCCGGATATCGTCCAGACGTGGAGGTCGTGGAGGTCGGCCACTCCCGGTATTCGCGCGACGTCTTCGACCAATCGCCCCAGATCGAGATCGCGGGGCGTCGCCTCCATCAGGATATCCACGGACTCGCGCAACAGGCTCCAAGCGCCTTTTACGATCAGGATCGCGATGCCGAGGGAGAGCAAGGGATCCGCGTATTGCCAGCCCGTAAGCAAGATGACCGAAGCGCCGACGATGACGCCGCCCGATGCGCCGACGTCGCCCAGCGCGTGCAACCTGGCCGCGCGCGCGTTGAGGTTTCCCGAGGTGTCGGAGCGCAGCCCCAGGCCGATGTACAGATTCACGGCGATCCCCACCGAGGCCGATACGAACATCAGCCACGGCATTACGGGTTCCGGCCGGCGAATCCTTCCGACGGCCTCGTACCCGATCCATCCGACGATGAGGATGAGCGTAGCCGAATTGAGCAAGGCCGCGAGTATGCCGGTGCGATGGTATCCATAGGTGTTGCGCGCGTCCGCCGGACGCTGCGCCCGCCGGGCCGCGAACCACGCGAAGGCGATCGCGATCGCATCCGTAAGCACGTGCCCCGCGTCGGACAGCAAGGCAAGGGAATGCGAGAGCACGCCGCCCATGACCTCGACGCCCAGGATAAAAAGGGTCAGGTAGAATGCGCTTCGCAGTTTTCCGTTTAGCTCCGCGCCGGCTCGGAAATTGGAATGCTCATGCACTACGAGCCTCGGATCGACTTGCGATGGTGGGCCGACACCTGCTCATACCATAAAATATTGCCTAGAGGCACTTTTATTCAAGCCGAGGGCCTAGGCGAATGCGAGCCTGCGGCCTAGCGGCTCGGGAATGGGACGGCCGAGATCCTGCGCAGTTTCCAGCCATTCGCCAATCACCTTTTGATCATTGGCGATCTCGTCGATCTCCGGATGGGTGAAGATAAAATAGGCGCCCCGAATCCGGCAGGAAAAACCAAGTCGTTCGAGGATTTTCGTCAATTCGGCAAATCTAAAGTTTCGGTCCGCCTTCCCTGAGATCAGCCGAAATAATTCTTTTTCTCCCGTTCCCACGCCGGCCCCCATCGCGAAAGGGGAAGTCCAGTTCATCAAGCTCGCTTCGCCGTCTCGATGACCATGAAGGTCGGCAGCGCGCTGTATTTCTCGAAGTGACAAGGATCCCTCTCCTTCAGAGCCTCTACGGGCCTTGCATCCTTGATCGTCGTGAGGGCGAAGCCGGTCGCGAGGAGGGGCATGATCATTTCCTCAGATAGGCGCCCAGTGGGTGCTGGACCGTAAAAACGAGGCGTCCGCAAGTACTGAGTCGACCCGGTCGAGCTGTTTTCGGACCTGGGCTGAGGCCGATAGATCGGATCGCCTACAGCTTGATTTCCTCGTGCACACTGCGCATCGCCAGTATCGTCTCCTGAATAAGCTCGTCGAGGGGAATGCCCAACATGTCGGCGCCTTTCTGGATTATATCCCGGCGTATCTTCGCGGCGAAGGCGGCCGTGCCCCACTTCTTCCTCACCGACTTGACCTCGAGGTCCATCACGCTCTTCGATGGCCTCATGAGGGCGCAGGCGGAGATGAAGCCGGTGAGCTCGTCGGCCGCGAAGAGGGCCTTTTCCATGACATGGACGGGCTCTACCTCCGTGCAGATGCCGAAGCCGTGGCTCTCGACGGCGCGGATGAAAGCCTCGGGATAGCCGGCGGGCTCGAGCATGGCCCGAGCGTGCTTGAGGTGCTCTTCGGGGTACTTCTGGTAGTCGACGTCGTGGAGGAGGCCGACGATGCCCCAGTAATCCGGATCCTCGCCGTACTTCGCGGCGAAGCCGCGCATGGCCGCTTCCACCGACAGGGCGTGCCTGTAGAGATAGTCGTCGTCGTTGTACTTACGCCAAAGCTGTATAGCGTCCTCGCGTGCGGGCAGGCTCATCTCTTCCTCCGTTTAGGGAATTCTAGCAGGCGCGGGGCCCGGGGGCAAGCGCAGGTCCGATCGGTCGCCGAGCGTGCCAGCGACGGGCGCCTCGAGGCCCGGCGCTCGGGAGGCCGAAGACATCTGGTATTAATTGGGTTTACTTCACTCGGTTTCCGCCCGGGAATGCATACTCCTCGAAAAGACATTCATGACCGCTGGCCGATTTTGAACTTTGGGAATTGGTTCCCTTTACCGCCTTCCGGAGATTTACTACCTTCGAACCAGGAGCGCACATGCCGGCATGGCCATGGAACGAGTACTACAAAGGCTCGAGGAGGAAGCGCCGCTACTTCGAAGGCTGGTACTTCAAGCAAGTCTCCGCAGATAAGTCCGAAATCTGGTCCTTCATCCCGGGCATCTCGAGGGGCGGGAAGGAGGGCGAAGGCTACAGCTTCGTCCAGGCCATAGAAGGCAGGACGGGCAGGACCTGGTGGTTCGAATACCCCCTCGAGGTCTTTCGGGCTTCGACCGACCGACTGGACATACGCGTAGGCGGGAACGTCTTCGCCGAGAGGGGCCTCGTCCTCGACCTCTCGAGCGAGGAGGGGCGCTTCCGCGGCGAGCTGGGCTTCGGCCCATTCGCGCGTCTGCCGACCCGCCTCTTCTGGCCCGGCGTGATGGGCCCCTACGCCTTCGTCCCCTTTATGGAATGCCGCCACGGCCTGGTGTCCCTCGACCACGGAGTCGAGGGAAGCTTCGAGCACGACTCCCGCCGCGTCGAGATGGGGCGATCGGGGAGTGGCGACTCGGACCTCGGGCGGGGCTATATCGAGAAAGACTGGGGCTCCTCCATGCCCTCGAGCTGGATCTGGATGCAGTCCAACGACTTCGAGTCGCCGGGCGATTCCTTCATGCTGTCCATAGCGGACATCCCCTGGCTGGGCTCGGCCTTCACGGGCTTTCTCTGCGTGGGTCGCCTCGGCGGCGGCCCGCGCGGGAGCCGCCTGCTTCGCGAGGCGAGCTATACCGGAGCCCGGCTGAGGGAGTTCCGTCTCGAGGACGACCGCTTGAGCCTGGCGTTGGAAAGAGGCGGCTCTCGACTCGAGATCGAGGCTTCGCGGACGCGAGGGGGGCTCCTGCGAGCTCCCGTCAAGGGTCTACTCACGAGGCGCATCGCCGAGAGCGTCGACGCCGCCATCCGCCTGCGATGGATCCGGGGAGACGAGACGGCCTTCCAAGGCGAGGCGAATGGCGCCGGACTGGAGCTCGTCGGAGACGTCGCGGCGCTGCTCGCTCGGGCGATTCCCGGGCGGCCCGCCGGAAGGCCTCAGTCCGATGGGATTCCGGCGGCCCCTATCAGGTTCGAGTAGTCGTGCAGAATGCCCATTTCGTCGAGGATCTGGGAAACCTGGCCTCTATGGTGCGTCTGGTGGTTGAAGACGTGGTCGAGGGCCTCGCGCAGGAAATAGCGCTGGGGGCGGCCGTGCGAGTCGGAGTAGGCCAGGACCTCCCCGAAGCGCGAGGTATCGGCCGCGGCGATCCAGTCGACGAAGATCGCGTCGACGACCGCGCGCTCGCGGCCGTACTCGTCGAAGAGGGGAAACTCGAACTTCGTCCAATCGCTTCCCGGAGGCGCGAGGCGCGGGCGGTTCAGTGCCTCGTCGGAAGGGAAGAGGATCCGGAAGCGCCTGAGCCAGTTGATGTCGCACATGACGATATGGTCGAGGACGCCCTGGATCGAGCCGAAATAGGAGCCTCGCGGCTTTGAGATCTCGCTGGCAGGGAGAGCCGCGAGATGCCTTACGAGAGTCTCGTTGGCGCCTCGATTGTAGCGCGCGAGATAGCTGAAATGGCTTCGTTCGTAGTCCATGCCGAATTATAGCCGCTAGCCTTGGCTCGAGTACATACGCTCGTAGAGCCCGCCCTCGGCCATGAGCTCTTCGTGGCTCCCCGATTCCACTATGCGCCCGCCGTCCAGCACCAGGATGTTGTCCGCGTTCCTGATCGTCGAGAGCCGGTGGGCGATGATGAAGCTCGTGCGGCCCGCCATCATCCTGATCATCGCCGACTGGATGTGGAGCTCGGTCCGCGTATCGACGCTGCTCGTCGCCTCGTCCAGGATGAGGATGGCGGGGTCGGCGAGGATGGCGCGCGCGAGGGCGAGGAGCTGGCGCTGGCCCTCGCTCAAGGGCGAGCCGCCCTCGCTCAGGAGGCTGTCGAAGCCGCGGGGAAGGCGGTCGATGAAGTGGGCCGCGTTGGCCGCCTCGACGGCCGCCGCCAGCTCGGCCTCGCTCGCCCCGGGCCTTCCGTAGAGGACGTTCTCCCGGATGCTGCCCGAGAAGAGATAGCTGTCCTGGAGGACGATGCCGAATATCCGCCTGAGGTCGTCGCGGGCGTAGTCGCGGATGTCGTGGCCGTCGATGCGTATGGAGCCCTCGTTGGCGTCGTAGAAGCGCGCGAGGAGATTGACGATCGTGGTCTTGCCCGCGCCCGTCGGCCCGACGAGGGCGGTAACGCTGCCCTCCCGCGCGTCGAAGCTGACGTCGTGGAGGACGTACTCGCCCGCGCTTGTAGCCGAAGGACACCTTCTCGAATCGACCTCCCCCGGATCGCGCGGCCGGAGCGAACTTCCGGCGACGACGGAGCTTCGCGGCGACGGCCTGGCGCGACGGCGCGACGGCGACGGGCCTATCCGGCGCCTCTTCGGCCTGGTCCATTATCTCGAAGACGCGCTCGGCGCCCGCGAGGGCCGTCTGCAGCGTATTGTAGGTGTTGGCGAGATCGTTGAGGGGCCTCGAGAACTGGCGCGAGTAGGAGATGAAGCTCGCGATGACGCCGACGGTGACGAGGCCCTTGACGGCGAGGACGCCGCCCACGGCGGCCACCGCAGCAAAGCCCAGGTTGTTGATGACGTTCATGAGGGGCATGATGAAGCCCGACCAGACCTGCGCCCGAGTCCCGACGGATTTTAGCTCCTCGTTGAGGCCGTCGAACTCTCCTATCGCAGCGCCTTCCCTGCCGAAGGCCTTCACGACGTCCAGGCCCGAGATGGTCTCCTCGATTTGGCCGTTGAGGGCTCCGAGCGCGGCCTGCTGCCGCTTGAAGAGGACGCGGGTGCGCCGCGAGACGGTCCGGGTCAGGAGGAATACAAAGGGCACGGTGACCAGGGCCGCGAGGGTCAGGAGGGGCGAAAGGACGATCATGAGGACGAGGGAGCCGGCTATCGTGAGAAGGGTGGAGACGAGCTGGGTCGTCGATTGGGCTATCGTGCTCGAGATGTTGTCCACGTCGTTCGACAGGCGGCTCATGAGGTCGCCGTGGCTCCAGGTATCGAAGAGGGAGACGGGAAGGCGCTGGAGTTTTCCGAAGAGGTCCTTCCTCAGGGACTTCACGATCTCCTGCGAGGCCCCGGCCATGAGCCAGCCCTGGGCCACGACGAGCGCGGCGTCCAGGGCGTAGGCGAGGAGGAGGGTCGCCGAGCAGGGCCGCGAAGGCGATCGAGGCGGAGAGCGGGCCGGGGACCATCGCGTCGACGCAGCGCCCGATGAGCCATGGCCCCGAAAGGAGAATCGCGCAGTCGAGGACGACGAGGCCGAACACGAGGAAGATCCTCCCGCGCTCGACGCCGAAGCAGGACCAGAGACGGGCCATCGTCCCTCTCCTGTCCTTGGCTCGATCGCCGGGCTGGAGCCAGCGCGCCCCGCCCGCCCATGCCGCCCCTGGATCCGCCGCCGATGCCCGGAAGCTTGGGCGGCTCGACGACGGGCTCAGCCATGCCGGACTCCCGGGATCCCCACCTGCGAACGGTGGATGTCCCGATAGACCTCGCAGTCCGCGAGCAATTCCTCGTGGCTCCCGAGCCCCGCGACCCTCCCCTCGTCGAGGACGAGGACGAGGTCGCAATCGCGCACGGACGAGATCCGCTGGGCGATGAGGAAGACCGTCGCCCCGGTGGAGGCCTCCCGCAGGCCCCAGCGGATCCGCGCCTCGGTGACGGCGTCGACGGCGCTCGTGCTGTCGTCGAGGATCAGCACGGAAGGCCCGCGGACCAGGGCTCGCGCGATGGAGATCCGCTGGCGCTGGCCGCCGGACAGGGAGAGGCCGCCGCGGCCCACGTGAGTCTCGTAGCCTTCCGGGAAGGAGGCTATGAAATCGTGGGCCGCGGCGGCGCGGGCGGCGGCCTCCACTTCCTCGAGGCTGGCGTCCGGCTTGCCCCAGCGGATGTTCTCGGCGATGCTGCCCGAGAAGAGAACCGAGCGCTGAGGCACGAGGGCTATGCCGGCGCGGAGCTCCTTCGAGTCTCGCCCGCGAACGTCGAGGCCGTCCACCAGCACCCTCCCCTCGCTCGCGTCGTAGAAGCGCGGGACGAGGGAGACGAGGCTCGTCTTTCCCGAGCCCGTCGAGCCGATGATGCCGAGGCTCGTTCCCGGCCGGCAGGCGAAGCTCACGCCGCGGAGCGCGGCCTCCTTGGCGCCGTCGTAGCGGAACCAGACCTCCTCGAAGGCGACGCGGCCCCGTTCCCCCCTCCCCTGCCTCGCGGCGCCTTCCGCGGTCCCGGTCGCCGACCCGAGGCCTATCCCCGGCGCCGCGTCCGATACCGGCGGCGTACGCCGGAAACCGGCGTTACGCCGGCATCCGGCGTAGCGAATACCTCGCCGAGGCGCTCGACCGAAGCCTTGGCCCTGACGAACATGTTGAAGATGAAGGACAGCATCATGAGGGAGCCGAGTATCTGCGTCATGTAGTTGACGAAGGCCACGACCTGCCCGACCCGCATGCCGCCGGCGGCGACGCGGAGGTGGCCGAACCACAGGACCGCGCAGATGCCCAGATTGAGCGAGAGGCTGATGGCCGGGGAGAAGAGGGCCATGACGCGCATGGCCCTCCGCATCGAGGCGGAGAGCTCCTCGTTGGCCCCGGCGAAGCGGGCCTCCTCGTAGGCGAAGCGGTTGAAGGCCTTGACGACGCGGACGCCCGAGAGGTACTCGCGCATCACGCCGTTGACCTTGTCGAGGGAGCCCTGGATGAGGCGGTAGAAGGGGAAGCTCGACCTGAGGCTCGCCATGATGAGGACGGCGACGACGGGCACGACGGCGACGAGGACGAGGGACATGGAGGGATCGAGGAGGACGGCCATCACGATGCCGCCTATCGCGAGGAGCGGAGCCTTGACGAAGATCCGCATGAGGCCGTTGGCGAAATTCTGCACCTGGGTCACGTCGTTCGTGAGCCGCGTCACGAGCGAGGCCTTTTCGAAGCGGTCGAGCTCCGTGAAGTCGAGGCCGTGGATGCGCCGGTAGAGGTCGCCGCGGAGGACGGCGCCGAAGCGCTGCGAGACCCTGCTCGAGATGAGGTTGCGCATGGTGGCCCCGAAGGCCCCGAGCGCCGTCACCGCCAGCATGGTGAGCCCGAGGGAGAGCACGACGGAGAGATCGTGGGCGACCACCCCTCGGTCTATGACCCGCGACATGATCGTGGGCTGCATGAGGTCGCAGGCGGCCTCGAGGGAGAGGAAGGCCAAGGCCGCCGCGAAGGAACGGGCGTTGGCTTCGATATAGGGAATCAGGAAACGACCGGGACGCTCTTGCATGACGCGGGGCAGTTTACCGGCCTACTCCCGCTTGAACAAGGCCGTTCGCGACCCTCTTATTCCCATTTGAAGAGGGCCGCGGCGGCGGCGAGGAAGACGAGGGTCATCGCGGCGAGCACCCCGAGGTCGCCCGCTATCTTCGCCAATCCCGCCCCGTCGAGCATGATCGGCGCGCGAGGCCTCGATGTAGTAGGTGATCGGGAAGGCGCGCGAGGCGACCTGCATCGCGCGGGGCGTGCCCTCGAGCGAGAAGAAGACGCCCGAGAAGATCATCATCGGCCAGGTGATGAGATTCATGATCCCGCCCGCGACTTCCTCGCTCCTGATCCTCGACGAGAAGACCAGGCCGATGGATATCATGCAGAGTATCCCGAGGACGTTGATGAGGGCCAGGAGGGCCCAGGATCCCGCCATCCGGAAATGCAGGACGAGGTCGGTGCCCGCGAAGATGACCGCCGAGAGGAAGGCTACGATGAAGAAGCGGGAGAGGACCTGCGCGCTCACGAACTCGAAGGCGCTCAGGGGCGTCGCCTTGAATCGCTTGAGCACGCCGTTGCGGCGGTAGCGCACGATGACGAAGCCGACGCCGGACAGGCTGCCGAAGAGGATGTTGACGCCGATGATGCCGGGGACGAACCAGTCGACGTAGCGGATCGGGGTGCCCGAGACCGTCTTCTTGGCGAAGATGCCCGCGCCGGCGGAGCCGGCCGACCCAAGCATCCTTTCGAGGATGTAGCCGTTGGACGAGGCCTCGTTGACGTAATAATCGCCCTTCGTGAAATCGATCACCATGTCGATCTGGTCGTGCGCCAGTCTGTCGAGGGGGGTCGCCAGTTCGGCATAGTGCACGAACTGAAGATGCTTATAATGGAGGAAGGCGACGTCGGACGCGCTCCCGGCCGCGGGCATGTCGCCGACCACGCCTATCTTGAAGGTCGTGCCCCCGCCGGCAGGGAAGGCGTAGGCGAAGCCGAAGATGAGGACTATCGGGAAGACCAGGTTGAAGATCAGCGTCGACCTGTCCCTGAAGAACTCGAGATTGCGCGCGACGAAGACCGCCCAGAATTTCTTCATTTCAGTCCAACCCCGATCCGGTGAGCTTGAGGAAGAGATCGTCGAGATTGCGCCTCTCGACCGATAGCCCCGCGAGATTCACGCCGGCCGCCACGAGCTCGCGAAGACTCGCGTCCGTGTCCGCGCACTTGAAGGCCACGAAGCCGTCCTCGAGGACGGCGGGGCATCCGAAGGCCGCGCCTGCGGGAACGGCCGCCTCGGGGACTCGGATGACGGCCTCCCCGAAGTGCTTGAGCAGGAGCTCGCGGGGCTTTCCCGCCTCGATGATGTGGCCATGGTCCATCACGATGATGTCTTCGCAGAGGTATTCGGCCTCGTCCATGTAGTGCGTCGTGAGGATGACCGTCTTGCCCCGGGCCTTGATGCCCTCGACGAGGCGCCAGAAATTGCGCCGCGCGTGGGGATCGAGGCCCGTGGTCGGCTCGTCGAGGAAGAGGAGATCGGGATCGTTCACGAGGGCGATGCCGAGCAGCATGCGCTGGCGCTGGCCGCCCGAAAGCTTGCGGTTATCGCGATCGATGAACTCCTCGAGGGAGCAGGCCTCGACGATCTCGGCTAGGGGTCTCGGCTTCGGGTAGAGCTTCGAGAAGAGCTCGAGGGTCTCCCGGACGGTGAGGAATTCCTGGAGCGAGGTATCCTGGAACTGGATGCCGATGTTTTCCTTGAAGGAACGGGCGACGACCTCGCCCCGGTAGAGGATCGTCCCCGAGTCGGGCTCGTGGATCGTCTCGATGACCTCGATGGCCGTGGTCTTGCCCGCGCCGTTGGGGCCCAGGATGCCGAAGCAGGAGCCTTCCCGGACGGCGAAGCTGATCCCGTCGACCGCCTTGACCTTGCCATAGGCCTTATGGAGGTCGCGCACCTCGAGGATGGGCGTCGCGCCCTTCGATTTGTCCATAGGATGAGAAAATACTGCCCGGACCTCCCCGAAGGCAAAAAAAGAAATGACCTCGGGGAGGGACATGGTGTATAGTTGCACCCCTCCGCAGGGGGTGGAGAACATGAACTCGAGCGTCCTCGACGAGCCTGATTACCTCCAAAAGATCCTGACCGCCCGCGTCTATGAGGTCGCCGCCGAGACGCCCCTCGAAAAGGCGTCCATTCTCTCCTCCCGCCTCAGCAACAGCCTGCTTCTCAAGCGCGAGGACTCGCAGAGCGTGTTTTCCTTCAAATTGCGCGGGGCCTACAACAAGATGGCCCACCTGTCCCGCGACGACCTGGGCCGAGGCGTGATCTGCGCCTCGGCCGGCAACCATGCGCAGGGCGTCGCCCTGGCCGCGAAGCGCCTCGGGGCCAAGGCGGTCATAGTGATGCCGGTAACCACGCCGAGCGTGAAGGTGCACGCGGTCAAGGCGCGCGGCGCCGAAGTGATCCTCTTCGGCGACAGCTTCGACGAGGCCTACGCTAGGTCGCGCGAGCTCGAGGCTGAGCTGGGCCTCAGCTTCGTCCATCCCTTCGACGACCCCGACGTCATCGCGGGACAGGGCACCATAGGCATGGAGATATTGCGGCAGCGGCAAGGCCCCATAGACGCGATTTTCGTGCCGATCGGAGGGGGCGGCCTAATCGCGGGCATCGCGGCCTACGTCAAGCGCGTAAGGCCGGAGATAAAGATGATCGGCGTCGAACCCGTCGATTCGGACGCGATGTCGCGGTCGCTCGAGGCGGGCAGGCGCGTCAGGCTCGAGCGGGTGGGCCTTTTCGCCGATGGCGTCGCCGTCAAGGAGGTCGGCGTTGAGACCTTCCGCCTCTGCCGCGAGCTCGTCGACGAGATCATCCTCGTCGATACCGACGCGGTCTGCGCCGCCATAAAGGACGTGTTCGAGGACACCCGCTCCATACTCGAGCCCGCCGGCGCCCTCGCCATCGCCGGGGCCAAGGCCTACGTCGAGCGCGAAAAGGCCAAGGGCGAGACCCTGGTGGCGATCGCGAGCGGGGCCAACATGAACTTCGACCGCCTACGCTTCGTCGCCGAGCGCGCCGAAGTCGGAGAGCGCCGGGAAGCCATCCTCGCGGTCACGATCCCCGAGGAACGAGGCTCCTTCAGGCGCTTCTGCGAGCTGATAGGCAGCCGAAACGTGACCGAATTCAATTACCGGATAGCGGACCCGAAACTCGCGCGCATCTTCGTCGGCTTGTCGATACACGACCGCGCCGACATCGCGGCCCTGCTCAAGGCTCTCGCCCGACACGGCTTCGAGGCCCTCGACCTGAGCGACGACGAGTTCGCCAAGTCCCACCTGCGCCACATGGTCGGCGGCTCCTCGGCCCTGGCCGAGGACGAGCTCCTGTATCGCTTCGAGTTTCCCGAGCGCCCCGGGGCTCTCATGAAGTTCCTGACCAGCATGCACCCGGGCTGGAACATCAGCCTATTCCATTATCGCAACCACGGCGCCGACGTCGGGCGCGTGTCCGTGGGAATGCAGGTGCCGCCCGGGGAGATGGGCGAGTTCCGCGACTTCCTCGACGGCCTCGGCTACCGCTACTGGGACGAATCGGCCAACCCGGCCTATCGGTTGTTCTTGGCGGGCGGGAACAAGGGCTCCTCGAACCGGGCCGCCGAGTGACAAAGCGGCGAAACTCCAGTAAATTCGAGAGATGGACAAAGGAATGCAGGTCCTCTACGAGGCAGGCAAGGTGATCTTCAATGAAGGAGACCCGGCCGACTGCATGTATATCCTGCTGACGGGCGAAGTCGAGCTCACCAAGCAAGGCGATCACGGAAAGACCATGCTCAGGACGGTGAACCAGGTCAACGACTTCTTCGGCGAGATGGCCCTCATCGATGGAAAGCCCCGATCCGCTACCGCTACCGCGAGCACGATGGCGATGCTCGTATCCGTCGACGGCCCGACCTTCGAGAATCTCCTCCTGACCAACGGCAAGTTCGCGGTGAAGATCATCAAGGTCCTGTCCGAGCGGATCCGCTCGGCCAACCTGCAGATCCAGGAGCTGGCCGACACCGACCAGCGCGAGCGCATCCTCAGGGGGATAGCCGATTACTCGTTCAAATTCGGCGATTCGGCGGGCGGAGATTCCCGCTTCGTCTCGCTCGAGGAAATGAAGAGCTGGATCAACGGGCATACGGGATGCGCGAAGGACGTCATCGAGGCGGCCTTCTTCCGCCTCCATAAATCGAGGGTCCTGGTCCCGGTCAGTCGACGCAAGAGCGAGGATGGCTGGGTCGTCGTCTCGAGCGACTTCCTGCGCTCGAGGGACAGGCGGCGCTCGGATTGCGGATGACGGCGTCAGCTCTTTCATGATCGGGTAAAAGGCTTGACCGGCCTCTCGCGAGCGTTCGAAGTCGCGCACTGATAATATATTATTAATCGTAGCGCAACCGCCTTGGCTATCCATGCTGCTATATACCAAATAGGTATCAGGCGGAACTTAATAAGTATTGGTATACCTTTGACTTGTTGGCTACTGTATTAAATGTGCATTCCCTGCGCCGTGACACCGCTCTTACCTCCCCTGTCGCGGCGTTTTTTTTGCCTCTTACCTGCATTCCTGGACTCTTCGGGGTCAGGCCAAGCAGTTCTATGATCTGCCGGCTCGAGGGCGGCTGTGAGATATGAAGCCTTTCCGCCGCCCGACCGATGTTGAGCTCTTGGCGACCGCAAGGAAATAGGTCAAGTGCCTGAGGTCCCTCGGGCCAAGGAGCTGGGCATCATGTCGACCTTCCTAGTCGAGTTCTCGCAATTGCTCGCCGTTTCTTTCGTGGCCGGCGCGGCAGGCTCCCTCCTTGGCCTTGGAGGCGGGATCATCATCGTTCCAATCATGACGCTCTTCCTCCATATCGACTTCCGAGCCGCCGCCGGCGCCTCGCTGATAGCCGTGATCGCGACCTCGAGCGGCTCGGCCGCCGCTTACGTCCGTGATCGCCTTGCCAATATCAGGGTAGGAATGCTCCTTGAGATCCTGACGGCCCTCGGCGCGGTCACGGGAGCCTTACTGGCCGGCCTTTTCGCGGCGCCTTTGCTTTTCGTCGTCTTCGCCCTAATTTTGATGTATTCGCTCGTGCCGACGGCGCAAAAAATATTTTTCGAGCTTCGAGGCAAGACGTCATCGCATGAGGCGAAGCAATCGGCGGCGTCGAGCCGGATCGCGCTGGTCCTGAAGCTCGAGGGCTCGTATTTCGACCCGGTACAAGGCCGCCTGATCGAGTATCGTCTACGCCGCGTCCCCCTGGGCGCGGGCATCATGTATATCGCCGGCTTGGCTTCGGGCATGCTCGGCATCGGCTCGGGCGCCTTCAAGGTGCTGGCCATGGACGGCGTGATGGGAATGCCGATAAAAAGCTCGACGGCGACGAGCAATTTCATGATCGGCGTCACGGCCGCCGCCAGCGCGGGGATCTACTTCAGCCGCGGCGACATCGACCCCTTCGTCGCGGCGCCCGTCGCCCTCGGCGTGCTGGCCGGCTCCCTCTTCGGCGCGCGCATACTGCCCAGGATAGCCGGTCTCGGCATCCGCATCGCCTTCATCGTCGTCATCTCCGTCATATCGGTTCAAATGCTCCTACATGGCCTGGGAGTCGGCGGATGAGAGAGGGGAAAATGAAGTCCGGGCAAACTCGCGACTCGGAGCTCTCGCAGCCGGTGGAAAAGGCGGTGAGTCTCGTCTTGAGGTCCGGAGTCGTACTGAGCGCGGCAATCGTCTGCCTGGGGCTCGTTCTTTTCCTGGCGAAAGGGAGCATCTCGAGCAATACTAGAATAGACGCCGCCATCCCCTACCCTCGAAGTCTGGCGACCCTGCTCTCGGGGCTCGTCGTCCTCGATCCGGCCTCCGTCATCTCTCTCGGCCTGGTGACCTTGATCGCGACGCCCTTCGCCCGCGTCGCCGTTTCCATCGTCGCCTTCGCCCTTGGAAAGGACTGGCGCTACGTCGCCATCACGACCCTCGTCCTAGGCGTGCTCATCGCGGGTCTCGCGATCGGGAAGAGCCTGGGCTAGCGACGAGCTCTCGGCGGCGTAGTGGCCTCGGTCCGCGAAGGGAAGGCCTTTAGATGATCAGATTTCGCCCGAAAATGGTTGACAAAAAATAGGCCCGCCGGTTTAGTCACGGTATCCGCCCTTTTATCAGGACCTTCCTGATTTCATTGTTTATAAAAATCCACGATTTGCACGATATGCCAAGACGAGTCGCCCCAAAGGGGCGACTCGTCTTTCAGCATGGATTCCTTAGTTGATCGTCAATACGATTGTCCCTCCGGTTCCAGCGCCTAGATACTGTTTGCCCGCTCCGTCCTTGAGCGTAATTACCAGAGTATCGCCGATGATCGTTTTCCCGGTCGGTATCTGCACCGTCACCGTAGCCACGGTGTTTGCCGGAGTGATGGGATTACCGGTGGCGTTCAGCTGGATGGTGATCGTCGCGCCGCTCGCGCTGGTGGTCGTACCGTTGCTTCCGAAGACGACGGTCGGCACCGACATCACCTCATTGGGGTTCAACGCGATGTTGAAGACTTGAGTCGCACTGAAGTTGCCTAAAGCGGTACCGTTCATCCCTCCTGCGGCGCTTGCGATAAACACCGTTCCCGCGGTATTGGCCGCAGCTCCGATGGTAGTAAAGTTCGTAGTACCAGGAAGATTGATGGTGTAACTCTGCCCGACCATGAAGTTGCCCGCGGTATACAGGATACCGGTGGTATAGGTCACGGTTCCCGTCCCCGACCCCGCGCCGGTCGCGGTGAATATGGTGCCCGGGAAGTTGTTGGCGGCTCCGATCAGGGTAAAGTTGGTAGTACCTGCGGAGGCGATGGTATAGGTCTGCCCGACGATGAAGGAGCTGGCCGTATACGTGGCCCAAGCAGTTCCCGATCCTGAACCTACGCCGGTGGCCGTGAAGACCGTACCGACCGTGTTGGAAGCGGATCCGATGGCGGTAAAGAGCGTGGTACCGACGGTAGCGATCGTATATTGCTGCCCGATGATGAAGTTGCCGGCGGCAGTAACATTGGAGAACGCGGTGCCATTCACTCCTCCCGCGCCGGTGGCGGTGAAGGTCGTCCCGATGGCGAAGTTCGCGGCTGCTCCGATAGCTGCAAAGTTCGTGTTGCCGACGGAGGCGATTGTATAGCTTTGCCCAACCGTGAAATTGCCATTCGTGAAGGTGTTTCCGAATCCGGCAGCCGTCGTTAAGGGCGTAGCGCTTGTGACCGATATGCCGCTCTTTGTTGTCAGCGCAAAGGCAGATGGAGCCACCTGATCGGTTATCGTCAGGACATTGGAAACGGACGTGCCGCCTGTTCCGAGGGCCGTGGTTCCGCCGAAGGATTCCACTAACCGCAGATACACTGTATCGCCTGAGTTCCAAGTAGCCACGTTGCTGATTGTGGCGTAGGCGATCGATCCGCTACCGCTGACAAGAGGAGCGGAAATAGTCGCGGCTGCCCATGAGCTTTGAACTCCCGTACTTAAAGGCTTCACGGCATACTGCGCCGTATACGTGTAGGCAGTATTATAGGTGAACGAAACGGGGAAGCTCGTCGTCCCGGAATTGAATACGGCGGTAGCCGGATTGGGAGCCAAATCGCTTACCGCGACCGGCGCGGACGTGCTAGTAAGCGTGCCGAACGTGAATGACCCCGACAACGGAGTGCTTGCCGTATAGGCCTTTCCATCGAGGACTTTGTAGTTCACGGTGTAGGAAGTCGATGGATTGAGGGCCGACGCGGGCGCTATCGTGATAGTGCTGGAAGGCGCGGCCGTCGTCGGGCCGGTGACCGTCACGGAAACCAGGGTAGCTGTTGCGTTGTTGGTCAAGGTCGCCAGAACGGCTGTGCCCGTCGAGTCGACGAGCGGGACATTCGGCAAGGTGGACAGCACCGGGTTGTTGAAGGTCAACACGATGGACGCAGTCGTCGCCGGATTATTGTTCGTAAAGCCGTTTTGATCGGTCGTGCTGGTACTGACCAAGGCGAGCGTCGGGAAGGACGTATAGGTCAGCGCGCAGGGAGCGGCGAGGACGAGGGAGGGGGTCGAGCCATCATATCCCAGGGGGATGGCCGGAAGAGCGAAGCTTAAAAGGCCGCCATTGGTCGAGCTAATCTGGGTTCCCTGACCTAGGTTGACGATAATCGGATTGTTGTACGTGAGGGCGTTGTTAGGAGACCAGGAGGGAGGCGACCAATTCGAAAGGGCGATAGGAGGAGTGGGACCATAGCCGGTGATGCCCGTAGACGGACCGTAATTGGTCAAAGGCAGATTGCTGAATACGAACTTGCCTGTCGCGTCCGCAGTCGTAGCAGTCGCATACGTCGATGTGGTGATCGTGCTGGTCGCGCTGTTGAAGGTCGGGTAGAGCAAACCTATGAGAGCCGAGCTTTGAATCGGCGCGTAAATGGCGTTCGGAGTGTTCAATGCGATAGAGGAACCGAAGTCCATCGTGAGAACGGTCCCCTTGGGGACAGCGGCGAGCGTGGCGAGAGAGGCATAGCCCGTGATCGAACCGGTAATACGGGGCAGGGCTACTTTCTGGGTGTTGACGTACGTTCGGTTCGAGCTGGTGTTGGGGCCGCTGCTGCCCGAGGCAGTTCCTCCGTATTGCGTCAATTGCGCCAAAGTCGGAATGACGACCGTGAAGGTTCCCGCCATATTATTGACGGTCGTAACGCCGGCTACGGTGGTCGTCGGCGGAATTACGGTAAATATATAGACTCCTGTCTGAAGGTTAGACGCCGTGAAATTGCCGTTCGAATCCGTTGTGATCGTTGTCATGGCCTTGGATAGATTCCTGGAGGCGGCCTTGGCTATGGCCATAGAGACGCTTGCCTGGGGCGCGTTATAGGAAACGGTGGCGCCGCTTATGCCGGCGCCGGTATCGTCAACTACCTGACCACTTATTTGGCCGATGACGGTGTAAGTCCCGCCATTATTATTCGTGGTGGACGAAACCGAAGTCGTGGCCAAGGGCTGGGAGCAGGACATCAGCCCGAGCATCATGAGAACAGGGATAACTGCCAGAATTGACCTTAGTTTCATAGATTACTCCTTAATAAATACTTAAAATGTTATCCCCTAAAGGGATATTGGATGCTTGATACCTATTTTTTCATATCTTGCCCTATAATCGCCAACCTCCTTTCCTTTACCAAGATTCTCAATGTCCCGAAAATCCTTCCATCGAGGACGCAATATTCATGCCAAGGAAAATCGATGGTTTTATCAAGATAAATTGATTTTTTATCAAGAAATCTTGATACTTCTCAATCTATCTTTACGAAAATGTCCTGTTTCCTCCTTGTTTTCCGGGCACGCTTCTTGCACTCTTTATTCTGTTCCCCTCGCGTTGGGGGATGGATGGAGTACCTATGCCCGCAGCCACAAAGTCCATTCTTCTCGTCGACGACGACCTCGCGATCCTCCGCAGCACCGTGCAGGTCCTGGAAGAAGGCTTTCAGCTCCGGTGCATTCCCGTCTCGACGGGGAAGGAGGCCTTGGACTTGATTGCCGATCAGCCGGTCGGCCTGGTCCTGTTGGATCTGGGGCTCCCCGACCTTCCCGGCGAGGAGATCCTGTCCCGGCTTCGGAGGGATTATCCCGAAGTCCCGGTCGTCGTCGTCACGGCCCTGGCTGATATCGATTCGGCCGTACGGTGCATGAGCGGCGGGGCCTACGACTACGTGGTCAAAGGCAGCGACCCGGGCCGGCTTCTCAACAGCGTCAAGCGGGCCCTCGAATCGCGAGACAAGGACTTGAAGATCGCCAGCCTGCGCGAGAGCCTGCAAGCCCCCGACTTGAGACGTCCTGAGAGTTTCTCAGATCTAGTTACCGCAAGCGGTCGGATGCGGGCCCTGTTCCGGTTCATCGAGGCCGTAGCTGGCTCGGACGAGCCCATCCTCCTCCAGGGAGAGACGGGAACCGGGAAGGAGCTGTTCGCCCGCGCCATACACAAGGCCAGCGGGGCCCGCGGCCCCTTCGTGGCGACCAACCTCGGGGGACTGGAAGACCTCCTGGTCTCGGACACCCTATTCGGTCACGTCAAGGGAGCCTATACGGGAGCCGACGAGGCCAGGAAGGGACTGATCTTCCAGGCGGCGGGAGGAACGCTCTTCCTGGATGAAATCGGGGACTTGAGCTCCCAATCCCAGGTCAAGCTCCTCCGCTTCCTCGAGAATCGCGAGTATTTCCCTTTGGGCACCGATCTGCCGCGGCGTAGCGAGGCGAGGATCGTAGCTGCCACCAACCAGAATCTGGAGTTCCGAGCCGAGGAAGGCCGCTTCCGTCACGACCTCCTATACCGGCTTTCCACGTTCAGGATCGATATCCCTCCGCTCCGGGAGCGCAAGGAAGACATCCCGCCTCTATGTGGGCATTTTCTCGCGTCGATGGCGGCGACCTCCGAGCCTCCCAGTCTGACCACGGAGGCTCTCGCGGTGCTGTGTCTCTATTCCTTTCCCGGGAATGTCCGAGAGTTGAGGAGTATCCTCCTCAAGGCCAAGGCTTTGAGCGGCGAAGGGGCGATCGACCGCAGGGTCATCGAGGAGCTCCTCGCCGACTCCCCGAAAGCCGGTCGTGTTCCTCCTGCTTTCCCGGCAACGCCCCAGGAAGCGGCCCCGGCTGCGACTCCGCCCAATCCGGAATTGCCTACAATCCAGAAGGCCATCGAGAATCTGGTCGAAGAGGCCCTTAGGCGCAGCGACGGTCATAGGAGCAAGGCGGCCAAATTGCTGGGGATCACTCCCCAGGCTTTGAGCCAGCGCCTGAAGCATCGGGGAACGGGGTCCTGACCATAATGTCGAGCTCGTACCGGCTTGCCGGTTTCGACGTCTTGAGGACTGTCTTCCCCGATGGTTCTGCCTGAAGCCCGGCGAGCTCGGCGCGGCCCTTAAGGACGCGCGTTCCTCGGCAGAGCCTCTCGCGAGGACCAAAAGAAGACGGTAAAATTCCGGTATCTAAACACAGCGACGGCTCGGTCGCCAGTCCTCAGCCGAACGCTCTCAGCCTGTCGCGTCCGGCCTTTCAGTCTGTCCCGGGGAATTACTCAGCTTGTCCGGTCCGGCTTATCAAGCTGTCAGGTCGGACTTTTCAAGCTGTCCGGTCACACTTTTCAAGCTGAAAAATCCTTCTTTACAGCTTGATATTGCCTCCGCCTTCAATCATGGCGCCGCTTCGCGAGTGTAGTAGCTTTGGAAAGGAGGAGTGATCACTATGGCTCTCAAGATCGCGGTACTCAAAACTTTCCTGCCCAACTGCCCCAGCCCCTATATCGTGCGCTCGGCAAGCTCGGAGGCGGTCGAGTTCGACCGATTCGTCGATTTCATGGC
>CAVZVX010000169.1:0-13309 GCA_963778775.1 uncultured Spirochaetota bacterium | reverse complement strand
GGCGATGAAGCTGGGAGCGCAGGACTACATCACCAAGCCGTTTGAAAAGGCCGAGCTCGATAAAGTCATCGATGTAAGCCTGGGCAAAGGCAAACAAGCCTTCTCCGGCGAAATCGAAGAACTGGCCGATGACGTGTTCTTCATTGCGGCCAGCCCGGCCATGAAGAAGATTCGCTCCCAGGCTGCGCTGGTGGCCAACGTCGATATCCCGGTGCTTCTGTCGATCTGGCCGAACTGCAACGCCCTGAGAAGCTTGACCTGGAGAAGGGGCGCGATCTCGCCGACCTCGTCGAGGAAGAGGGTCCCGCCCTCGGCTTCCTCGAATCGCCCCAGGCGGTCCGCGCTGGCTCCGGTGAAGGCGCCGCGACTGTGGCCGAAGAGCTCGCTCTCGGCCAGGGATTCGGGGAGGGCGGAGATGTTCACGGCCACGAAGCTGCCGCGCCTGGCGCTGCGATCATGGATGAAGCGCGCGACCAGCTCCTTGCCCGTCCCGCTCTCGCCCGACAAAAGAACAGTGGCCGCGCTCGGCGCGGCGCGGGCCGCCACGCTCATGGCCGCGGCCATCTCCTCGCTCCTATAGACGATTCCCGCCGCCGCCGGCGAGGCTGCGGGTCCGTCCGCGGGGGGGAGGAGGGCCTCGTGGAACAGGGCGGTCTTTTCGTTGAGACGGATGAGGAGGCGCTCGATATCCTCGAATGTCGTCGGCTTGACGAGGTAATCGTCGGCTCCCTCCTTGAGGAGGCTGACCGCCTCGCGGGCGTCGACGTAGGCCGTCATCACCACGACGGATATCGCCGGGTTGAGCGCCTTTACGCCATGGAGCACGTCGAAGCCCGAGCCGTCGAGGAGGCGGAGATCGCTTAGGACGAGGTCGATCACCGTCTTCGAGACCAGCTTGAGAGCCTTCTCGACGCCGGTCGCCGAAAGGTACTCCACCGACGGATACTCGAGGGAGGTGCAGATGATCCTGAGCTTCTCTATCTCCGTCTCGTCGTCGTCGATTACGAGTAGCGTCATTCCCGTCTCCGGCGGTTAGGTCGCATCGGGCAGGCTCTCCATTCCCGCCACCACGTCCCGATAGTAATAATACGAATCCTTGGGCTTCCGCATGCCGGTACCCGGATCTACCTGAACAAGGCCGAAGCGCTTCGAATAGCCGTGGGCCCACTCGAAGTTATCCATGATCGACCAAACGAAATAGCCCTTGAGCGGAACGCCTTCGGCGACGGCGCGGCGGCACGCCGCGATGTGCGAGCGCAAGTAGGCTATCCGATCGCGGTCCCGTACCCGCCCCCCCGCATCCGCCAGATCCGCGAAAGCCGCTCCGTTCTCGGTGACGTAGAGTTCCTTGACGGGCCATCGCTTCGTGATCTTCTTGAGCATTCGATAGAGACCCTCGGGAACGACTTCCCATCCCATTTCGGTCTTGTCCTGCCAGCTCGGCGCCTCGCAAAAGCCTTCCGGGCTTTTCGGATCGGAGCGCACCGTCCTCTCGCTGTAATAGTTGAGGCCTATGAAGTCGACGGGCGCGGCGATAGCCTCCGCGTCGCCGGGCAGGATGGGCATGGCGACGCTCCGGGCCGCCAAGTGGCGCTCGGGATAGCCTCGCCCGTAGATCGGATCGAGCCAAAGGGCGGTGCTCATGTCGGAGGCCCTATCGGCGGCGGCGACGTCTTCCTGCCTGCGCGTCGCCGGACGCGGAGTCATCGTATTGAGCACTACGCCGATCGGCGCGCGGAGTCCCGTCTCGCGATAGGCCTTCACGGCGAGGCCATGACCGAGGAGGAGGTGGTGGGCGGCCCTGTAGGCCTCCGACTTGTCCTTCCGTCCCGGCGCGTGGACTCCGAATTCGTAGCCCAGGAAGGCCGAGCACCAAGGCTCGTTGAGGGTGAACCAGCGCCCCACCCTGTCGCCGAGGGCGCGGTAGACGATATCGGAGTATTCGGCGAAGCGCAGGGCCGTCTCGCGCTCGGGCCAGCCGCCCGAGTCCTCGAGGGCTTGGGGCAGGTCCCAATGGTAGAGCGTGACCGCGCTCTCGATGCCCGCTTCGGATAGGGCATCGGCTAGGGCCCTGTAATAATCCAGGCCGGCCTGGAGCGCTCGGCCCGAACCCTCGGGTTGGACGCGAGGCCATGCGACGGAATATCGATAGGAGCCCACGCCGAGATCCTTGAGGAGCTCGACGTCATCCTTCCACCGTCGGTAGGAGTCGCAGGCGAAGTCCCCGGTCATGCCGCCGCGGACTTTTCCGGGCATCCTCGAGAAAGTGTCCCATATCGAAGGGCCGCGTCCGTCGGCCTGCGTGGAACCCTCGATCTGGTAGCTCGCCGTCGAGCATCCCCAGATGAAATCGGAGGGGAAACCGTCGTCCCTAGGGCTCAGCTCTTCTTCCATAATAGAACTCACCTTCTGACGCCGCCTTCGCGACTCGAGTAAGGTATACGAAAAATCCTCGCTAGGGAATCGCTAAAACGAGGGCCCTTGTCCTCCCGGCCCCGACGAAGCCGCGCGCGGCCTCGTCGCCATGAATCCGGCCGCAGGCCGGATTCATGCTAGCCCTTGACCGCTCCGGCGGAGACGCCCTGGGTGATCTGCCTTCGGAAAACGAAGTAGAAGAGGAGCATCGGCAGGGTCCCGATCGTCAGGGCGGCGAACTGCTTGCCCCAGTCGCTGGAGAGCGATCCGGAAAAGCGGTACATCCCCAAGGGCAGGGATTTCAGGTTGGTCTTGCTCACCAAGATGTTGATGAGGGCGAATTCGTTCCAGATCCCGGTGATATTGAGGATAGCCAGGGTGGTCGCGACAGGGAGGGTCATCGGGAAGATTATCGACCTGAAGATTCTCAGGTACGGGGCTCCGTCGATGCGCGCCGATTCCACGAGAGACGTCGGTATGCCCCTGATATACTCCGTCGCGAGATAGATTCCCAAAGGCAAGCCGGCGCCGACGTAGACCAGGAGTACGGCGAAGCGCGTGTTGTAGATGCCGAGGAGGTTCACTTCCAGGAACAGGGGAATGAGGAGGGACTGGACCGACAGGAGGAGACCGATGACGAAGCTGGCGTAGATGGGCGCCGTCGCCTTTCGCGGAATCTTCGCGAAGGCGAAGCCGGCGAGGACCGAAAGGATGATGATGCCCGCCGTAGCGCCCAAGGTGTAGATGAGCGAATTCGGGATGAGCTCGCTGAAGTCGCCGAGCTTCCATGCCCCGTAGGGCCCGAGGTAATTCTTGATGGTCGGCGCAAGGGGAAAGCCGAGCTGGCTCACCTGGAACTCGCGAGTCGGCTTGAAGGAATTCATGATGAGCCAGAAGATCGGGTAGATGGTCATGACCGAGAAGAGGATCATGACGAAGTACGAGAGAACCTTCGCGAGCGCGCCGCCGAAGCGGCCCAGCGCCGTCGTCTTTATTGCGTCGGACATGGCTTTCTACTCCTTCCCGCCGAACTTCTTCTCGACGGCCTTCGTGATGCCGATCAGGATGAAGCTGACGACGACTATGACGAGGGCGATGGCGTTGGCAAGGGGGAAGTCGGGCCTGCCCAGGAACGCACGATTGAACATGTATATCGTCAGGATTTCGGTAACGTGGTCGGGGCCTCCTCCGGTCATGGCCCAGATGAGGGAGAAGCTCGAGAGGGAGCCCGCGATGCATAGGATCGCGGAATTGACGAGGGTTCCGGTAATGGCTGGCAATACGATGTAGCGCCCGACCTGACCCTCGTTGGCTCCGTCGATCCTCGCCGACTCTATTATCTGGACGTCTATTTTTTGCATGTTCGCGAGAAAGATGATCATGTAGAGGCCGGTATATAGCCACAATATCACGAAGAGGATCGGCAGCATGGCGATATCGGGCTTGCCCAGGAAGGTAGGCGACCATTTTACGACGAACATGTTCGTGAGATCGGTAATCACCTGCTGAAGCTGGCTTGGCCCATAGCCCGAGAGGAAATCCTTGAGGTCCGCGGCGGGATTCCCGAAAATACCCGCGGCCTTGGGACCGACGAAGTCGAGGATCCTCTTGACGAGGTCATCCGAGACGGCGAAGTTCGTGGAGCCGGAGAAGAGCGCGGCGACTTTCGCGTGGTAAGCGGCGATGCGGAGGGAATTGATGGCCTCGCCGAGGGGGCCGTTCGGGGAGAAGATGGTCGACCAGAGGATGCCGACCACGATGACCGAGATGATATTGGGAACGTAGAGAATACCCTGCCAGAAATTCGGCCACTTTACCGTCTTCCGGTAGATGATATAGGCGAAAATGAAGCCGAGCGGCAGCTGTCCGAATACCGAGATGAGAACGATATATAGGTTGTTCTTGAGCGCGTTCCAGAAGAGGGGATCGGCGACGAGATTCGCGTATTTCCCGAAACCCGTCAAATTCCAGGCTTCTCCGCCGAACATCTTCCCGCCGTTGTAGTTGCTCAAGGAAAGTACGACCGAAAGGACGATCGGGAACCCTATGACGAGCAAGTATACGATGAGGGCAGGCAGCACCATCATCCAATAGGCATGGCCTTCTTCGCGACCCATACGCTTCTTTCGGGCCATAGGAACCTCCGCTGTGATCGTACTCTTGCCAAGCGGGAGCCCGGAAGGCCCGGGCTCCCGCGTCCCCTTTGGGGGAGGAGAGCGCGCCGCGTCGGCCAGGGACCGGCGCGGCGCTCACTTGGATATTATTACTTCTTGGCGGCTGCGAGGAAGGCGTCCATGGCCGTTTGCATGTCGGTCGCGATCTTCACGGGGTCCCCGGTGCCCAGACCCAGGGCCTGGAGACCGTTATTGAGGACGGTCACGACGCTTGGATCGAGGACGCCGTCGAGCACGAAGGTGGTGTTGGCGATCGAGTTCTTGTAGGCCGCCATCTTCTTGATTATCGGTTCGACGTTGCCGGTGACGCCCAGGAGGGTCGGGATATAGGCGCCCTGCTCGAAGCGGATCTTCTGGACCGCGGGGGAATAGAGATACTTCAGCAGCCTGACGGCGGCCTTTTCCTTATCGGATCCCGAAGGGAGGGCGCCGCTGACGGCATAGCCGGTACCGGCGATGCCGGAGACGACGCCGGGGTTCTTCTCGCCGGGTATGGCCGGGAAATTGATGACGTCGAACGAGCTCTCCTGGTCGGCCGGGGAGATGAGGGCGGTGTTGGAGCTCTTGTCGGTGATGTACGCGCCCGTGCGCCAGTCGCCGTCTATGTACATGGCGGCCTTGCCGGAAGCGAAGAGGCCGGCGCCCTCGCTGTAGCCGACGTTCATGTCCTGGGAGGCGATGATGCCGTCCTTGAAAAGCTGCTGGTAGAACTTGAGCGCGTTGACGAAGCCCTTATCGGTGAACTTGGCCTTCTTCGTCTTGACGGCGTTGATGTACGCGTCGCCGAGGAGGCGGCCGGAGATCGTAGAGAAGAGACAGGACTGGGAGGGCCAGAGATCCTTGTCCGGCAGCATCATGACGGCGATGCCCTTGGCCTTGAGCTTGGGAACCATGCGCCTGAGGTCGGCGAAGGTCTTGGGTATTGCGAGCCCGTTGTCCTTCAGGAGCTTGGTGTCGATGTACACGGCTGTCGTGAGGGTGAAGGACTGGGGAATGATCGCCTGGTACTGGGACGCGGGTACGACGCTATCGCCCAGGGCCTTGGGATTGGTGGCGGTCGGCGCGAAATTCTTCAGGAATTCGGGGCCGAGGAGCTTGGTGAGGTCCTTGGCGAGGTGCTTATCGTAGACGATCTCGGATCGTCCGGAAGGCCAGCAGTACCAGACATCGGGGAGAGTACCGGCCGCGACGTAGGCCTGGAACTTCTGGTGATAAGGCTCGCTGAACAGTTCCTCCTTCTGAAGATCGATATCCGGGTTGTCCGCCTGGAACTTGGCCCAGATTCCCTGGTCCACATCGTATCCCGCCTGAGTGGCGTCGATGTAGTAAAGGACGTTGAGAGTCGTCTTCTGCGCCATTGCGCCTAAGGCGACGACCGTGACCATCAGCATCGCGATGATCAACTTCTTCATCTTGAACCTCCTGATCGGGCCTTGCCCGAAAACGCGCCGAAAATGAATGATCCCATCCCCCGACGGGGGAAGATTCCCTATTAAAGCGTCAGGGCCACCTAATCCTTCCCGACGCCGCCGAGCCCCGGCAGGCTCTGTTCCGAAACGAGGCGATCGAGGATCATCCCCGCCGCGCCGTAGGCTACCGCCTTGCCTCCAAGACTCGAATAATGTATCTCCACCTCTTTGGGGAAGGGATACATCCAATTCTCCTCGAGCCGTCGCCGGAGGAGAGACGGAAAATCCACATCGAGACCCTCGATGTCGCCGCCTATGTAGACCCGGGCGAAATCCATCGTGTTTACCAGCATGGCCGTATTGCGCGCGAGCTCGTCGGCCGCCCTGAGGAGGGCCGGGCGATCCGAATCCAAGCGGGAGAGGATATCCTTGGGAAGGGACAACTGGAGCTCACCCGCCCCGTCGCAGAAGGCCGAACGGAACTCGCCCGCATCGCCATGGGCTCCGGAATAGACCTTTCCTCCGAGGGCGACGCCGAAGCCGACGCCCATGCCGCCCGAGAGCCCGATGGACTTCGGATCCCGCCGGAACTCCACGAGAGCGAAGAGAAAATCGCGCAACGCCTCGTCCTTGTTGAACGCAAGTTCGCCCCAAGCGCAGCAATTCGCGTCGTTTTCGACGAAACAGGGCACGGTAAGCTTTGCGGCGACGGTCTTCCCGAAATCTATGGCCTCTTTGATGCCGAGGGGGACCGAGTAGCGGATCCTGCCCTTCTTGAGATCCACGAGGCCGCCGATGCCGACTCCCACGCCCAGCAACCTCTCCTGCTCGGGACAGAGCTTGGCCGAGCATTCGTGGATGATGGCCAACATCATCTTCGAGCGATTCCCCTCGTCCATCGGGACCAGGCCTCTTGTCTCGGCCAATATCTCTCCGGCGAGATCCACGACCAGTGCGACATAGGTCCCGACCTGGATCTCGATGCCCAGAACGCGACCGAAGGACCGGTTCATGGCCAGATGGATGGGGCGCCTGCCTCCTCGGCTGCCTGCGTTGCCCTCGGCGATCTCTTCTATTATACCTATCTCGATGAGGCGCCCGACTTGATTCGTGACCGTCGACTTGTCGAGGCCGAGACGTTCGGCTATGCCAACCCGGCTTATCCGAGGATTCTGCCAAATCGTCCTGACTATTCGAGCAGCCGTGTTCGGCCCCGCCCCTCTCCCTCTCGGCACTATCCACCCCTCTGGGATATACTTCGCTGGTTGGTTGATTAGCCCAACTAAGAACGGTATATCATGGGTAGACTAAACCGTCAACGTAAAATTTATCGGGGCTTTCGCGGCTGGAGGTAGATCATGGATAGAGTGGAGCTCGGGGGAATGTGGAACCTGCGGCGCCTCGCGGACGGGAGCGAACGACCGATGGCCCTACCCGGCGATATTCTAAGCGCCCTCTTGGCCGCGGGGGAAATTTCCGATCCTTATTTCGACAGGAACGAGCTCGCTGTCCAATGGGTCGGTCGCGAGGATTGGCTTCTCGAGCGCGAAGTCGAGCTGGCGCCGGCGATCTTGGCGCGGGAGCGCATCTTTCTCGACATCGAAGTCCTCGACACGATGGCGGAAATCAGCGTCAACGGCGAACGGCTCTGTTCGGCCTCCAACATGTTCAGGTCGATATGCGTCGACGCCAAGCCGTTGCTCAAGCCGGGGAGGAATCTCCTGTCCGTCCTCATCCGCTCGCCGGAACGAGCCGCCGCCGAGGCCGCCCTCGCCCTGTCCTACCCCATCCCATATTCGGAGTATCCCCTCACCTCGCCCCATCGCAACCTGATCCGCAAGATCCAATGCATGGCGGGTTGGGACTGGGGTCCTTGCCTCATGACCGGCGGCATCTACGACGGCGCATCCCTTCTTGCCCTCGACGGGCCTCGGATAGAGTACGTCGCAACCAAGGCGAGCCGCGCAGGCGACGCCTGGCGCCTCTCGGTAAGCGTCTGGCTCGACAATCCCTCGAGTCGAGCGGTAGAGCTAGAAGCCGCGATCGCCGGAGAAAGGACTACGCGGCTGATCGAGCTTCCGAAGGGCTCATCCACAGCCACGCTCGAGCTGGAATTGCGAGGCATCGAACTTTGGTGGCCGATCGGATTCGGCGAGCAGCCGCTGTATGACCTCGTCGTCCGCGCGGAGGGCGACGAGCGACGCGAGCGCATCGGCTTTCGCGAGCTTGCGGTCGTCGCCGAGGAGGACGCCGCGGGGAGAAGCCTCGTCTTTCGCGTCAACGGCCGCGACGTCTTCTGCAAGGGCGCCAATTGGATCCCGGCCGACGCCCTGCCCTCTCGCTGGACCCGGAAGCGCTTGGATGGGCTCCTGAGCTCGGCGATCGAGGCGAACATGAATTGCATCCGCGTCTGGGGCGGCGGGCGCTACGAATCCGACGACTTCTACGAGCTTTGCGACGAGAAAGGCATTCTGGTCTGGCAGGATTGTGCCTTCGCCTGCGCGCTCTATCCCTCGAATCCTTCCTTCCTGTCCGCGGTCGAAGCCGAGGTCCGGCATCAGGTCCTCCGTCTCCGGAACCACCCGAGCCTCGCGCTCTGGTGCGGCAATAACGAGAACCTCGGCGCCCTCGGCTGGTACCCCGAATCCAAGAAGAACCCGATGCGCTATATCGTCGACTACGACAGGCTCTACGAGGGCACGGTCGGCAGGGTAGTCCGCGAGCTCGACCCCGACAGGACCTGGTGGCCCACGTCGCCTTCGGGCGGTCCCGCGGATTTTTCCGACAACTGGCACGGAGACGGCCGGGGGGACATGCACTTCTGGTCGGTCTGGCACGAGGGCAAGAGCTTTTCCGAGTACCTCGAAGTCAAGCCGCGCTTCTGCTCCGAATTCGGCTTCCAGTCCTTCCCGAGCTACGGGACCGTAGTCTCCTTCGCCCCGGAAGGAGAGCGCAACGTCACGAGCCCCGCGATGGAGCATCATCAGCGCCACAGCCGAGGCAATACGATCATCATGGAGACGATGTCGAGGTACTTCCGCATGCCCTCGGGCCAGCGCGAGACCCTCTACCTGTCTCAGGTCCAGCAGGCCTTGGCCATTCGGACCGCCGTCGATTACTGGAGGAGCCTCAGGCCGCTGTGCATGGGCATCCTCTATTGGCAGTTGAACGACCTGTGGCCGGTCTCGAGCTGGTCGAGCCTGGACTACGACGGAGGCTGGAAGCTCCTCCACTACGAGGCGCGCCGCTTTTTCGAACTTCTCCACCTAGCGCTCATAACGAAAGGGGGAACGATTCGCGCGGTCGTCGTAAACGACGGCCTCGACTCGTTCGAAGGCCGCCTCGTTCTGCGGCTCAGGAGCCTCGAGGGACCGGTCATGAAGGAATACTCCTCTGACGTCGGCATCGGCCCCGAATCCGCCTCGGAGCTCCGTAGTCTCGAGATAGCGTCGCTGCTCTCCGCGTCCGAAGAGGCCTTCATCGAGGCCAGGCTGGAACTGCGCGCGCGGGATGGCCGCGTGGAGTCGAGAGAGGCTCTGTCCTTCCTTACGGAACCCAAGCGCTGTTCCCTGCCGGACCCCAAGCTCGAAGCGAAGGTCGTCCCCGGCAGTCTCGGTCCCGAGCTCCTCCTCCGCTGCGAGAAGCCGGCCTTCTACATTGCCTGCGAAATCGAGGCCGGGAGCCGCAATGCCGTCGCCGGTCGATTCGAGGACTCGGGCTTCCACCTCATGCCTGGCGAGGAGCGCAGGCTGTGCTTCATCCCGTCCAGGGACGGGGCCGCCCCGAGCCTCGACGATCTCGCCGCCGCTTTCAGGGTGACGCAGCTGCGTGCAAGCTACGAATAGAGACCACGACTTCCTTTATGGAAAGGAGTTTTTCAGGCTCAGGACGATCCGTATTCAATTCAAGACTTTTGGGGCTCAGGCTGAAAACATCTCATACTCTATTAGGGATCTTTTGTTTTCGGCTCGAATTTGAAACAGTTAATAGCGGGTAATCAACTTTATGCTTCATTTAGAAACGTATTGTTGAGTCAAAAGAAAACAATCCCGGAAATCCTTCTTATAATGCCCATGTCAATCAGCTTCCTTATGGAATAATAGTTAAATATTTCTATTTAATAAATGTAGTTAAGAAAAATAGATTAAAATCCGGTATTTCTCCAAAAACTCCCCATTCTTGGCATGCCTCATGCTTTATAATAAGTGAGCGCCTGAAAAGGGCTCCGCCCAAGGCGTCGCAGGACCGCGTTGCGGCAAGCGACACACCGTTATGAGGCGAATAGATGGTTTTGGAGGGTATCGATATGAAGAGCATGACCGTTTACGATGCTATGCTCCCGGCTTTCCGCGGCGTTTTCAAGGCAGATCCTTTCGAGATCCTCGACAGGGTCTTCGATAACGACTACTTCCCGACCTTCGCCGCTCGCGTCCCCGTCGTGGATGTCCGCGAGAAGGACGGCCGCTATCTCATCGAGGCCGAGCTTCCCGGAGTCTCGGAGAAGGATCTCAAGCTCGAGTTGAAGGACGGACTCCTCAGCCTTTCCACCGAGAAGAAGGAAGAGAAGAAGGACGAGGACGGGAAGTGGGTTCGCCGCGAGAGGCGCGAGAGCTTCTTCTCCAGGAGCTTCGAGCTCCCCGAGGACGCCGACGGCGAGAAGATCGAGGCGCGCTTCAAAGACGGCCTCCTCACTATCGACCTTCCGAAGAAGCCCGAGGCCAGCCCTAGGCTCGTGCCGGTAAAGGCCGCCTGAGGCTACGCTAGGCCTGCGGCTGACGCTGCGCTAAAACGGCAAAGCGGCGGACCGAATCGTCCGCCGCTTTCTTTTTTCGCTGGGCTTTCTTCGGGTATACTGGAACGCAAATGATCCCGAAACCCGAGGAAAGCCTGAGCGGCGAAGCGCTGATCAAGGAGACGTGCCGTCGGATCCGAACGGCGCGCAGCTATTGGGACGCGCATAACAATGCCGCCTGCCGTATGGAGCGGGCACGCGCCCTCGAGTTTTACTCCCTGCTATCGAAAGAGCAAAAAACGAAAATCCCCCAGGTGCTTCGCGTATGGCTGCGTTATCGAAGCGAGAAATATTTCGGCGCGGGCCGTACGCCGCCGGGCCGTCGATAGCGGAAAAGCTGCTTCTACGGCCCGGACTTCGACACCCCCCTATCCCTTGACGCTTCCCATAGTCACGCCGCTGATGATGAAGCGCGACAGGAAGAGGTAGATGATGAGCAGCGGCACGATGGCTATACAGACCATCATGTACACCTGCCCCATGTCGAACTTCATGTAGTCAGCACTCCGAAGCTGAGCGATGATGATCGGGATAGTCCGCTTCTCTTTCGAGTTCAGGATGAGCAGGGGCAGGAAAAAGTTATTCCAGTTGCCGACGAAGGAGAAGATGGCCTGCACCGCGACGGCGGGCGAAATAATGGGCACTACGATCCGGTTGAAAGTATGGAACTCATTCGAGCCGTCGATGCGGGCCGATTCGACGATCTCGAAGGGCAGAACCGCCCGCATGTACTGCAGCAGAAAGAAGAAAACGACAGGCGCTGCGATGGCAGGGACGATCAGCGGGATGAAGCTGTCCATCAAGCCCATCTGTTGTATGAGCCTGATGAACCCGAGGGTGGAAACCTGCGCTGGCACCATCATGACGATCATGATGAAACTGGAGGCGACTTTCCGGAGCTTGAATTTGTACATGTAGATGCCATAGGCGGTCATCGAGGAGAAGTAAACCGTCAGCAAGGACGCGCAGGTAGAAATGAAGACGCTGTTAAACAGGGCCCTGACCACGGGGATGTTCTTGTCGCTCAATAGTTTCGTCCAGTTGCCGACAAAGGCGGAGCCAAAGGTCAAGGAGAAACCTTTCTGGATCTCAGAATGGAAGCGCGTCGAGTTAATGATGAGGATAACGAAGGGCAAGATGCAG
This sequence comes from uncultured Spirochaetota bacterium, assembly GCA_963778775.1. Taxonomy (GTDB): domain Bacteria; phylum Spirochaetota; class Spirochaetia; order Treponematales; family Rectinemataceae; genus UBA1306. The sequence goes on along the minus strand of CAVZVX010000169.1, from coordinate 1,376 downwards.
AGGACCGAAAGGACCGTGAGGAATATATACGTGAGGGCCGTCTTGCCGAGAAGGCCCGTCTTAGCCATTGCTTGACTCATGCTCGTCCCCCTAGTTAGCGGCGCCGCTCTCGCGGTAGCCGCGCATTGTCGTCCGATAGGCGACAAAACTGAGGGCGCCGGTGACGAAGAAGATCAGCACCGAGACTGCGCCTCCCATACCGTAATTCTTGCTGGCCAGGTGCTTGTTGAGGAACATGATGAGTGTCATGCTCGTGCGATCGGGATTACCCGAGCCGTTGGTGAGGATCTGGGGTACGTCGAACATCTGTAGGCCGCCGATCAGCGAAGTGATGAGCACGAAGACGAAGATCGGCATGAGGAGCGGCATCGTGATCCTGAAGAATACCGTCCCGGTTCCGGCCCCGTCGATCTTCGCCGCCTCGAACAGAGAGATGTCGATGCCCATGATCCCCGACATCAGGAGGATCGTCGTGTTCCCGAACCACATCATGAAATTCATGATGCAGATGAGCGCCCGGGTCCATCTGACAGAGGAGAGGAAGCGAATGGGCTCGCTCGTCAGCCCTACGTTCATGACGATACTATTGACCGGCCCGCCATCCGAAAAGAGGGCGAAGAAGAGCATCGCGAAGGCAGAGGCCATGATGAGGTTGGGCATATAGATAACGGTCTTGAAGAGCTGCTGGCCCTTAATGCGCATGCTCGTGCTAGTGAAGAGCACGGCAAGCAGCAGCGACACGGCGATTTGCGGAATAAAGTTGAGAAGCCAGAGCAGGACGGTGTTCCAGGCATAATCATATATCTTGCTCTCGGTAAAAACCGAGATGAAGTTCTGGATGCCCACTAAGTTGGGACCGACCTGCGTCAGACCGACGCGATAGTTCTCGAAGAAACTATTGTAGAAAGTCGAGATCAGTGGAATGAGCGAAAAGATCGTGTAAATGACGAAGAAAGGCGCGATGAAGAAGTAGCCCCAACGGGTGTACTCCACTGTCTTTCGTTTCTTCGCTGCGACCAACCCTGGCATCAATAATCCCTCCAGAGAAGAATGGCTAGTAAGGAAGGCAGGACGACCTTACGGCCGTCCCGCCTTCCTGTTCAAAGGAGCGCGAGCAAGCTTACTTCTTCAGGTTTGGATATTTCTCAAGGATGGCGGTGTAGAAGTTACTCCAAGCCTCGTCCTTGGTGACCTTGCCGTCAAAGTAGTCTTTGAACGCCTTCTGGATCTCCTCGGTGAAACCCTGGTCGTAGCTGCTGATGTTCTTGCGGCTGATGGCCTTCGCGGAATCGACGAGAAGGCCGTAGTAGTTCTGTCCGCCGAGGAACTTGTTGCCGAACTTGGGGTCCTTCGCGAGATCGGTGATGACCGCGATG
>CAVZVX010000168.1:0-9900 GCA_963778775.1 uncultured Spirochaetota bacterium | reverse complement strand
AAATTCTCCCTCGACCACTGGTCGATTTAATTCCTACAATGCTTGTAATATTTAAGCTGCAAGCAGGAACAATTAGGTGGACGCAAAGCTTATCTCATTCGAGCATTTCCAGAAGTACGTCATGCCATATGGCGGGATCGATACTGCCGATTTTACCTACGAGGCGTCTCTTATCTACGCCGCGGATCTGGTCGAGCGGAATGCGGGCGTTCTTGCCTTGGAATACCAGCTCGGGACGACAGCCGAGGGCTTGGCCCTTGCTCGTGAGGGGAGCGACGATTACGCGCGGCAATCTTTCGTTCATGTCGTCCGGCGATACGACGAGCGCCGGCCTGGTTTTATTGATTTCCGTACCGATCGTCGGGTCCAGGTTGACCCACCAGACTTCGCCTCTCCCTACCAGACCCATTCTTCCGTCCCCTCGTCCGGCGGAATCGCGCCCCACGCGTCGGCCTCTTCATTCTCCGCGACGAAAGCGTCGAACCAATGCGCGCGTGGACTTCCCGCCGCCTCGATGACGATCGTCCGCCCCTGGATGCGCAAGTCGACCTCGTCTTCGAGACCGCAGGCGGCTATCAAGACCCCCGGCAGGATGACGCCCCTCGAGTTGCCGATCTTCCTCAACTGGGTATGCATCCGAGAAGCCTCCGTTGCAACAATGTTACAACAACAACCGAAAATGATCAAGGTGAAGGTGTGATGGCGACATTCCGGAAGGGGAGGGAGCCATCGTCTTCAGCGAACCAGTCTAGTATTCTGGTCTACAGGAGGCCCGCCGTAGATATCGGAACCTATGAGGCGAAGACTATACAATCACGAAGCGGGGAAGGCCCATCGCCAGGATCGTTCCCTACAAGGAGGGAGAGTCAAGGCGCGCAGTCATCATTGCGACCTTGGTCGACTACCGCCGGGACGACGGGTCGACTTTCGACATCCGGGCTGCAAAGGAAGGCATGCGCTAGGCGTGTTCGTCTTCGACTGCTCCTTCACCGCGGCCCTATTCCTGCCCGACGAAGCATCCGCGGCGGTAACCAGGCTCTTCGAGCGCCTCCCAGAAGACGAGGAAATCTTCGTTCCACAGCTCTGGTGATACGAGATGAGCAGCGTACTATCGGTCGCCGTGAAGCGCAGACGTCTCAAGCACTCGGACGTCAGCGAGATACTCAGGCTACTCAAGGGCTATGGATTCGATACCGACGTCAGCTTCGGAGAGAAATACGCCGAACAGCTCTTCGAGCTGTCCCGGCTCTACGATGTAAGCGCGTACGATTCGGCCTACCTCGAACTGGCGATCAGAAAGCATTCGACGCTCGCGACCCTCGATGATTGGCTGATCGGGGCCTGCGAAAAGGCCGGGGTCGGTATTTTGGGCCGGGAAGGCTAGGCCTACTCTTTCTTATGACGACTGAGAAACTTTATTGCGACGATTGAAAAACTTTATAAACATGACAGGAAAACTTTATAGCGACGACAGGAAAAAGCGCTCTCACCCTATCGCGGCCTCGACGTCCTTCGTGTCTTTCTCAATAAGCTCCTCGAGATATTGGTTCATGGACTCTTTCTTTGCGGCCGCCTTGATCGCGATACGGCGACGGAGGACCGGCGAGGTGGCCGAGCGCTTCGAAGTCTCGGCGCGCCAAGTCAAGCGCGACATCGAGTACCTCCGCGACAGGCTCGACGCCCCCATCGCCTACAGCCGCACAAAGCGGGCATACAGCTACGAACGGCCCTTCGACGAACTCTCCGCTACACCGACGAAAAGCTCCTCTTATTCTGCGTCCTTGCCCGCAGCCTCGCGGCGAACGAGCCCTATGTGCCCATCGTGTCGGCCGAGCTCCTCGCCAACCTCGAGTCTCACCTCGCCAGCGACTACCGCCCGGTGTCCGAGCGCATCAGCTACGAGCTCTCCTTGGCCGAGCATCTCTCTATAGTATACTGGTCTACAGGAGGCTCGCCCTGGATATCGGAACAAACGAGGGGAAGGCCCATCGCCAGGATCGTTCCATATAAAGGAAGGCAGGCGCTAGGCGTGCGCGTTTTCGACTGCTCCTTCACCGCGGCCCGCGATGCGGAGCGGTGCCCCGCAATCCGTTCCGGTCGAGGAGCCGGACCCAGCCGTCCTTACCGCCCTGCGCTATGAGGCCGCAGCCGAGGAGCGCGGGCGAGGCGGACCCGAGATCCTGGTCCTCCTCGTCGAGCTGCTCAGTCTCGACCGGCGTGTAGTTGCCCAGGATCCTCGTCGCGTCAGGGTCGAGCTCGATGACGGCGTCGCCCCAGTTCGCCTTTCCGTCCCAGAGGCCGTTTCCGGTGGCGACGTAGAGGTCGCCGCTGGCCTGATCGACGACCACCCCGGCACGACCCCAGATCCCGGAATCGCTCTGCGGATACGAGGCCGGGTCGAGAAGCTCGTGGCTGTCGCTGTCCAGCGAGTTCCATATGTGGAGGAGGGCGCCGGTACCTGCGTCCAGGACCGCCACGTGTCCCTGGTAGGGCGGCCTATCGCCGATATAGCGTCCGTCGCGGCGATCACGCGGCCATCGAAGAAGGCGTCGTGGGTGGCTCCCTCGATCGTTGCGCCGCGGAGATAGATGGGCGAGGAGTCTGCCATGCCGTCCAGCTCGACCTGCTGCCGCACGAGAGAACCGACGTTGTCCGCTGCGACGCCCATATTGACGGTCGGAGCGCTCGAGCCGGCGACGTCCCAACCGAAGCGCGGCCAATCCCGGCTCTGCTCCCGCGACTGCGCGAAAGCGGCTAGGCCGGAAACGAAGTAGGCGATGACGAAGAAGGCCATCCTCATGGTCGAAAAATATGGATTTTCGCGCGTGCGGGCAAGCGTCTCGCGGAAGGCGACAATTCGTCGCGAGAGCATGGTATAATATAAGAGATGGAAAACGGGGGAATCGATAGGTGAAGGCCGAAGAGAACGTCCGCGCGGCTCGGGATGCCTGCAACGAGGCGCTTCGCGAAGGCGATGCTTCATCCTTCGTCGATGATTTCATGAAGATGAAAAATGACGGCCATGTTCGCATCTATACTCTGGAAGAATTGAAGGGGATTTTCGCCAGTGGAGACTTGACCTTAATCGGTAATACCCTAAATCGGATGTCATTTCCAAGAGACCTTGATGAACGCTATCGTCGTCCATATGGTCGGCGAGGAAGTACGCATCACGCTGCCGGTGAACGATGCCGTGTTCGAGAGGACGTCGGATTAATCTCGTCGCCAGGAGAGGCCTTGCATGTCCAGGGTTATTGAATCCTTCAATGCCATCACTACTAAATGGCTTGAAGAGGTACTGGGAGCCCCAGCAGGCACTATTTCATCTTTCACTATCACCAGCAGTTGGGAGACACCTGTAACTCAAGTTGCCCTGGTGCACATTTCCACCAAGGATACCGACCCGAAGGTGCCCCGATCGGTGTTTATTAAAATATCAAAAAGAGAACAGAATAAAGAATTACAACGGATGTGCGGGAGGGAAGTGCCTTTTTATTCCCAAATAGCTTGTCTTATGGAATCCGCGAACATACCACGATGCTACTTCGCGGAAAAGGACGATGAATCAGGAAGATTCAACATCGTGCTGGAAGACCTATCTCCGACACACTTTCAAACCGAATATCCTTTGCCTCCGACTATTGAATCCTGCAAGATGGCGATTGATTGCATTGCGAAAGTACATACTACGTGGTGGAACAAAAAGGGCCCGGAAGCTGTTTTGGGAAAGTATCCGGAAAAAGAGGGAATCATCGAATTGACGACCTATTTTCGCAGGACATGGGCGGTCTTTTCTGCGTTCATGGAAGATAGATTATCGCAGACGCGAAGGCTGCTGATCGAGAAGAGTATGGACAATATCGAGCGCGGATTTTCGAGGGTTCTGGAGTGCAATAATCTGACATTGATACATAAGGATACGCATTTATGGAATTTTTTCTTTCCAAAGCATGCCGACGGAGTGGTTAAGATAATCGATTGGCAATTCTATGAATATGGTCTCGGGGTTGATGACCTCATACCGATGATAGCTCTCAATTGGTACCCAGAAAGGAGGCAAAGGTTCGAGACAACTTTGCTGAGTAGATATCACGAGGCTTTGGTGAATAATGGCATTACCGATTTTAGTTGGGAACAGCTGCTAACGGAGTACCGGTGGGCGGTAGTAAGGGCGGTCGCCATCCCGATTATGCAGTGGGATCATGAAATATCCGCCTTTATTTGGTTCAACAACCTGGAAAAAATACTATTGGCGTTTCAAGATTTAAGCTGTATGGACCTTCTGGAATAGGGGGAACTCGGGCGCTAGAGGTTAGAGAAGGATTTCCTTTTTGGGAAGCTTTACTTCCTTCAGCCTATCGGCACTTCCACGCCCTTTGGTAGTGCCAACCCAAATCCAGTTTGCCGCTTTGTAGCAGATTCCGTTGAAACGCTTTTTTTTGACGAAGGTTTCAATGAGTACCGGCCGGTATTTGTACCTGGCTTCCCAATCATCGGCAATCCGCTTACCGGCCAGTGACAGTATCTTGGAGGCAAGGTTCTTGGACTGTATCCAGGGCAAGGTCAGAAAGCGAGAATTGTTGATGACCAAGTTCAGGTTCTGCTTGCGCTTTTCATCCGACCAACCGATGTGCCAGTCACGGGGTGCCAGCCGCCAGGCCGAGGCGCTGAATCCAAGGAGCGCCACCAACTGGCAACCATGGCCCGGAATGGTGGCAATTTTGGCCGGAATAGGCATGAACTGTATAGAAAAATCGCTAAAGACGGGTTTGGATATCAGTGCGAACGATCTTGAGCACGTAATAAATACCGCTCGAAATTGCCATCCAGATAAAGACTATTCGGATTTGCATTCTGAAGCACTTTCAAAAGTTGTGCCCCTTATTGCCAAAATAGAGGGAGTGCGGGGAATTGTTCGAAACTTTCAAATTATCAGGGAATTTCCGCTTGCAATTGTAGCAGAAAAGCGTCTACCGTTTCGGGGGAAGTCCATGACGACGAAAGAAATCGATCTGCGCGACCGCGACTCTCCGGCCTCACCGCGCGTCCTGCTCATCTGCGACCCGCCGTCCGAGTCGGGCGTCGCCCGCGACTTCAGGTCCGCGCTCGCGGCTTGGGCGAGGGACCGCGGGTATCGATTCGAGGAGGCCGTTGCAGCCGAGGCCGACGTCAAGCCCTGCACGGGATGCCTGACCTGCTACCGCAGTAACGGAGGCGTATGCGTCCACGTCGACGGCTACCCTGCCCTCCGCAGCCGGTCCCGGGACGCAGACTGTCTCGTCCTCCTTTCCGAGATCACCTTCGGCCAGGCTTCGGTGGCGATCAAGCAGCTCATCGACAAGGGGATCGGCGTCCCCTGGGGACTCTGCGGTCCCTTCCCCTCCCAGCTCGTGGTCGGGTACGGGCGGGACCTCGCCGAGGGCGAGGCGGCCTGCTTCCTCGACATCGTCCATCGCCACCAGGGGAAGGCCGAGGCGCTCCATCGCCCGCTGATGGGATGCGCCGTAGAGGCCCGTGTCGTCCAGCGGCCCGGCGACGTCGAACCGGCCCTCGAGGCTCTCGGCGGCCTCCTCGACCGATCGACCGCGCGCCCATCGAACGGAGAGTACGGGCGCTTATACGCGGATCCCCGTCCCGAGCCCGGTCCCGTGGCAGGGGCCGGATCTCCGAGATCGGTCTGTCTCCTCAACGGAAGCCTGAGGGGAGAGGCATCGACCTCCCACTTCCTCCTCGACGCCTTGCAGGCCCGCCTCGGCGCCTCCGCGATCGGCGTGACGCGCGAGGCCCTCTCGTTGAGCCGCCTGCAAGGCGGCCTCCCCGACCTGGCGACCGAGATCCTGCGCCGCGACGCCCTCGTCGTCGCGCTGCCCCTCTTCTGCTACGCCGTCCCCGCGGGGCTGTTGCGGCTCCTCGGCGAGCTGGGGAAGCGAGGGCGCGCGGCGGCGCTGCCAAGACTCTTCGCGATCGTCTATTCGGGCGCCCCTTTTCCGGAAATCAATGCCGAGGCGCTTCGCGTCCTCCGCCTCTTCGCGGCGAAGAGCGGCTGGGACTGGGGAGGCAGCCTCGCGGTGGGGAGCGGTCTAATCTTCAAATCCCTGCAACGTGTCCCTCTTTTACGCCGGAAGCTCGATCCTTCGCTGGATGCCATGGCCCGGGCCCTGCGCGGCGAGGCGGGTTCCCCGCGCCGGGACATGATGGTGGGGCCGCCAATCCCCCGCTTCGTCGCCGGCCTCGTGCGGGACGCGATGGATCGTTCCGCGGTCCGCGAAGCCGCGAGGATGAATCGAGCGGCCGGGGTTTCCACGGGGGGAGCGCGATGAAATTTAGTTGGGTCACCATTAATGTCAGCAACATGGAGATCGCCTTCTTGGGAAACGGGGAGACAAAAGTCGAGCTCATTTTCGATGCAAAAAGCGATAAGCGGCATTACGGTGAGGATATATCCATCGGCTTCGAGGTCGAGTCGATCGAGAGGACCATGGAAAGCCTGAAAAGCCGGAATATCAAGATCCACTCGGGGCCCCATCAACCCAATCCGACGCTTGAATTCATTTACGTCTTGGATCCGGATAGGCTCAGGGTGCAATTCATAGAGAATATAGTCTAGGCTTTCAAGGAGCATCCATGTGAAGCGGGGGGATCGTATGATTGTGTATCGCGACGCGGAGATCAAGGATATCAACAAGATCGTCAAACTGGAAATCGAGTGCATGGAGGAGTTGCAGGACAGGATCGGGAGCGAATTCCCCATATTCGATGAAAGGAAGAACAACGAGGCGAGCCTGATTTCCATCATCGAAGGCGAGTGCGGGGTATCCATAGTCGCCGAAGAGAGCGAAATCGACGGATCGGCGGGTCTGGTCGGAGCCGTGATCGCCTTGGACAAGGATCTTCGATCGGGCGAGGACGAGGAGCACGCTACGCTCGTCCTGCGGAACCTATTCGTGGCCGAGGATTACCGTAAACGCGGAATCGCCCATAAGTTGATGGAGATGGTCGTGGAATGGGCGACGGGGAAGGGCTACTTCGAGCTCGAGACCCTCGTATACACGCCCAATCCGGAGATCCAGGGCATCTTGAGTCAGTTCGGCGTGGACCAGATATTCGAAGGCAGGAAAAAAGTCCTGGACAAGGCCAAATACGATGCCGAGAAGGAAAAAGAGCTGAATAGTCACTATACCGGGACGAAGGGCGATTTGATCGCCCGCGACTTCCCGAGAGGCTAGGGTAACCTCCAAAGGAAGGCCGCGAACAACTCCCACGACACGGTGACCTCCGCGAGCCGGAAGAGGATGTGGCGCGCATAGCACACCACTCTCTCGCCGATGTTGATCACTTTCTCCCGCAGTGTCGTCATCGTTCGGTGTTGCATGCACTTCGGTAGCGACTCCGATTTGGATCAGGCCCAGGAGGTCAGCGACTCTTTTCCCTAATAGAATGCTGATATCAGGGGAGCTTCTTGCTGTTTTCGATCTGCAACGCTGCTATGCTCTCTTGCTGGTTACTTGATTGGCCTTCCAAGCCAAAGTTTGAAGAATAGGACAGATGCACTTCAAATTATTATGATCCTCTCACCTTGATGAAACTGCTCCAAGGCGGTACTTTCGAGGCCACCGTCGACGCGCTTTCAAGTAGGAGTTAAAATTGCTAAAGGTCGGATTTAAGAAGGACATCGCCCCGCTCGCCCTCCCGATGTTCCTCGGCATGGTCGTCTTCCAGGTCCAGGCCATAATCAATCGCGCCTTCCTCGGGCGGCTCGCCGTCGAGTACCTCGCGGTAATCGGCAACGTCGTGTTCCCGATGTGGACGACGATGGCGATGCTGAACTCGCTTACGACCGGGGCGACCATCCTGATGAGCCAGCGCATCGGGGCAGGCGACGAGCAAGGGGCGCGGTCTTTCGCGGCGAGCGCCCTCAAATGGAACGGCGTCCTGGCGTTGGCCCTGTTCGCTTTCTGGTCGCTCTGCTCCGGGCCGGTATATTCGCTGATGGGCGTTTCCGGCACGACCCTGGCCTTCTGCGTCCGCTACACCAAGGCGGCCGCCTTCTCCTTCCTGTTCTCCGGGCTCAACAGCGCGCTGACCGCGATCTTCCAGGCCTCGGGCAGGACGCGGCCCCTGATGTACGCGGGCGCCTTCAAGAGCCTGCTCAACATCCTGCTCGATTGGCTGCTCATCTTCGGCTCGCTTGGCTTCCCGAGGCTCGAGGTTCAAGGCGCGGCCATCGCCGGCGTCATCTGCGACGCCGTCGGCACGCTTCTCCTCGGCCTCTTCCTCGTCCGCGACCGGTCCCTGCGGACAAAGCCGAGCCTGCGGGACATCCTCTCCTCGCGGCTGGTTTCCTTCGGCGCCATCGCCAAGATGGGTATGCCCACGAGCCTAGAGGACCTCATGTGGAACATCGGCAACCTCTTCCTCATCCGCTTCCTCAACATGCTCGATCCCCTCGCGACCGCCGTGTATTCCCTCGTCTTCACGATCCAAATCCTCCCTATCGTCGTATTCACGGCCCTGGGCCAGACGACGACCGTCCTCGTCGGCCAAGCCAAGGGAGCGGGCGACCTCGTCCGGGCGAAGGGCGCGGCTTTCACCGCACAACTCGCGGCCGTGGCGGCCTCGATCGCGATCGCCGCCGTCTTCCTCCTCGTCCCGGGGCCGATCGTGGGCGTCTTCACCTCCGACCCCTCGATCGGGACGAGGATTGTCCCCATCCTCGTCATCGTCTGCTGCACCTTCCTCCCGAGGTCGATCAATTTCATCGCGGGCAGTGGGATCAGGGGCACGGGCGACACGAAGTGGATGCTGGCCACCCAGGTCTTCGGCACCGTCTTCATCGTCGCCCTGGGGTGGCTCCTTATCTTCCGCGCGGGCCTGGGCGTGCCCGGCCTGTATTTCGCCCTCCTCGCCGACGAGTCCGTCCGGGCCATCGCCAACGGCCTGCGCTTCGGAACGAAGGTCCGCTCGGTAAAGACGCTTCGCCCGGCGGTATATTGCCTAGACGGCGCTCGCTCCAGCGGGGAAGGGAATATCGCAGACGAGTCCTCCGCTGTTCTCGAAGCGCAACGTCCCCTTTAGCTGTTTTGCAAACGAATCGATCAGTAGCATTCCCAGCGTGGAAGCGCTCTCGGGCGCGCCGGAGGCCCCAATGACGTGTTTCTGGGCCTTGTTGAGAAAGCCGACCCACCGTCGTGCCCGACCTGATCGACCTTGAGGAGCCATCGACCGTGGCGGGGCTCACGGCAAGCAGCTTGTGCCACATGAGTCCGTCGACAACCAGCTCGCCCAGGTGAATGAGGATATCGACCAGTCTGCCAGGCCATGCTCCTGGGCCGGCGCCTCGATCGATGCCTATCTCGCCGCGGGCTTCGGCATTATCAAGGGAGTGGCCACCGTATTGTTCATGAATAATAAGACCTATCAAGGTTGTTTCATATGACTCTGAAGGCCTTAGGCGGCGCGCCATATTAAGTTGACTGTTTCTTGCTCTTGATTGGCAACAATGCGTAATTCCAGTCTCCGTGGAATTTTGCTCGTTTGATATTCAACGCTGCAAGTTCTTCGTCGCTGACGGTCAACCCTGTCTCGTAGCTTTGCGTGTCGAGTGCTGCCCGAATCTTCAGACCGGAAGCTGTAGTCGTGTTCGCGATCAGCTGGACAATGACCTCGTGGCTGACCAACGGACGCCCTCGCCAGTTCTGTGTTATATGACTGAACATCCTGTGCTCGATCTTGTTCCATTTGCTTGTCCCAGGAGGGAAGTGGCGGAGCATAGATCGGCATCTTGAGCTGGTTCGCAAGGTCCTGGAGAGCAACCTTCCAAAGCCGGCATCGGCTTCCATTCTCCCACCGCCATCGGCCGTGATAAGCAGGGCTCGTGCCGATGAGGTCTCGTTTGGCTCC
>CAVZVX010000167.1:0-3005 GCA_963778775.1 uncultured Spirochaetota bacterium | reverse complement strand
TTTTTGGACGGACGCAAGCGCGACCGATAAGTGTCTGACGACGAGGGGGCATCCCTCGGATATGATTGTGCGTAACCGTAAATTCTCGTTTACTGTAAATGAACGGAAAAAGCGCCGAGACAGGAGGAGGCTTTGAGCGGTGTCTCGGCGCGGAAACGACGCACGTCATTATGATAACCATCAAACCCGGTACTTACCAATACTCTTTAAATACCTCGTTATACCTATCCGGTATCATCCCGGCCTTCCGACGGTGCACGGGTTCGCTGACGCGACGCACCCTACTGAGGCTCCCCCTTGACTAGGAAGATCGCCGTTCTCCGATTCTGCCACCGATTCGCGTAGTCGCTATTCGGAACCAAAGGGTCGGCAGCGCCCACGCTATCCGTTTCTATCATGGCCGCATCCAAGCCGCGCTCGACAAGCGCTTGCCTGATGGCTGCGGACCTGGCCTTGGAAAGGGGTATAAGGACTGTTTCCTGCTCGATCTTGCCGAGAGCGGTATCGTCCCAATGGATCATCACCGCGTGCCCCACGATCTTGATTTTGTAACCGGGGAATTTCTTGAGTTTCTCGGCGAGCTGATCGAGTCGCAGGGTGTTCTGCCTGCTCAGCTCGGCGGCCACATCGCGATAATCGGCCGTAAACGGCTTGAAGTACACGCGAGAATTCGGGATTCGATACCCATTCGCCTCCTTGATGATGATCAGATCTATTGGAATCGAAGAATTGATACGTCCGACATTCCCGAATTCGTCTCGAAGATTGACGACAACTGGATAATCCTCGGCGGACACGACTGGGTCGCCGTTGATGCCCTTGCCATCCCAGACGATACTGTCGCGCGGCCATTTGTCAGTGAAGCTTTTAAAAGGGTTCCCGCCCGGATCGAAGATATCCATTTCCCAGCTGTCCATTTTGGCCAGGGAAGACTCGGCCTTGATGGTCAGGGTCACGGTATCCGTCGGAACTGTCCGGCGCGAAGAGAGCCGGAGAGAGCATGATCGTTCCGGTCGGTGGCTTTCTGTCGAGGATGAAAGGCTTGCTCGTCGCCGTTCCCGCCGTGTAGGCGTTTCCGTAATCGACGGATAGCGTGGCCGTATACGTGCCTTCGGGAGCGGGCTTCCCGGAATCGGTCGCGCCGTTCCAGGTCAGGCTCGAGGACAGGGTCGAGCCTTTGCCCGAAAAGGTCTTTTGAACCCCCTGATCGCTCGCCAGGGTAGTCTTCCATGTTGCGACCGAATCGGCGTCGGCAAACAGGAGCTCGAAAGAGATCGTCGTCTTGCCGTTCTCGGCTGCGGGCGAGAATCCCAGAGCTTCCGTCTGAATGAGGCTGGGACCCGGCGCGACAGGGGCGACGGAGGCGACGGAGGCGAAAGGGGCGACAGGGGCGACAGGGGCGACAGGGGCTGGGGCGGGTGCTTGAGCTTCCACCTTCGGCGCGGGCTTCGTCGTTTGGCACGCCATGACGAAACAGGCCGCGAGCACTGACAGCGAGATACGCGCCGTGTTCTTCATCGATATCCTCCTTCGCGCTTCGCCGATGCCATGCACGACACTATTAAATTATAATAACTAAGACGTGGGAGCTTGATACTCGCTTCCCTAGGCTCCACTGACCCTAAGTTAACGACGGAAGACGATCGATATCCAATACTACTTGGTGACGTAATATACTCTGCAGGTATCGACCTGCCGGGGAACGGCGATTTTGGCGCTTCGCGTATGGACGCAGCTTTCCGCGAGGCATACAATTTTCTTTAACAATTAAACACCCTCATCGGAGAATCGTTACAAAGGATCGATGCGGCGCAGGACGCGAACGGGGAAAGCTACAGTATTGCCGTCCGCGGCGGCTTGACGTCAATGCCTATCGAGGTAAGACTGATTCGGTCGGGGGAAAGAATCGTGCGTATACGGCTTTCATTCATCTCGCTCTTCGCGCTTGCGGTCTTCATTTCGTCGGGATGCACGAATCCGTCGACCTCCTTGTTCCATAGCGTAACTTTTACGGTCACCGCGACTAATGGAGTCACGGTGGCTGAGGACATCAATTATTCGGATACTGATTCAACGGTTCATAGTCTTGCGAATGTTGCGCTTCCCTGGACTTTGACGGTTTCGATGCCCGTCACGCAAGAGCAGAACTCGATCGGCCTTTCGGCACAGGCGATGGCCCCGTCTTCAGGTTCAGTCTTGACCGCAACGATTTCGGATGACGGCCTGCAAGTAGCTACGCGTTCCGATCCGGAGTCCGGAATCTATATGGCGATCGATTTAGAGACTCTGATTTAACGTACCCGCTCTTCTCGCATCGGGAGGCGTAGATGAGGCTTGGCCGAATCGCCGTCGTGATTGCCCTTATCGCCTTCGGCCTCCTCTGCTCCTGCGCCAGACACGGGGGTCTTATCGCCCTTGCCGGGGACCAGTCGGGGATCTTACGCCTCGAAACGATCCTCGCGCAAAGCCCCCTCCCCCATGGCTGGACAGTCTCTCCGGGCGGCGAAGCCGTACAGGCGACCGTCGAGCTGGCTTCCACGGCTGCCTCGTCCCAGACGTCGATAGACGCGAAGTCGAGCGTCGTCGCTCCGGCGGGAAGGCGATGGTTCGTTCCCGCCCTTCGGCTATCCGACCCTCGCTTCTCCTTGACCGCGGCGGGGGCGAAGGCTGCCGGGCTCCGGCCGCTGGAGGATGTGCTTCCTCCCTTCAGGGCGCCTCTGGTCGATGGCCGCTGGCCCGGCCAGGATGGCTATCCTTTCGTGGAGGATCTCCGGCTTTCGGTCAGCGTCGCGCGAGGCGGGGCGCCTCGCGATCTCGCGGACTGGGCTATTGCAGCCGCTCGGCGCGCGGCAGGGGACGAGGAGCGGCCCATCGTCCTGGGAGCGACGGGCGACATACAGGTGGGCCCGAGGGAAGGCGCCCTCCTCGTCTCGGGCGAGGACGGGAGGGCCGCCATCCTCGAGGGGGGCCTTCTACCCCTCCTCGGGTCCTTCGACTTCCTGATC
>CAVZVX010000166.1:0-8400 GCA_963778775.1 uncultured Spirochaetota bacterium | reverse complement strand
GCCTCTCGTCCGCGAACTTCATGCGGTAGAGGGCGGCCTTGGCCGTGGCCGCGCCCTCGGCCGCGATGCGCTCGTGGACGACCTCGAAAGCCCGCGCGTCGTCCTCGGGGAAGAAGCTCGCCCGCGTAGATGCGCAGCTCGGGATCGTCGGATCTCGGGCGGCGGCTCGCGCCGTCTCGAACACCGCCACCATCTTCTGCAAGAGCTCGGGCTCCTTCTTGATCATCTCGAGATGCTCGAGGCATTCCGGCCGGTCCATGCCGAGGCGAAGGGCGGCCGAATCGCTCAAGGTGCTCATCGGCGCGAGGAAGGGACAGCGGTTGAGCCGGATGCGCGACAGAGGCACGCGCTCCTCGTCGAGCTCGGCCTTCTTCGTGAAGACGCGCCTGCGCAGCTCCTCGACGCCGAGCCCGACTATGGTGGACGGGTCGAAGCGCAGGTCTATCGCGATGAGCTGGTTGCGGTTCTCGGGATCCAGGGCGACCGGCGCCACCAGGGTCGTGCAGCCCTTTCGAGGAAGTGTAGCCGGCGGCCGTGTGCACGAGGGGCGTGCGATCGACGAGGTCCACGAGGGGCCGCAGGGAATCGCGGCCGCGATGGGTCCAATACCACTCGTAGAGCTTGGGCTGGCGGGCGCGCACGAGCCTGCGCGAGGTCGACGGTCGCGAGCACGTCGTGCATCGCGTCGTGCGCCGACTCGTGGGCAATGCCGTTCGCGCGGGCGAGGGCGACCAGGGTGAAGATCGGCCTCCCCTCCTCGTCCTCGGGCCAGACGATGCCCTCGGGCCTGAGGTCGCGGGCCGCGCGCATCAGGTCGATGAGGTCCCAGCGGCTGTTTCCCTTGCGCCACTCGCGCTCGTAGGGGTCGAAGAGATTGCGGTACAGGAGGTTGCGCACGAACTCGTCGTCGAACTGGAGGGAGTTGAAGCCCGCGGTCGTCGTGCCCGGGACGCTCATCGCGGAGCGCAGGGCCTTCGCGAACTCGTAGTCGGAGAGCCCGGCCTCGGCGGCGTACTGCGGCGTGATCCCGTGGACGAGGCAGGAAAGGGGGCTGGGAAGGTAGTCGGGGTGGGCTTGCAGTAGAGCAGGATCTTCTCGCCGATCGTCTCGAGGCTCTCGTCGGTCCTCAGCGCCGCGAATTGGGCGATGCGGTCGTAGCGGGGCTCCAGGCCGAAGGTCTCGAGATCGTACCAGAGGATCGAAGGCGCCATGCCCGATGATAGCACGGCTCAGTAAGTCTGCTCCATCGTCCGTATCAGGTTGAGGAAAAGCCGATTGATCGGAGTGGGCAGGCCCGTCCGCTCGCCCAGGGCGACCACCGTACCCGCGAAGGCTTCGACTTCCGTCTTCCGCTTCGCCTCGACGTCCTGGAGCATCGAGGTCTTGGCATCCGGCGAAAGGCCGAGCAGGGTGCCGTACCAGGATTCCAGATCGGCATCGGAGAGGCCCGTACCCATCGCCCGCGATATCTCGATCAGCTCGCGCATCGCCCCGTACATGGCCTCCTTGGCCTCGGGCAGGCGCTGGAATACGCCGTAGGGCGCGCCGAGGACGGCGGAGGCCTGATTAATGCCCACGTTGATCATGAACTTGTACCATAGGGATCGGACCATGTCCTCGGGCACGACATATCCGACGCCGACCCTATCGAAGTACGAGGCGATGCCGGACACGCGCTCGCTCCAGGCTCCGGAGCGGTTGCGCGCGTCGCCGAAGTGGATTTTCCCCGCGGCCGAGAAACTCGTGGAGTTTCCCTCGCGGACCGCGTCGATCCCCAGGATCATCGCATAGGGCACCTTCTCGCGGCCGAAGGCGGCGGCCAAGTCCTCCTCGCTGGTAATGCCGTTCAACAGGGAAAGGATAAGCGTACCTTCGCCGACGAAGGAGGCCATGTCCGAGATCGCCTTCCCCAGGTGATGGTTCTTGACTGCGACTATGACGAGGTCGGATTCCTCTTCCCTCCTCCGCGGGCTTCCGAGGGGCGCGAGGGGAAAATCGAAGCGCCGTCCGTTGATCAAGAAGCCTTCGGCTTCGTAGCGCGCCTGTCGCCCCGGATCGGCCAGGACGCGGAGCGATCCGGGCTCGCTCGCGTGGATTATCGAGGCGACTCCGGCGCCCACGGCCCCCGCGCCCACTATCAGGACCGAAGAGATGTCTCGCATAATGCCCTCCTGGCGGAAGCCGCCAGTATACCCGACCGGAGGCGGAAAGGAGGAGCCGATTGGATAATCGATCGGGGCGCGAGTATTGCCCGATCTGCCGCAGGCCCAGGGTCGCCTGTCTCTGCCCAGCGGAGGCCCCCATGGAGACGAGGTCGCGCTTCGTCCTTCTCACCCATCCAAAGGAATACAGGCGCCAGAAGACTGGAACGGGAAGGCTGGCCCGCCTCAACCTCGCGAGCTGCGAGGTTCTCCCTGGCATCGCCTTCGACGACCATCCGCGCGTACGCGAATTGGTCGGGGACCCGGCGAAGCGATGCTTCCTCCTCTTCCCGAGCCCCGACGCCATCGACCTGGGGGCCTCCGACGGAGTCGGCCTTCTCGGCGACGAGCTCCGAGGAAGGGACATCGCGGTTTTCCTGATCGATTCGACCTGGGCCTGCGCCCGCGCCGTCCTTCGCGAGAGCCCGGCCCTGTCGCGCCTGCCGCGCCTTCGATTCGCGCCGCGGGAGCCGAGCCGCTGGAAGATAAAAAGGCAGCCGAGGGACTACTGCCTCTCCACTATAGAGGCGATCCACGAGCTGCTCTGCGCCTTCGAGTCGATGGGCCTCGACAGCTATCCCGACAAAGGCAGGCTCCTCGAGGCCTTCGCCGCGATGCAGGACTATCAGATCGCGAGGGCGAAAGCCGCGGGGAGGCCTAGATTCATGCTGCCGGAGCGGAACGGCGGCGGACGGCTCCGACCTTTCCCCGTCCCTTTCGATACGCCGTCCTCAGCGCCTGGAGCTTGATCCGCATTGTCCGCTCGTGGTGCCGCACCGCCGGGATGCGCTTCTTGTCCAGTCCCAGCAGCTCGTACGCGGCGATCTGGGCCGCGCGTACGGAGTACTCGACGGTGAAGACCACGTCGTCCGGTATCTCGACGAACTGGCTGATGAAGCCGAGATTGCGGGAGCGGCGCGGAACGGGAAGGGGCCTGTCGCCTCGGATGCGGGGCTGGAACTGCGAGTCGATGAAGGGCAGCACGCAGGGAATGCAGTTCGCGCTCGAGAACACCGATTCGTATTCGAAGCCGAGGTGCCCGCAGAGCTCGCGGAGGATATCCTCTCCCCCGCATTCGAGCATGGGCTTGCTCACGAAGTTGCCGAGGCGATCCGGGAAGAGGCCATAGCCCCAGAATACCTGCACTCCCTCGGGCTGGTTTACGAAGTGGGGTTGGCGGGCGAGAACGACGGACATGAGCCAGTTCGAGTCCCTGAAGGTCACGAGGGCCCCCGTTCCCGCCTCGTTTCCCGAAAAATCCCGCATCCTCGCGAAGAAATTCGGGTCCCGCAAGGTCACGGTGAAGGATTGCCAGACCGATTCCGAAACCTTGCCGCAGAAGGGCTCGGGATTGCCGAACTCGGGGCGCCCCGCGGCGACTTTCTCCCACAGGGCCCAGCAGCCGCCGTCCTTTTTCCCGAAGAGCGGCGCAGGCTCGGTCATCGAGCCGAGACCCGAAGACTCGGTCATCGAGCCGTTCTGCATGAAGACCAGGTCGCCCTCGCCCAGCGCTATCCTCTCGGGCTTTCCCCGGCGCTCGTACTCGATGCCCTTCACGACCCAGTCCCCTCCTTCCTCGAGGATGTCCAGATCGGTGACCCTGCAGCCCAGCTCGAAACGGACGCCTCGGTTTTCGAGCCAGGCCTGGAGAGGGCGCACGAGGGAGTCGTACTGATTGTAGGTAGTCCGTGCCACGCCCTCGAGGGTCTGGATGCGCGGGAACTCGTGCATGAATCGGAGCATGTAGCGCTTGAGCTCCGCGGCGCTGTGCCAAGGCTGGAAGGCGAAGGTAGTCGCCCACAGGTACCAGAAGTTCGTCTCGAAGAACTCCGGGCTGAACCACTCGCTTATCCGGCTCGCTCCCATCTCGTCCTCGTCCGCCCTCGTCAGCGCCAGGAGCTGCATCCGATCCCGTCGGCCGAAGCCCATGGCCTCGACGTCCAGCTTTCGGCGGTAGCGGTCGACGAGACGGGCGCCCGCCCTCGTCTTCACGCCGGCGTTGAAGTCCAGGGTCTCCCGAGTGACGCTCTCGCCCGGCGCGGTCAGCGAGGGAATCCGCTCGAAGAGGTCCCAGGTGCACTCGTAGGCGGGGAGGTTCAGCATGCGGCCGCCCCCTCAGCACGTAGCCGTCCTCGGCCGTTCCGATTCCGTCACAGGAGCCTCCGAGGACGTTCAGCTGCTCGAGCACGAGGATATTCTCTCGCCGGGCACTCCTCCGTCCGGATAAGAAATGCCGCTCCGGAAAGGGAGCCTATTCCGCCCCCGATGAGCAAGGCCTTGAGCTCTGCGGGGGCCTTCCTCGCCCTCCGCGCTCCGTTTGATCTCTCCGTCATCCCGCGTTTTCTCCTCGGTATGCATTCAACGTATGGATTCCAGCGGGCTCGCGCCATGGTGGAAGCTCCGCCTTGTCAAAAATCCGACAAAAGGGCAGTATTGTACAACGAGGAAGCAAGCTATGTCGGACGCGCGATCGACTGAAAAGGCGCTGGCGGCCTCGCTCAAACGCCTGATGAACGATGCCCCGCTCGCCAGGATATCGGTGAGGGACATAGTCGAGGACTGCGGAGTCAACCGCCAGACCTTCTACTACCATTTCAAGGATAAGTACGAGCTCGTCAACTGGAGCTACCGTACCGAGGCCGTGGAGAGCATCGCCGACGCGAGGGACTACGCGCACTGGACCGAGGGCATCGCGCGGGTCTTCGCCTATCTGATCGAGAACAGGTCATTCTACGTCAACGCCCTTAACGCCGCCGGCCAGGATCCTTCGACGGCTATCTTTTCGAGGCCACCAGACCTCATCATGGGCGTCGTGAACGAAGTGGCGCAGGGCCTGGACGTTCCCGAAGGCGAGCGAGTCTTCATCGCCGACTCTACGACTTCGCCTTCGTGGGCATGGCAGTGCGATGGATAAAATCGGGCATGGGCGAGAGCCCCCGCGAGATTACCGAGAGGATCGGCGATATAGTCGAGGGCAGCATGCGAAGGGCCCTCGAGAGAGGGCGAGGTCCGCCAAGCCGCTCTTGAGGCAAGGCCCCGGAAGGTAGGGATGGCGCGCTTCGGCGAATCGGCCGGAGCCAGCCTTTACCCCGCGTCGAATCCGGAATAAATTTTGCGACCGTCGTGGGAGGTGGGAATTTGAACCGGATCGGAAAGCGTCGAGCGAGGCGAGCGGCGATCCGGGCCGTTTTTGATGCTTCCGCCGCGGCCCCATCAGGAAGTACCTGGTAGTGGCGGGCAACATCGGCGCCGGGAAGTCCAGCCTCGTACGCCTGCTCTCGGAGCCCTGCGCTTCTTCCCTACTACAAACCGGTCGCGGAGATCCCTACCTCGAGGACTTCTACGGACATGCCCGCCTGGGCCCTCCATTCGGCCGCTTTTTTCCTGAGTCATCGCCTGCGCTCGCATCGGGCCCTGATGGACGATCCGCATTCGGTCCTGGACGACCGAATGCGGATCGTCCATCAGGGCCCGATGCGAGCGCAGGCGATAGCTCAGGAAGAAAAGCTGCGAATGGAGGGCCCAGGCGGGCATGTCCCTATAGAAGTCCTCGAGGTAGGGATTCTCCGCGACCGGCTCGTAGTAGGGACGGAAGCGCAGGCGCTCCGAGAGCAGGCGTACGAGGCTGGACTTCCCGGCGCCGATGTTGCCCGCCACTACCAGGTACTTCCTCATGGGGCCGCGGCGGAAGCATCGAAATACGGCCCGGCATCGCCGCTCGCCTCGCTCGACGCTTTTCCGATCCGGTTCAAATTCCCACCTCCCACGACGGTCGCAAAATTTTATTCCGGATTCGACGCGGGGTAAAGGCTGGCTCCGGCCGATTTCGCCGAAGCGCGCCATCCCTACCTTCCGGGGCCTTGCCTCAAGAGCGGCTTGGCGGACCTCGCCCTCTTCTCGAGGGCCCTTCGCATGCTGCCCTCGACTATATCGCCGATCCTCTCGGTAATCTCGCGGGGCTCTCGCCCATGCCCGATTTTATCCATCGCACTGCCATGCCCACGAAGGCGAAGTCGTAGAAGTCGGCGATGAAGACTCGCTCGCCTTCGGGAACGTCCAGGCCCTGCGCCACTTCGTCCACGACGCCCATGATGAGGTCGTGGGTGGCCTCGAAAAGATAGCCGTCGAAGGAGTCCTGGCCGGCGGCGTTGAGGGCGTTGACGTAGAATGACCTGTTCTCGATCAGATAGGCGAAGACCCGCGCGATGCCCTCGGTCCAGTGCGCGTAGTCCCTCGCGTCGGCGATGCTCTCCACGGCCTCGGTACGGTAGATCCAGTTGACGAGCTCGTACTTATCCTTGAAATGGTAGTAGAAGGTCTGGCGGTTGACTCCGCAGTCCTCGACTATGTCCCTCACCGATATCCTGGCGAGCGGGGCATCGTTCATCAGGCGTTTGAGCGAGGCCGCCAGCGCCTTTTCAGTCAATCGCGCGTCCGACATAGCTTGCTTCCTCGTTGTACAATACTGCCCTTTTGTCCGGATTTTTGACAAGGCGGAGCTTTTGACCATGGCGCGAGCCCGCTGGAATCCATACGTTGAATGCATACCGAGGAGGATACGCGGGATGACGGAGAGATCGAACGGAGCGCGGAGGGCGAGGAAGGCCCCCGCAGAGCTCAAGGCCTTGTTCATCGGGGGCGGAATAGGCTCCCTTTCCGGAGCGGCATTTCTTATCCGGGACGGAGGAGTGCCCGGCGAGAATATCCTCGTGCTCGAGCAGCTGAACGTCCTCGGAGGCTCCTGCGACGGAATCGGAACGGCCGAGGACGGCTACGTGCTGAGGGCGGCCGCATGCTGAACCTGCCCGCCTACGAGTGCACCTGGGACCTCTTCAGCGGGATTCCCTCGCTGACCGCGCCGGGCAAGAGCGTCACTCGGGAGACCCTGGACTTCAACGCCGGCGTGAAGACGAGGGCGGGCGCCCGTCTCGTCGACCGCTACCGCCGAAAGCTGGACGTCGAGGCCATGGGCTTCGGCCGACGGGATCGGATGCAGCTCCTGGCGCTGACGAGGGCGGACGAGGACGAGATGGGAGCGAGCCGGATAAGCGAGTGGTTCAGCCCGGAGTTCTTCGAGACGAACTTCTGGTACCTGTGGGCGACTACCTTCGCCTTCCAGCCTTGGCACAGCGCCGCGGAGCTCAAGCGCTACATGCTCCGATTCATGCACGAGTTCCCGCGCATCCAGACCCTCGAGGGCGTGGCACGGACTACCTACAATCAGTACGACTCCCTCGTGCGCCCTCTCCAGGCCTGGCTCGAAAACCGAGGCGTCCGTTTCGAGCTGGGCTGCAGGGTCACCGATCTGGACATCCTCGAGGAAGGAGGGGACTGGGTCGTGAAGGGCATCGAGTACGAGCGCCGGGGAAAGCCCGAGAGGATAGCGCTGGGCGAGGGCGACCTGGTCTTCATGCAGAACGGCTCGATGACCGAGTCTTCGGGTCTCGGCTCGATGACCGAGCCTGCGCCGCTCTTCGGGAAAAAGGACGGCGGCTGCTGGGCCCTGTGGGAGAAAGTCGCCGCGGGGCGCCCCGAGTTCGGCAATCCCGAGCCCTTCTGCGGCAAGGTTTCGGAATCGGTCTGGCAATCCTTCACCGTGACCTTGCGGGACCCGAATTTCTTCGCGAGGATGCGGGATTTTTCGGGAAACGAGGCGGGAACGGGGGCCCTCGTGACCTTCAGGGACTCGAACTGGCTCATGTCCGTCGTTCTCGCCCGCCAACCCCACTTCGTAAACCAGCCCGAGGGAGTGCAGGTATTCTGGGGCTATGGCCTCTTCCCGGATCGCCTCGGCAACTTCGTGAGCAAGCCCATGCTCGAATGCGGGGGAGAGGATATCCTCCGCGAGCTCTGCGGGCACCTCGGCTTCGAATACGAATCGGTGTTCTCGAGCGCGAACTGCATTCCCTGCGTGCTGCCCTTCATCGACTCGCAGTTCCAGCCCCGCATCCGAGGCGACAGGCCCCTTCCCGTTCCGGCCGCTCCCGCAATCTCGGCTTCATCAGCCAGTTCGTCGAATACCTGACGACGTGGTCTTCACCGTCGATACTCGTACGCGCGGCCCAGATCGCCGCGTACGAGCTGCTGGGACTGGACAAGAAGCGCATCCCGGCGGTGCGGCACCACGAGCGGACAATGCGGATCAAGCTCCAGGCGCTGAAGACGGCGTATCGAAAGGGACGGGGAAAGGTCGGAGCCG
>CAVZVX010000165.1:0-6212 GCA_963778775.1 uncultured Spirochaetota bacterium | reverse complement strand
TCTCTCTCTCTCTCTCTCTCTCTCTCTCTCTCTCTCTCTCTCTCTCTCTCTCTCTCTCTCTCTCTCTCTCTCTCTCTCTCTCTCTCTCTCTCTCTCTCTCTCTCTCTCTCTCTCTCTCTCTCTCTCTCTCTCTCTCTCTCTCTCTCTCTCTCTCTCTCTCTCTCTCTCTCTCTCTCTCTCTCTCTCTCTCTCTCTCTCTCTCTCTCTCTCTCTCTCTCTCTCTCTCTCTCTCTCTCTCTCTCTCTCTCTCTCTCTCTCTCTCTCTCTCTCTCTCTCTCTCTCTCTCTCTCTCTCTCTCTCTCTCTCTCTCTCTCTCTCTCTCTCTCTCTCTCTCTCTCTCTCTCTCTCTCTCTCTCTCTCTCTCTCTCTCTCTCTCTCTCTCTCTCTCTCTCTCTCTCTCTCTCTCTCTCTCTCTCTCTCTCTCTCTCTCTCTCTCTCTCTCTCTCTCTCTCTCTCTCTCTCTCCCTGGAGGACACCCAGATCATCGCGCGCTGCATCCAGCTCGGGGCCGAGGACTATCTCCCGCGCGAGTTCGAGCCCGTGATCCTCAAGGCGCGCATCGAATCCTGCCTCGAGAAGAAGCGGATGAAGGAGGAGCAGGAGCTCTATATGAGCGCCCTCGTGGAAGCCCAGGATAAGCTCAGTTCCGAGCTCCGTGGGGGAGCCTCCTACGTCCGGAGCCTCCTGCCGGAGCGGCTGACTCTCCCGGAGCTCGCGACGGACTGGGAGTTCGTGCCCTCGGCCTCGCTCGGCGGAGACGTCTTCGGCTACCACCTCCTGGGCGGCGAGGAGGGGGGAGGCAAGCTCGCCCTCTACCTGATCGACGTGAGCGGCCACGGAATCGAAGCCGCCCTCTTCTCGGTCACCCTGATGAACATGCTCAAGACCCAGGTCCTGCCCGAAACCGACTTCTACGAGCCGGCCTCCGTCCTCGACAGGCTCAACGCCTCGTTCAAGATGGAGGAGCAGAACAATCTTTTCTTCACGGCCTGGTACGGCGTATGGGACCACCTCGCGAGGCAGCTGGTCTATGCGAGCGCGGGCAGCCCGCCCGCCATCCTCGTCCTCCCCGACGGATCCACGGAGGAGCTGTCGACCTCCGGCATGATCGTCGGGGTGGCCGAGGACGCGCATTACGATTCCGCCAAGGCCGAGGTCCCCAAGGGCTCGGGCCTCTACGTATTCAGCGACGGGATCTACGAGTTCAGGGCGAGGGACGGAAGCATCTTCGGCATGGAGCGCTTCGCCAAGGCTCTCGTAGGGATAGCCTCGGAGCCCCGCGGCGAGCGGCGTACGCTCGACAGGATCCTCGACCTGACCAAGGCCGAATCCTCGTCCAGGCGCTTTCCCGACGACGTCTCGATCCTGGAGCTGAGGCTTGACTGACGCGCTCTCGGGCGCGCCCTCGGGCGATCGCCTCGAGATCGCGCTCCCCGACGATTTCCACGTCCACCTGCGACAGGTCCCGGAGATGCCGGCCTACGCCCGACGGCAGGCCCTGTCCTTCGGACGCGCCCTGGTCATGCCCAACACGGTTCCGCCCGTGGTTTCCACCGCGGATATCGTCGCCTATCGCGCGGCGATCCTCGCCGCGGGACGAGGCGACGGCGCGGCGCCGATACCCCTCATGACCTTCAAGCTCCTGCCCGGCATGAGCGCCGAGGCCGTGCGCGGCTGCGCGGCCGCAGGGGCGATCGCGGGCAAGTACTATCCCGTCGGTTCGACGACCAACGCAGCGGACGGCCCCTCCGACCCCTCCGAGGTGCGCGAGGCCATCGCGGCCATGGAGGAGGCGGGGATCGCCCTCTGCGTCCACGCCGAGGATCCCGACGCATCCGTCCTCGACCGCGAGGCCGCCTTCATCCCGACGCTCGAGCGCCTGCTCGCCGCTCATCCCCGCTTGAAGGTGGTCGTCGAGCACGTCTCCTCGATCGCCATGCTCGGTTTCGTGCTCTCGGCGCCCGCGCGCGTGGCCGCCACGCTGACCGCCCACCACCTCCTCTTCGGACTGGACGATCTCTTGGGCGAGGGGATGAACCCCCACCTCTTCTGCAAGCCGATCCTCAAGCCGCCTCGGGATCGCGACGCGTTGCGCGAAGCCGTCCTGCGAGGCGAGCCCAGGCTCTTCTTCGGAAGCGATTCGGCGCCCCATCCGCGCTCGGCCAAGGAAGGGCCTCGAGCCGCCGCCGGGATCTATTCCTCGCCTTCCGCCGTCGCGGCCCTGGCCGGCCTTTTCGACTCGGAGGGCAGGATGGGCGAGCTCGAGGCCTTCCTCTCGCGTCGAGGCGCCGCGTTCTACGGCCTTCCGCCTCCGCAGGGACGCCTGTCGCTCGTCCGGAGCGAATGGGTCGTGCCAGGGGAAATCGACGGCGTCGTGCCCATGCTCGCGGGGAAGACCCTGTCATGGACGGCGTCGCGAAGCTAAAGACGCACTATCCGCGACTTCGTCAGGACCTCGCAGCCGGTCTCCGTAATCAGGATGTCGTCCTCGAGGCGCACTCCGCCCAGCTTCGGGTCGTAGAGCCCCGGCTCTATCGTGACGATATTCCCGGGTGCGAGAAGGTCCTCGCAATCCTCGCGCGAGCGGAGAAGGGGCGCCTCGTGCGCGTCGAGTCCTATCCCGTGGCCGAGACTGTGCGGCATCGCGAAGCCGGCCTCGGCGAAGATCGCGTCGGCGCGCATGGCCACCTCGCGGCAGGGACGGCCCGGCGCGAGCATCGAGACGGCCTCGGTCCGGGCGCGCTCGACGAGGGCGATCATGCGCTCGCCCTCGCTGCCGAGGTTTCCGCGGGCGAAGCTCATCGTGACGTCGGTCGTATAGCCCTCGAGCCTGAGGCCGAAGTCGAGAATGGAGATGCCCTCGGCGGCGAAGGGACCTGCCCCATAGGACGGGAAGGCGTGGATCCCCCAGCTGCGCGACGGTCCGGCCGCCAGAGTCTCGAAGCCGAGCCCCTCGCAGCCGGCCTCGCGGCAGGAGCGCTCGACCAGGAGGGCGGCATCGAGCTCGGTGAGGATCCCGCCCGAGCGGACTCTCGCCTCGACCTCCTCGATGAGGGCGTTCGTGATCGCGGCGACCCTGCGGTAAACCTCCGTCTCGCTCGGGTCCTTGATCGCCCTGAGCCTGCGGACGAAGGAATCCGAGCCTTCGGCTCGGCAAACGAGATCGTAGGCCGAGAGACTCTCCACGAAGTCGACGTAGCGGGGATAGGCGAAGGTCGAGGGCAGCTCGATCTTGGAGCCTTCGGGGATTCCCAGGCGCGCGATGATCTCCGCCAGGGCCCGTAGGGGAAGGCGCGCGAAATCGGCATAGGCGAAAATCTCGTCTGCCTTCGCGAGAGCTCGCGCGAGATTTACGTCCCAGGCGACGAGGATGGAACGACCGTCGGCCGCGACGACGAGGAGGGCGTCGGCCGGCTGGCCGGTCAGGTAGCGGATGGCCTGGTCGCGCCGACCCTCGGCGTCCTCGAAGAAGGCGGCCGCGATTCCTTCCGAGGCCAGGAAGCCGGCGACGCGCGAGACGCGGCTTCCGCGTGAGCCTTGGCTCGCGAAGCTCGCCGCACCATCCTTCACGGCATGGCCTTGAGCGCGGCCTGCGCCGCGAGGATGATCCCTCCCGACCAATTGTCGTCGAAGGTCACCGCCAGGAGCGCCGGCCTCGTGATCTTGTTTTTGGCGACGGCGCAGTTCTCGATCGCGGCCTTGGCCATGCGCTCGCTCGTCTCGTCGGAGATCCCGGCTTTCCGATCGTTGTCCAGCTTGACGATGATGTCCCGGAGGGCCGAGGCGGCCGGGTCGGATCCGTTGACGCCGAGGGCCGAAAGGGCGAGAAGCCTCTCCTCGTCGTCGAAGCCCCGAGCATAGGACGCGACGCATCCGTCGACCGAGTCAGGACCATTGGCCTTGTAGGCGACGAGCACGCGAAGCGCGTATTTGCGCAGGTCGGAGTAGAGCTTGGCCGCCTCCTTATCGCGGGGCACCTTTTGATGACCGATATCGAGGGCGAGAACCGCCGTCTCGACCTTGCGCGAATCGGGCGCCTTGGAATCGGCCTCGGCCCGGAGGGCGCGCAGCTCGCGGTCGGGCGGCTCGACCCCGATGATGGCCTTTATCGGGTCGGTCGGATCGTCCGCTATGCCGGGAAGGGCCGACTCGGCCTCCTGCCGCACGCGGAGCGAGTACCAGGCGTCGGTCGCGAAAAATACCGGCGAGAAGCCTCTCGAGTCCTTGAACTTGTCGAGGGCGACCACGCAGGCATAGGCCAGCTTTTCGCCCGCGTCGCGGTCCTGGGTGGGCTGAAAATTGAGGTCGCGGAGCATGAGCGCGATGCGCTCGACATAGTCGAGGGCCCGCATCTTTCCCAGAGCCATGATGGCCTCGGCCCTGGCGAGGGGATCGGGCACCTGCTGGGCCGCCTGCCAGAGGATGGACGCGGCATCGCCGTCCTTGTACTCCCCGAGGGCCGAGGCGAGAATGCGCACGGTTCGGCCATACAGCTCCTGGTCGTCCGGGGAGGAATAGGATTGCTGCTTCGAAAGGAGCTCCTGGAGGGCCTGAGCCAGGATGGGCGCGGTGGCCTTGTCGTTGAGGCCGACCAGGTTGAGCGCCGCCGCGTATTTCTGAGGCAGGCCCTCGGCCTGCTGGAAGAGCATCTGATAGACCTCCGTGGTCTCGTCGGCGAAGCAGGCGACCACGGCGGAAATCGTCAATATGGCAATGGCGAAAAGGCGCTTCATGCGGGGACACTCCTCTGTCATTCGTAGTAAGTTTCGATAGTGTTGTCCTCTCGGACGACGTATTCGTAGGTGGTAAAGCCCCTCAGCGCGCCGGAGGAATCGTATTCCGAGGACTTGGCCAATTCGCCGGATGGGCCGTATTCGTCGACGACCCTGGAGGCCAGGGAGCCGTCGGCCCGACGATTCTCGAGCGAGCTCAGCTTGCCCCCCGTATAGGCGTAGGCCTCGTATTTCTCCAAGGTCCCGTCGGCCCCGAAATAGGAGCGCTTGGCCAGTTCGCCGTCCGCGTATTCGAGCTTGATCGTTTCCAACAGCTTCCCGCCAGAGTCCTTCATGGCAATTTCGATCAAGTCATTGCCGTCATAGGAATAGCCGCTCGTCGCCTTGACGGCGCCCGAGCCGTCGAGGGCCCGCCATTCGACCTTGCGGCCCGCCGCGTCGTAGGCGTAGGCCGAGGAGGATTGCTCCTTGCCGTTGCCGTCGAGCACTCTCTCCGAGACCAATTGTCCCGAGGCGTCGTAGCCCAGCTCGCGGCGGCTGCGCAGCTTGGCGCTCGAGTCGTAAACGGACTCGGAGGCCAGGCGGCCGTCCTTGTATTCGGGGACGAGGCGCTCGACCGGATCGGCGAGGGAGGGATCGAAAGTCGCTTTCTCTATCAGTCGCTTGTTCGCGTCGTCCATCTTGAAGACGATATATCCGTCCACGAGGCCGTCGGAATAAAAGGAAGTCTCTTTCACGAGAACGGGCACCTTGACGACGACCGTCCTCTGCTTGGCCACCTTCGCGGAGTCCTTGGCGACGGCCCCGGCGGCGGGGGGCGGCGCTTGAACGGCGGCGGCGGGCTTGGAAGCGCAGGAGCCGAGGACCAGGGCGAGGGTTAGAGACACGACAGAGGGAAGGACGAGGGATCTATTCATGAAGACCTCCGAACAGGCATGGACGCTGCGCTGAAAAATATAGTGCATGCCGGGTTTTCATGGAAATAGATTGGATAACGAAAATGGAGAAAAAAGCCGTCCCCGAGGGGACGGCGAGCCGAATTCAGCCCTTTGCCGCCTCGTCCAGGGCTTCCTTCAGCATGGCGAGGCCGCGATCGATTTCGGCATCCGTGATGACGAGGGGAGGGAGGAGGCGGACTACGTCGACCCCTCCGGTCAGGACCAGGAGCCCTCGCTCGATGCAGAGCTCCTTTACCCTATCGGGTACGCAGGTCACCGCGATGCCTATCATGAGGCCTCGGCCACGTACTTCCTTGACGAGGGGATGCCTCCAGGAGCGAAGGGCGGCGAGGATCCGCTCGCCCTTGCGAGCGACGGCCTCGAGGAAGCCGGGCCGCCCGAGCTCGCCGAGAACGACCCGAGCCGCGCTGGCCGCCAGCGGGTTGCCGCCGAAGGTCGAGCCGTGGTCTCCCCGCCCGAGCACCTCGGCGGCCTCCCCGCGGGCGAGGACAGCCCCGATGGGCAGGCCGCCGGCGAGGCC
>CAVZVX010000164.1:0-8334 GCA_963778775.1 uncultured Spirochaetota bacterium | reverse complement strand
GGCAAAAGGACGAGCTTTTCGTCGCAGGATCCGTAGGTCCTTTGGGCGCCAGGATGGAGCCTTGGGGCTCGGTCACGGCCCAGGATGCCTTTTGCGCCTTTCAGGAACAGATACAGGGCCTCATCGAGGGCGGCGTCGATCTCATCTTGTTGGAAACCTTCTCGGACATCGGCGAGCTACGGCAGGCAGTTCTCGCCGCCAAGTCCTTTGACCCGCAGATTCCGACATGCTCCTGCCTGACCATCAATCTGGCCGGCGAGCTGGCCTCGGGCCCTTCCCTCGATATGGCGATCCGGACTATCGCCGATTGGGACGTCGATATCCTCGGCTTGAATTGCTCGGTAGGCCCGCAGCCTATGCTCACGGCGATCAAGAGGATGCGGGCGCTGACGACGAAGCCGCTCATCGTGGAGCCCAACGCGGGACTTCCCAGGGACATCGAGGGCCGGACTATTTACATGTCCACTCCAGAGTATCTGGCGGAATTCACCAGATACTTTCTCCAGGAGGGTGTTCAGTTCGTAGGCGGCTGCTGCGGGACTTC
The DNA here is from genome assembly GCA_963778775.1 of uncultured Spirochaetota bacterium. Taxonomy (GTDB): domain Bacteria; phylum Spirochaetota; class Spirochaetia; order Treponematales; family Rectinemataceae; genus UBA1306. Next base: position 7,790 of record CAVZVX010000164.1, on the reverse strand, counting down.
GCCCGAGCATACCAGGGCGATGGCGCAGACGATGAGGCAGCATAGGGCGATGGTTCAAGTCACCGCCACGGGCTCCGCGGCTTTGCGCCCGGCCCGAGCGACCTCCCCCATCGATGAGATCCACGAGACTCCGCGGGTCCCCTTCGAGCTCAAGTCGAAGTGGTCGGAAAAGATCGCCAGGGGCGAAAAGGTTTATACCGTAGAGCTCCTGCCGCCTTCCGGGATAACTCCGGGGAAATTGCTCGAGAACGCGAAGCAGCTCAAGGACGCGCGCGTCGATGCGATCAATATTCCGGACGGTCCCCGCGCCTGCTCGAGAATGAGCACGATCATTAGCGCCGTCATGGTAGAGCAGCGGATCGGGATCGAGACGATCCTGCACTGCACCTGCCGCGACCGGAACCTGATCGGGCTGCAGTCGGACATGCTCGGCGCCCATGCCATCGGCCTGCGGAATCTCCTTCTTATTACGGGGGATCCGCCCAAGCTCGGAGACTATCCCAACGCCACGGGCGTGTTCGACGTGGACGCCATAGGCCTCGTCAAGCTGGCGCGGCGCCTGAACGGGGGCATCGATCTCGGAAACAAGCCGATCGGCGAGCCCACCGCCCTCTCGATAGGAGTCGGCGTCAATCCCGCCCATCCCGATTTCCGCTTCGAGATGGATCGCTTCAGGAAGAAGATCGATGCCGGCGCGGAGTGGGCGATCACTCAGCCCGTCTTCGACCCGGAGGCCCTGGATGCATTCCTGGATTATTTGGAGAGCAACGACCTGAAGATCCCGATCATCGTCGGCATCTGGCCGCTGACGAGCTTCCGCAACGCTCAGTTCATGAACAATGAGGTGCCCGGAGTCAAAATTCCCGATTCGATCCTCGAACGGATGGCCAATGCGGAAACTCCCCAGTCGGCGCGGGAAGAAGGCGTCAAGATAGCGCGCGAAATGCGCTCGCGCATGATCGACAGAGTGCAGGGGATGCAATTGTCGGCCCCCTTCGGCCGCATCGATCTGGCGTTGAAGATAATCGAAAATGGATAGACAGAATGAAGAAAAGCGACCGCTACGACCTTCTCAAAAAGCTCCTGGCCGAAAGGATCCTCATCCTCGACGGGGCGATGGGGACGATGATCCAGCGAGAGGGGCTTGCGGAGGCGGACTTCCAGGGTAGGCGTTTCGCCTCGCATCCCGTTGCCTTGATCGGGGACAACGACCTGCTATGCTTGACTCGCCCCGACCTGATAAGGGATATACACCTCGCCTATCTCGATGCCGGCGCGGATATCGCCGAGACGAACAGCTTCAATGCCAATGCGATAAGCCAAGCTGACTATCGGCTTTCGGATATATCTCGCGAAATCGCGCGCGAGAGCGCGAAAATCGCCAGAGCCGCCTGCGACGAAGTCGAGGCTCGCGATCCTTCCCGACCGCGGTTCGTAGCCGGTTGCATCGGCCCCACCAACAAGACTCTCAGCATGTCGCCGGACGTGAGAAATCCGGGCTTCAGGGCGATATCCTTCGACGAACTCTCGGCAGCCTATGAGGAATCGATACGCGGCCTCATCGAGGGAGGGGCCGACATCCTCCTCATCGAAACCGTGTTCGATACTCTCAACGCCAAATCCGCGGTATGGGCGGCGAAGAGGATCTTCGCCGAATCGGGCATCGAATTACCTCTGATGATATCCGGCACGATCACCGACGCTTCGGGACGCACTCTATCCGGGCAGACTCCTACCGCATTCTGGTATTCGCTGCGCCATGCCGATCCCTTCTCCATCGGCTTCAACTGCTCGCTCGGAGCGGAAGGCATCGTCAAATACGTCGAGGAAGTGGGACGGCTTGCCGATACGGCCCTGAGCGTGCATCCCAATGCCGGCCTGCCCAACGAGATGGGGCAATACGACGATACGCCTGAGAACATGGCCCGGATTCTCAGGGCCTTCGCGCTCAAATCGGGCGTGAACATCGTGGGTGGGTGTTGCGGCACGACACCTGGGCATATAAAGGCCATTTCCGAGGCCCTGCACGATATACCGCCGAGACGTCCCGTCGCCGCGCGGCATAGTACCTGCCTTTCGGGGCTCGAGCCCCTCGAGATCACGCCGGAAAGTCTCTTCGTCAACATAGGGGAGCGGACCAATGTCTCGGGCTCGAAGAAGTTCGCGCGGCTGATACGCGACGGACTCTTGCCCGAGGCGGTGGAGATCGCGCGGGAACAGGTGGAGGCCGGAGCCCAGGCGATAGACGTGAACATGGACGAGGCGATGCTCGATTCCGAGAAGGAGATGTGCCGCTTCCTCGATCTCATCGCCACCGAGCCCGATATAGCGCGAGTGCCCGTAATGATCGATTCCTCGAAGTGGGCTACGATCTTCGCGGGTCTCAAGCACGTCCAGGGCAAGAGCATCGTCAATTCGATCAGCCTCAAGGAGGGCGAGGAGGCCTTTCTCGAGAAGGCGCGAATCGTCCGCGCCCTTGGAGCGGCAGTCGTGGTCATGGCTTTCGACGAGAAGGGCCAGGCCGATTCCTTGGAACGGAAGATATCCATCTGCGCGCGGGCCTATCGCCTTCTCGTGGATAACGCGGGTCTCTCCCCCCCACGACATCCTCCTCGATCCGAATATCTTCGCTATAGGCACGGGGATCGACGAGCACCGGAACTACGCCCTCGATTTCTACAAGGCCGCGTCCTTCGTAAAGAAGAACCTTGCCGGCGCCCTCGTGTCGGGCGGAGTCTCGAACGTCTCCTTCAGCTTTCGGGGCAACGACCCTTTGCGAAGCGCCATCCATGCGGTCTTCCTCTACCACGCCAAGCAGGCGGGCATGGATATCGGGATCGTGAATCCCGGGCAGCTCGACTCCTACGAAGACATCGCCGCCGATCTCCGGGATCGGATCGAGGACCTCGTCCTGAACCGCCGGGCCGATGCGACCGAGAGGCTGCTCGAGGTGGCCGGAAGTCTTTCCGGCGTCGCGAGCGGCGCGGCTGAGGATCCCGAATGGCGCAGCCTGCCCCTTTCAGAACGGATACAGCACGCGCTGGTCAAGGGATTCAATCTTTATATCGCTCGGGACATTGAAGAGATACGGCCTTCCTATAAGCATGCCATCGACGTCATCGAAGGCCCTCTGATGGAAGGGATGAACATCGTCGGCCGGCTCTTCGGCGAGGGGAAGATGTTCCTCCCCCAGGTGGTCAAGAGCGCACGGGTTATGAAGGAGGCGGTAGCCGTCCTCCTGCCCTACATCGAGGCCGAGAAGACCGTGGGGAGCTCGAGCCGAGGGCGGATGGTGATCGCGACCGTAAAGGGCGACGTCCACGACATCGGCAAGAACATTGTCGCCGTGATCCTGGCCTGCAATAACTACGAGGTCGTCGACCTGGGCGTCATGGTGCCCGCCGAAAAAATACTCGACACGGCAGTCGAGCGCAAAGCCGACGTGGTGGGGCTTTCGGGGCTGATAACCCCCTCCCTCGAGGAAATGTCGCGCATCGCAACCCTGATGGAAGAGCGAGGGATGAAGATCCCCCTCCTCATAGGTGGGGCGACGACCAACCCGATGCACACTGCCATGCGCATCGCTCCCGCATACTCGGGGGCGGTCGCCCACGTGGCCGACGCCTCCCTCGCTCCGGGCTTCATGGGGAGCCTCCTCAATCCCGAGCGCGTCGTAGAGTTCCGAAAGGAACTCGAGGCTTTGCATGAGAAGAATCGGGAGATACAGAGAAAAAAGCGCGAAGGCGCCGAGTACCTCAGCCTGGCCGAAGTACGGAAGCTCGCGTTCAAGACGGCCGATCCGGCATACATAGCACCGGAGCCGGTGAAACCAGGCCCCGCTGAAGTCGAGTATTCGATCCAGGAGCTGATACCCTATATCGATTGGACCTACTTCTTCATGGCCTGGGAGATGAAGGGCGCTTATCCCGGGGATTCTCGACGATCCCGTCGTCGGAGTGGAGGCGAAAAAACTCCTCGACGACGCCCGGGCTATGCTCGTCAGGGTCGGGAACGACGAGCTGCTTCGGGCTCGGGGAGCCTACGGCATATTCCCGGCCGCCAGTTCAGGCGACAACATACTTATCTACCGCGACGAGTCGCGGGGCGCCGTCCGCGCCATGCTGCCCTGCCTAAGGCAGCAGCATAAGAAAAGCGACGGGACTCCCTATCTCAGCCACGCCGATTACATCGAGAGCGAAGGCTCGGGGAAAAAGGATTGGCTGGGGGCCTTCGCCGTGACGGCCGGAATCGGACTGCCCGAAAGCGTCGCGCTCTTCGAAGCGCAGGGAGATGAATACAGCGTCATACTCCTCAAGATACTCTCGGATAGGCTGGCCGAAGCGGCCTCCGAAAAGCTGCACGAAGACGTCCGAAAGCGATTCTGGGCCTATGCGCCTGACGAAGGGCTGGCCCCCAATGAGCTTTTGAAAACGAGATACCGGGGTATCCGCCCCGCTCCAGGCTATCCGCCCTGCCCCGACCATCGGGAGAAGAGGCTGATCTTCGATCTTCTCGACGCAGAAGGCCGCGCCGGAATGAGTCTGACCGAGTCGTACATGATGGTACCCGCCGCCTCTGTATCGGGCTGGTTTTTCAGTCATCCCGAGGCCAAGTACTTCGCAGTTGGGAAAATAGGGAAAGACCAAATAGCTGATTTCGCACAGCGGCGGAACGAGGCCATTTCCGAGACTGAACTCTGGCTCAGCAATGATTTGAATTACGAATCGGACCGATCGAGATAAAATGGTAGACCCTATCAGCGCCGCGCAGCGGATCAGGCTGCAGAACAAGAAAGAAGAGCGTGAGCTCGAGTCGCGGCGATCGAGGGCGCAGGAGCTCGGACGGGAGCTGGCCCGAGACATCATCCGTCGCCATCCTGAGGCGCGAAGGGTATGGGGCTTCGGGTCCGCTTTCGAGACCTGGCGAAGCTTCCGCATGACCAGCGATATCGACCTCGCGGTGGAATCGGGCGATATCATGGCTATCATGCCCTTGGTCGAAGATAGGGAATTTCCAGTGGATTTAGTCGACCTCTCGTCTTGCCATGCGTCCATGGCCGATTTCATCCGTGCCCAGGGCGTCATCCTCGCGGAGCCGCAAGCGTGAAGAACCGTAACAGGATCGCGCTGCTCATCCAGGAACTCGAAAGCGATTTTTCATATATCGGGGACGGCGCAGGGCTCTTGAACAGAGCCATACAGCGCGTAGAGACTTCTCATTGGTCGGACGAGCTGGATCTCATGGTACTGGGCGGCTGTCTCCATGGTCTTTACAACGCATTCGAAGCATATTTCCTCCGAGTGGCCAAATTCTTCGAGAACAACGTGGACCAAGAGACCTGGCATAGGGATCTCCTCGATCGTATGACCTTGGAGCTTCCCGACATCAGGCCCGCCCTGCTCACCGATCCCGACGTGGCGGAACGCATCGACGAGCTGCGTAAGTTTCGGCATCTATTCCGGAACCTATACAGGACTCGACTCAAGGCGCCGAAGCTCAGGATCGTCTACGAGGCGGCACTGGATATCGTAGACGATTTCCTGCCCATGCATCGGGCCTTCTGCTCATGGCTAAGGTCATTGGCGGAGGCCGTGGAGGGGTAGGCATCGCCGTGATACGGCCGATTCCCGGTCGCAGCTGAATCTCCATCATGAATTTGCCACGTCATCACGACGGGACAGGGAAAAGAAGAGCATGAGCGAATCTTTCGGTATCACGCCTTAAAGCGGATAGACGAGGAGCTCCCCGATGCGATTGACCGAGGAAGAGATCGCCGTGATAAAGACCGCTATCGCGAGGCGATTTTCTTCTGTGTCGCGCATTCTGCTATTCGGTTCGAGGGTCGACGACAATCGACGCGGAGGCGATATAGACCTTTTCATCGAGACCGACGAACCGCTCGCCTTCGCCTTCGTGCACAAGCTCGAAGCGATCACGGATATTCAGTTTCGCCTGGGCGATCGCAAAATCGATCTCGTGCTCGGGCGCCCCTCGAACATAGCCGACGATCGGCCCATCGTTCGCTCGGCCCGAGAGCATGGAATACAATTATGAACGAACTCTGGAAGGCGCGACTGGCCTCGGCAATGAGGGAATGCGATACCCATCTCGAGAGAATAGCGAGATCGAGGAAACTCCTTGCGGCGTTCTTCCCGCTAGAACCCGCCAGAGTCGGCAGCCTGAGCGAAGAGCAGGTGGAGCATGTCGACCAATTCATCTTTCGATTCGCCAAACTTCAGGATGCCATCGGCACGCGGCTCTACCCGGCATTGCGGGCGCTCCTCGACGACGACGACTCACCCTTGCCTTTCTTGGATGTTCTCGCGAAGCTCGAAAAATACGGTATCGTACCCGATAGCCAGATCTGGCAATTTTTCCGCAACCTTCGCAACAATTTCGCACATGACTATCCCGAAAAGCATGAATTGACCGCAGCTGGTCTGAATACTCTCTATGCTCGCTGGCAGGATTTCGAGGAGCTGTACCTTCGAGCCCGTGGATATATCGAGGCGAATCGGGAAAGCTTGCTCGGTCCGCAATGAGCGCTATGACTAAATCGATGCTTGATGCGAACAAGCAAAGCAAAGACGAGCCGTATCCGTGCGAGATCTTCCTGTTCGGCTCGAGGGCTCGACATCAGGAACTCCCTGAGCCTGAACCAATATGAAATGGTAGTCTAGAGGAGTGCGCTTTGGCGGAAACCCCCGTGGGCGCTGGACTTTTCATACGAGAGACAGCGACGAAGATCTTGGAGGACGAAGCGGAAATCGTGTTCGCATACCTCTTCGGCTCAGCGGCGGCAGATGTTTTTGGCGCGCGAAGCGATGTCGACCTGGCCATCATGTATGATCGTGAGCCGGCTGGCTTCCGTTCTCAATTGGCTCTTCACCATAAGCTGGCGAAGTCTCTGGGGCGCGACGTGGATCTCATCGTGCTCAACTCGAGCCGATCGCTTCCCCTGCGTCAGGCCATCGTTCGCGCAGGGGTCCCGCTTGTGGACCGCGATCCGGCTCGCCGTTTGACCTACGAGGTCTCTATAGAGCACGATTATCTGGATTTCAAGTATTCCAGCGAGGCCGCGAATGCTTGACAGGATCGCGCGGAAAATAGAAGCGATCGAAGAATACCTCGTTATTCTGGATGGTTTAAAACCCGATTGCCTGGCGCGTTTCGCCGATCCGATATACCGTGGAGCGACACTCCATTATCTGTATCTCACCGCCGATGGATGTATCGTACTAGCAGAATTGGCGCTCAAGGAAAAGGGATTAGCGACTCCAGACAGCTATCATGAAGCGATAGACCTGCTCGGGGATCGGGGAATCATTCCATCAGAATTCGCGTATACTTTCGCGGGGATCGCCTCATTTCGAAATTTCTTGGCCCATGACTACGAAAGGGTGGACGGAACGAAAATATGCCGCGAGATACTAGGCATGCTACCGGAGGTAAGAACCTATCTTGGTTATATTCGGGTCGCGATGAAGTTGTAAAGATGGCTCACACGGAGGGCACAGGGATCACGGAGAGATCGAAACCAAGATGGCTACCGGATTATGTGCAGGATTTGTCCGGGCGAGCCGGAGCCTACCGTACCTTTATTACATTAATTACGCAACCCGATTTGGATGAGGTGTGGGATAACGACGTGGATGGGTCTACTCGTTTTGGGAGTGGTACTAATATGATTCAAAACGAAGTAGATAGAATTAAAAAAGAAATCGATGGTATCAATCCGGAAGATAAACTGATATTGATCGAGTACATCGCAAACAGCATCAGGAATGCGA
>CAVZVX010000163.1:0-6202 GCA_963778775.1 uncultured Spirochaetota bacterium | reverse complement strand
ACGTGCCCGCAATTCGGCATGCACTCTTGCCACGATATCGCCGCGCTCGAGCGCGTCGCCGTCCTTATAGTAGCGCTCGAACGACGCCCTTCCGTCGAGGAGGGCGAAGACGTGCATGAAGGGATCGAGGCCGCAAAGCACGCCCTCGTCCTTCGACAGAAGAACGAAGGTCGCCTTCTCCCGCTTCGGGAACAGGGCGGCGCCCGTGATGTCCCCTCTTGAGCCCAAGTCCTCGGCCAAGGCCTTCGCGATCAATCCGTGATAGTCCTTCCTGCGCATGGCACCGTCCTAAGGGGATGAATTATACCCGTCGCGGACCATTTTATAGAAGCCGCTCGGCGGGCGGGTTAGGCGCGCGACGCGCCGGGTCGATTCCTCCTTCCGGGCGCTCGTTGTCGAGATATCGTAAAAACGCTAGCATACGAACATGTCCGGCGGCGAATACGCGGTCCTCGTAAACGACACTCTCAAGCGGCAGCTCGACCTCCTCGAGCGGTCGGAGCTGGCGAGGGTCCGCGAAAAGCTCGAGTTCCTCGCTTCGGGGCTCTGGGACGCGGGACTGCGAGTCAAGAAGCTGAAGGGCAAGGCCGGGAGCGTCGTCTTCGAGGCTCGGATGTCCAAGGGGGATCGCCTGCTTTTCACCCTCGGCCGCGAGAGCGGAAAATCGATCGTGTACGCCTGGGGCATCGAAAGCCACGACGACGTCGACCGGGCCAAGCGCTCCGTGCTGCCGGAGAACGCCCCCTTCCTCGGCTTCGAGCCCCTATCCGTCGAGGAGCGCCCCGATCTGATCATGGACGACCTCGCGCCCGAGTACTATTCGCAAGGGGCCTTCGACGCCGTCGAGAGCGTGGAGGTCGGGCCGCAGCGCTGGAGAATCCTGGACGACTCCGATTGGAGGAGGCTCCTCGCCTCGTCGGACCGACAGAAGACGGATCTGCGCCTCTACCTGACCGAGGAACAGCGGGGCGTCCTGGAGCAGCCCCCTCCCCTCTTCCTTTCCGGGACCGCGGGCTCGGGCAAGACGACGATCGCGGTGTACTACCTGTTTCGGCCCCTCCCGAGCGGAAGCCGGCGCCTCTTCGTCACGAACCATCCCTACCTCTGCGCCTACTCCGAGCGCCTTTACGACGGCCTGGCGACGGGAATGGACGATACGCCCGGGCACCAGCGTCCGCGCTTCGCGCCATACCGCGACATCGTCCGCGAAATCGTCGCGGATGGCTCGGGCCAAGGCTTGGACGGATTCGCTCCGGCGCGCGAGGTGGACTTCATCGCCTTCGAGCGCATGCTCCAGGGCCGCAAGGAGTTCTCTTCCCTCGATCCCGAGCTCGCTTGGGAAGAGATACGGGGGATCATCAAGGGAGCAAAGTCGGCCGATCCCGGGAAGCCCCTGCTCTCGTTCGACGATTACCAGGCCCTGGGCAAGAAGCGCGCTCCCCGATTCAGTCGCGATCGCGCGGGGATATACGCCGCAGCCGAATGGTACCAAAGAAGACTCGCGAAGGAAGGGCTTTGGGACGAGATCGACCTCACCAGGCGCGCGATCGAGATCCTGGAGAGGCGGGCACATGCCGGAACCGCGCTCGAGCCGTGGGACCTCATCGTCTGCGACGAGGCCCAGGACTTCACGAACGTCCACGTCTCCCTCCTCTTCCGCCTCGTCGCCGACCCCGGCAGCGTAGTGATGGCTGGCGACGTCAAGCAGATCGTCAATCCGAGCGGGTTCCGCTGGGCCGATCTGCGCGCCCTCTTCTGGGAGCGCGGGCTGCGACCCCCTGAGCTCTTCAGCCTGAGCCTCAACTTCCGCTCCGTCGGAGGCATCGTCGCCCTGGGCAACGCCCTACTCGACCTCAAGAAGCGCCTCGCGGGAATTCAATCCGACGAGAAGAAGGAAACCTGGAAATTCCTCGGGAAGAGCCCCTGTCTCCTCGTCGGGGACAGCGTCGTTAGCGACGCGAACGTCGTTAGCGACGCGAACGTCGCTGAGGAGCTCTCGGGCGCCGGGGCCTCCAGTGCCATCATCGTGCGGGATATCGAGACTCGGGAGCTCGTAAAAGCGATCGCCCGATCCGAGCTCGTATTCACCGTCGTCGAGGCGAAGGGTCTGGAGTTCGACTCGGCCCTGCTCTGGAAGCTCACGCCCGTCACGGGCGACATAGCCGCCTTGTGGCGGAGGCTCGCCGGAGACGAAAGCATTGCTAGGGAATACGAGGCGCGAATCGTCCACGAGATCAATCTCTACTATGTCGCGGTGACTCGCGCGAGAAACGCCCTGGTCGTGTACGAGGAGAACCTCGACTTTTGGAACCAGGCCGAGTTCGGCGATCTCTATATACGGAGCGGGGATCCCGGCCTCCTCGGCGATTCCTGGCGCGCGGTATCCACGCCCGAGGAATGGCGGGCGCAGGCCGAGTACTATTACGAGCGCGAATACTGGAAGGCGGCGGCGGAATGCTACAAGAACGCCGGGGACGAGGCTCGCGAAGGCCTGGCGCGGGGCCTGGGGCTCTTCGCGGAGCGCAGGTTCGCCGAGGCGGCCGGATTCCTGGAGAAGGCCGTCGGCCTTCCCGGATCGGCCGGCCTCGATCGGAAGGCGGCCACCGCCTACGAGGAGTCGGGCGATTACCGCAAGGCGTCTGCGCTCTGGGAGAGCTCGGGAGACGGCGGGCGAAGCCGAGTCTGCCTCGCCCGCGCCCTCGAGAAGGAAAAGGACTTCGGCGCCGCCGCCGCCGTTCGGCTCGAGCTTGGCGACAGGGACGCCGCCCTGCGCGATCTGGAGCGTTCGGGCGATCGGGCCGCCGTCGGCGAGCTCTGCCGCGCGATGCGGCTTTGGGAGAAGGCCGCGAAGGCATTGGGCGAGTGCGGCCGCCATGCGGAAGCCGCCGAATGCTGGCGCAAGATCAAGGACCGGCAGAAGGCGGCCGAAGCCTATTGCGCCGCGGGCGAATGGGAGAAGGCCGTTCGCGACTTCATCCTCGCGCGCCAGTATGAGAAGATACCGGACTGCTGGCTCAAGGCGGGCCGATACGACAAGGCCGCGGCCTCCTTTATCGATCGGCGCGAATCGGAGAAAGCCGTCGCGGCGATGCGTAAATGGATCGAGACCGAACCTTCGGCCGTCGCGCCCCTTCGCGAAGAGGCCGCCGCCTTGGAAAAGAAGAAGCCCCTCCATGCGGCCGTCCGCTTCGCCGCCCTTGGCGAACGAGGCTCGGCGGCGCGGTTGTTCATGGGACAAGGGGAGTACGACCTTGCCCTCGCAGGATTCCTGGCCGAGGGCGATCACGCCAATGCCTCGATCTGCCTCGAGAGACGGAAGAATTATCACGGAGCGGCCATCGAGCAGGAGCTCGTCTCCCCCGACTCGCCGCGGGCCGTCGATCTGTTGGAACGATATATAATGAAGGGAGAGTTCTACGGCGACGTCGATCGCCGGCTCGCCGAAAAACTGAACGAAGAGGGCCTCGTACACGAAGCCGAAGGCGAGCTCAAGCCGGCGGCCAACCGCTTCATGGCGATCGGCAATATCGAGAAGGCCTACCGATGCCTCCTCGAATTGGATCGGGACGATCGGGCCTTCGATTTCTTCCTGAAATATCGAACCTTGGAGGAACTCGGTACTTTCATACGACAAAAGAAGAACTTTTACCTGAATCATAAGGCGGTCATGCGTCTGGCGAGCGCGCTGACGGAAACCAGGTTCGGCCCGTATTTCCTGGTCGAGTGGCCCTATCTCCTCGAGGCGCTCGGCCGATGCCGCGGCGAGACCGACTTGCGGAATCCGGAATTCCGCGAGGAGCTCGCGGCCCTCCTGCCTATGGAGGACTTAGGCGCATACAAGGTTCTCGCCGACCCGAAGCACGTCGAGATACTGGACTTCCTGGTCCGTATCGGCCATATGAACGGATTGCTCCTATTGTGGAGAAACGCGGTTCGCAAAATGGGCGCGTCGAACGCCTATTTCAAGGCCTTTATCGGCAGGATCGAGGCCGCGGCGGCGGCGAAGAGTAGGACCGCCGACTGGTTCAAGGCCTTGCTCGGTCTGATGAACGGTAGCGGCGAGGCCGCGACTATCGGCATCGATGGACTCGAGCACCGAAACAGCCTCCTTTACTCGTTCACGGTCGGGCATTTGAGCGATCTGTTCGCCTGGTACCTCGAGCACGGAACCGAGGCCGAATTCGCCGCCTTCGGGAAATACCTCAGGCTCGAGGACGGCATCGCGGGATACCTGGACGCGCACGATCGGCACGATCTCGCCGCGGTCTGGTACGAGAGGTCGAAGCAGTGGGAGGCGGCGTTGCGCTGCTATCGCGCCGCGCAGGACGAGGCCGGAAGCGCGAGGATGCTCGAGAATACTGGGGCCCTGGCCGAGGCCCTGGCTCTTTGGAAGAGAATCGGTAGCGCCAGGGACGTCAAGCGAGTCGAGAAGGCCATCGCCTCGGGCAAATCCGGAAAGGCGCGCGCGGGGCGAGCCCGCAAGGGAGTCCCGCCTGGGATCGATGACGGACAATTGGGTTTGTTTTCCTGAAATAATCCATCGGAATATTCGAACCAATCGGCGTAAGTCTTTAAACCAATCGGCGTAACTTTTGCGCACAATAAGGAAAAATCTTTAGCGCAGTCGAAAAACATTTTGAAACTAATCGAATTTTATGTTTAATGGCTGCATAACCCAACCGCATAACGGGCGCCCCGAATCCCAGGGAAAACTCCTCTTTCAGCCTTTCGCGCGCTACCTTGGGTAGATCGGTCATCTCGTCGAAGGAGGCGAAGGGCCGCAGCGAAAGCGACTGCGCGACGGGAATGAGGTCCTGCGCCGTCAGCCCGATCAGCTCCTGCATCAGAAATAGACCTCCGAGACGATGCTCCGGTGGGGTATGCCCTTTTCGATCAGGAGATCGCGCACCTCGACCACCATCGACGCGCTTCCGCACAGTTCGTAGGACAGGGCCGGATCCCAGGACTCGGATTCGAGGAAGGCCGCCAGCGCGTCCGCGAAGTAGAAGTCCTCGGACGCCCGGGCGCCGTGCAGAAGTTTCTTCCCGGCGGATAGGCCTGCCCTGGCCATCGACAGGAAGGGAGCCAGCCCCGTGCCGTCGGCTATCCACACCCCCGGTCCAGGGAAGGCCGGGAATGATCCCGAGGGTCCGCCGATCAGGATATCGTCCCCGGGGGGATGCCCGCCAAGCTCGGCGTCAGATCCCCATCCTCCGCCACGGTGAACAGGATACCTGCCTCGTCCTCGCTCGGAGCCGTAAACAGGCTGTACTGGCGCGCGGGCCCTCTCTCATCGAGGGCGACCTCGACGAGCTGTCCAGCCGCCGTGCGCTCGAAATTCGGACAGTATGCGGGGATATTACCTTCGTCTTGGGCGCTTAGAAACTTCAATGTATCCAAATCGAGCAACGCGAGCAAGAAAGCCATAGGGCCGGCTTACGCAAAATCCGATCGCCAGAGATGCACTGCACGCTCGGCCATTTTCCTCTGGCGAGCTATCAATCGTGCCGGTGTCCATTCCTCAGCTTCCGACTCCGCGACATCTTTCGACAGGCGATAGGAACTTTCGGCATAGGATGCGGACTTCCCGGCGAAGGACGCGTTGCCTACTTGTCTGTTCAAGGATGGCTCGAGAATGCTGAGATTGCCGAGGCGGTAGACGTAGCGGACTCTATCGTCGTAGGGAAAGTATTGATCCCAGGAGGCATCGGGATTCTCGGGCAGGATATGCTCGATTGTTCCCGGATCGGTATCGGGATCGCACGGCTTCCCCGCGAGATCGCTTTCGAGGCGAAATAAGATGAACTTGGCCAAGTGCTTCGATTGGCCGGAGGTTTCTGCCTCCAGGTTCTCGAAATCGTGCTTGAAAGAATCGTCCGGGATATAGATCGGCCTCAGAATATCGAACACGCCCCTGGGCTCGGTGATCTTACCATCGAGCAGAGCCTTGGCTGCGGCATGGTACACGGGCTCCAGCTCATTTGCATTCCTTGCGCCTACGGTGGAATGCCGGAAGGTGATCGCGAAGACGAGCTTAAGGACACGCTTAAAATCCTTCTTCGAAAAGCGCTCCCACGCGGCGAAAAGGAGGGGCGTGGTCTCCTCACCTTATAGAGCCCGAGCTCGCGCACGTATGGCCGGCACTCGGGATTCTCTATCCAATACTCGTGATTCTGGTTGCCGAAGCAGTGTAGAGCTGAGC